>NZ_LR134117.1:0-310150 GCF_900635445.1 Serratia odorifera
TCCGTCTCGTCATAGGTGTACTGGTAACTTTCGTCCGCCGACACCCGGGCGATCTGCGCATCCCGAAAACAGAAGGTGTTCTTGGGGCCGCTATCCGGCACCAGATCCAGGATCGCTTGTCGGTAATCCGCCAGGGTCACCGGGCTGCTGGTCAGTGCCCACTCGGGCCCAAACTCGGGCGCAAAGAGGCTCCCCTCATGCTCCAGCGTGGTGTTTGCGTCTTTTGACTGCGTTGGTGTCGGCGCTGTCAGCAAGTCGATCAGGGGCAGGGTATGGCGATAGCTGATGTCAGAGACGCCGTAGGCGAGCGCCTGCAGCAAGGTCACCCCAGGGTCATCGTCACCCCGTGCGCTCCAGCGCTGCCCTGCGTAAAGTGCCAGCGCGCCTTGCGCGGTTGCCCATAACCTGTCGAAATGGATCTGTTCCTGCACCGCCTCACTCACCGGCATCACGCTCGCCGGTACGGCGTTGGACTTGTCAGCCATGGTTTTCATTCTCCGTTCTTCTCCCGGCGCACGCGCCGGTGTTGGGCGTGTCATCGCGGCGCACCGCAAGACACGCCTGTGCTTGTTTACACGTGGGGCGGATTGCCTCATGAGGCAGATGCGGCGGGGTACTGACGCAGATACAGGGTAAGACTCTCCCCGATGGACGTCGATTGCAGGGTGATGCCCCGCGGGTACACAACGACAACCCCCAGGCGGAAGATCCCGCACAGACCGGCCGGCGTATGCACCGTGAAAGTCAGCTTATCGGGGTCGTACTCACTCCACAGGCCGTTTGCCGTCGTTGCCGTCGGCAAACGCTGCCCCGTCTCCAGGTTCACCAGATACACCTCTGCAGGCGGGCCATCATGCCCTGCCGCCGTCGTCGGCAGGGTTATCTGCACCGTCGCGTGTTGACCTGCGGTCAATTCAATATCACGCGAACCGCCCAGCCAGGTGAGGGTCAGGCCGGTATATTCCCGCGGAATGCACGTCACCACCGCCACCTGTCCCGGCGTCAGCGTGGGCTCATTCGACGACGGGCCGTTGAGATACACGTCCTTGATCGTCGCCACCTCGGGCAGCCGGTGCAGCACATCCCGAACCGCACTGTGCGTGACCGCGCGGCCAAGGACGGGCTGACCGTGGTCATCGGATGGCCGGGACCATGCCATCAATGCCGCGTCCAGTGCCGCCTTCGCCCGCACATACCCCATCGCAGGGCTCAGGCCGGTGACATACTCGACATCCCAACTGACGCTGACCGGGACATACTCAGGATTGACGCACGTCAGCGACAGCCAGGGCGAGGTGATCGCCTTCAGTCCCTGTGCCATCGCCGCCAGGTGTTGGCTGCTCAATGCTGGCCGACACGCATCGTCACTGTCACTCAGCGCCGGCCCCGGCATCACCACAAGGGTCTGGCACAGTGCCCGCGTAGTGGTGGCCGGGGCGGCGGGCAAGACGGCCAGCTCACGAATGCCCTCATGCTGCTCCTGCAACAACATCATCAGGTCGACGTTATTCAACCCGCGTTCACGATGGCGTAAACGACGTGCCACGCGAGCCTCAAACGCGGCCTGTGTCTCGGCTGCCCGGCCGCCTTGCGACCGCCATGGCTGAGTGACCGACTGCAGCGTGTCCGGCGCTGACAGCGCCTGCACGATACGGCCGGCCGGCAAGCCCGTCTCAAAATGGGACGCCTGCACCTGGTGCGGCGACACCAGCCGGGCCAGGGCGGCATTCGTCACCATTCCCGCCAGCCAGGGGGTCGTCGGTAATACGCCAGACGCCTTGTCATGTTCAGGCCAGGCAGTTACCGGCCTCGCAGCCACAGGCGCCCTGTCGGCAGGCTGGTCGACGTTCGACTCGCGTCCTCCGGCCAGTCAACCGACCATATGCCGCTCGTGTGCCACCCGTCGGTGCCGTCGTTCACCGTCAGCCGTGCCCAGCCCTCGCCCGCGGTCAGGTAATCCCATTCCAATGGCAGGCGGGCCGGACTTTTCACCTGCCAGTGCAGCGACAGCAGCTGACCCGCCGTGATGCCGTCAACCCCCACATACACTTCCGCCACGGCCGGGGGCGCCGGTTGTGCCTGCATCACCGCCGGCGAGACATGCCCAAACGGGTGATGATCCGCTGCACCACCTGGTCATCGGCCGCCTCATAGGCGACCTGCACCCCGCCCATTGCGGGAATACGGCGGGGTTCCATCGTGCCTTCGGCACCGTGAGCGGCACCGGCGTGACAATCTTGACCTTTTTCTCCTCCATGGCCGGCATGGGCGTTTTTTTGCCCGTGGTCTGGGAGGTTTCCACATTTTATGCACGTAATACGTTTTTGGATTATCCTCTACCGTCTTTACCGTCTCCATCATCGGGACATAGTGGACAGTCTCTTCCTCACTCAACAACAGCAGGGTCTGCGGCGCGGCACGTTCATGCGCCTCGAATTCGTGCTGCAGGAACGATCGTGTCAGGGTTAACCGGAAGTACCACGGCCACCGTGCCGGCTCTTCAATATCCGGCACCGGGGCCGTCGGGTCCGCCATCGGCCCCGGGCGTCGACAGGCAGCGTCAGTGCCTGTGGGCGTCGCCCTCTGCGTCTTGCCATTGGCAAACAACGGCAATGTGCCCAACGCCGTAAGCGTCCGCCCCTTGCTGCATCAGTGATACGGTCACCGCGAAATCTGCATTGTCTTTCGGGGCGCCCGGGTAACCCGTGTCGGCGGGAATAAGTGCGGCAATCTCGCCCGCGTTGCTGACACGGTGCGCCCGGGTATCCGCGGGAAACTCGGTGAGCTTGTTGAGTGACTTTCCGTTATTATTATCTGTGGTGACATTAAGATCCTTATCCACCAAACAACCAGCCCCTGGGCCTTTTGCTGTTCGTCGGGGCCATACACGCAGAAAGCGCCTTCGGCGGCAACCCGGTCCAGACGGGCGTGACGGTCACCGACGTCAGTTTTTTTCCCCAGTCGCCACCATTCCGGCGACATCAGACTGAGCCCATCGCCGGCCTCCGCCGTGTCGCCAAAGGGCAATCCGCCTTCTGACAGCGACGTCCCGTCATCGCGGGCACAGTGCACCCCAACGGCCCCCCGTGGACCTTGACCTCAAGTTTTTGGATGGCCGGAACCGGCGCGCCCACCGGGCTGGTCAACCGCAGCAAAGGGGCGGTTGACGTCAGGCCGTCCAGGGCAGACACCGCGGACGGCGCGCCGCCGGTCGCAGGCAGCGTTATCGTCCACGTCGTGTTTGCCTTGGTGTTCGCCGTGCAGATCAGCGGGGCCCAGGCTTCCCCCATGCTCACGGCAGCTGACAGGCCGCCGCTCAGGGCACTCGCCAGGGTCACTGTCCAGGTGCGTTCCCCGCCGGCCACGTCCAGCACCGGTGACTCGATTATCCGCCCACTGTCGACAACGCGATCGGCATCGGCCCGGGGCGGCTCGCCGGCATTGACCGGCGCGCGGCCGAACATCCGTACGCCCGTCACCGGCCAGGTGTGTCCCGCCGCCTCATCCAGCACAATGCGTGCCCGCCGCCCCCCCGGCATATAGGGGTCATTGACCACCCAGCGAAGGTCCGTCACGCGGGCGGCATTGGCCGTCAGCGGTTGCGTCAACGCATACCGCAGGGCATTGTCCGCCCCATCCTGCCCGGCGTCCAGCAACAACCCTGCCGGCAACACCTGCTCACGCACGCCGTCAACCAGCGTAAAGTGCACCGTGACCCCATCCGCCTGGGGCGCCAGGGCCTCCAGCGCCAGCATCTGCCGGTAGTACAGCGAACGATGCTGTGCCGGAAGCTGGTTCAACAAGGCCCGGGGGGGTTTCGAGCATGCCCAGCAGGCTCAGCAGGAACGCGCGCTCCGGCGGCAACTGACCGTCGGCCTGTTCCGGCGCCTCGTACAATTTGACCAAACCGGTCGCGCTCGAATGCCCAGGCCAGCGCGGCGGCCTCAGGCCAGGCAGCGCTGCCCGTGGGCGACGCCGCCGTGCCCCCGCCTCAAACCCCAGCACCACCTGCGGCCCAATTGGTGGTTGCCGGCCAGCCGGATACCTCACTCTTTGCGTACGGCAAACGCTGGCTGTACTGCCGAAAGGCATCCAGCTGCGTCCCAATCGAACGATCATCCAGCACGAAGGCTGCCGTTCTGCTTGTCGTCGTCATCCCTGCCGCCTTTTTTGTCTCATCGGTCATTGTCGTTCCTCTGTCGCGCCCGTCAGTTTGCCGTTACCTTGACCTGCGTCACCATGAACCGCCCCTTGCCGGGCGTGGGGACGCCACAGTCGGATCCGGCACACCGGGATGTCGGATCCGTCGCCGGGCCGTCGGGGATAAACATCGCCTGGCATTCACTTCCCTTAATGAGCACCGGTGGCCCGCTCAACACCTTGTGCGCGGACTGATCAGGCCCCGCCATCACCAGTTGGATCATCCCCACGCCCGGCACCGAAAAATTGCCGGCCATATAGGGCACCCCCGGCACAACCACCTTCGCCAGGTCACTGATCACGCACCCCGGTTTGCCATTGACCATGAAGCGCCCCGTTCCCGCCAGCACCGCCTGCGCAGGGGCCAGCAGAGTCCGATTGCCGAATGTCGGCTCGAAGATCACCAGATCCCCGGTCGCCACTACGAAATCGCCCATGCACGGCCTCCGTCTTCGCTTTCCAGCAGGTTGAGTTGCCCCGTGACCTGCTGGGTCTGTCCTGCCAGGTGGTACCTCACGGCAACGTGCAGTAGCCCCGTAACGTCGGATCTTCCTGCAGAACAACGTCCACCTGTTCCGCGCGAGGTTCATGGTGGGCCACGCTCTCCACAATCCGATGACGCAATGCCCCCAACATGCTCTCGGACAGGTTGGCGAACATCCAGCGATTGCATGTCGCAGCCATAGTCCGGCCGCATGATCCGTTCACCGGCTGCGGTCTGAAACAACATCGCCAGGACTCTGCGCCACATTATCCCCCCCTGCCGACATCACCACCGCACTGGGCGCAAGCCCATCCGTGGCGTCGGTCACGGCCTGGGTTCAAAGCGCAATGGGAACCGCCACCCCGAGCCATACAAGCGGATCAATTCTTCATTCTGATTGCTCATTACTTTTCTCCCTACCGCTCATCCACCGTCCGATCATCCCAAATTGATCATGCTGCCCTTCACCTGGGTGATCCCCGGTGCCGCCGACCTCCGTCATGTCGCCATCCCACCGTGACACGAGGCGCTTTAATGCCCACGTCAGCCGTCCCGTCGACAGTCACCCTCGGCCCCGAAATTGCTGCGTTGCCGCGGGCTTTCACCTCAATGCTCATGCCTTCAATGTCAACGGCCTCTTTCCCCTGCACCGTCACCCGTCCCTTGCCCGTCACGTTCGTCTGTACCGCAGACAGATCCGCCGACTCCGGTTGACAGCGCCCAGTTTTCCCTCGCCGCTCTCCATCTGCACACCGGTCTTGCCCTGTCCCGTCAGCGTCTCTTGCGCCGCCAGTGTCATGTTCATGTCGCTGGTCAGCTTCACGTCTTTTTTCCCGCTGAACAGCAGCTGTTCGTCGGCCATCAGCGCAATGTCTTTTTTTGTCGTCACGGCGGCGCCGCCCGCTTTCACGTCAGCCCGCAGATCGCCCTTCAGGCTCGATATCGCCACCCCTTTCGCCTTGTCGACCACAAGCTGCTGCCTCCGGCGTCTTGTCTTCCCCGAGCGCCAGAACCGCCTCCCCCCGTGCCACGATGGAAGCTCAGCTCCATCCGCTGGCCCTGATGACGCAGCACCATGCCTTTTTTTGCATTCTTCTCGTCGGGCTCGATCGCTGCCTTGCGCTGCGGGTTGTGCAACGATGCCATAATCACCGGCATATCCCCCACAAACCCCAGCACCACCTCGTCGCCTGCCTCGGGGTAAAAGGTCACGCCACTGTGGTCGCTGGCGTACACATGGCCCATGCGGGCCCAGATGATCTCCTCCCCAAGCACCGGCACCTTCACCGGCAGGCGATTCCACGATTTGCCACGGGGATCGGTGCGATAGGGGGCCACTTTCGCCACCATCAGGGCCCGAAGGCGTCACCAGCGGCGGTTGCTGACGCCGCCGCCTCATCCAGGCCCACCCCGATAATCGTCCGGCCTTGCCGCGCGTTCAGATCACAGTTGAATTCAACCTGTGTCACGATCGCCTTCCCATCCAGAGGATGACCAAAATGGGACAGCGTCACCGTATCCCCGACTTGCCAGTCCAGACAGCCTTCAAGCGTCAAACGGAGCTTGACCGCCTGCGCCTGTTGCCCGGCGAACCAGCCGTCGACGGCTGACTGTTGTTGCCCCCCCCCTCCCACTGTCCCGTCAACAAGGTGCCACCGTGAGCCCCGAGGGCTTTCACCGTGGACGGTGCCAGCCCCCTGCCCCAGGGTCTGGGGCTTTGCCGTCATTTTCACCACCGCCTGTTTACTCAGGTCCCAGCTTTGCGTCGTCATTTTCTGGGGTTGGTTCAGCCCCGAATACTCCCATTCGGCATCCAGCAACGTGACACCATGGGGCTCGGGCTTCGCCGAAACAGAATGTGAACGCCCCCCCAGTTGAGGGGGCTTCACCGTGACACGGCCATCCGTATGCGGCCACAGCCAGGCACCATGCAATCCCAGCACGGCCCGCAGAAAATGCCAGTCAGTACTGTTCCACTGGCAGCGCTGCTTACTCTCGTGCGCCGGCAATGCGATGCTGTTCACGGAAACCTCATGCTCCTTTAAGAGCTCACTCACCAGCGCCGTATCCTGCCGTGCCTTCCAGAGGCGGTTATGGTGGGTGGCTTTCAGCCTCTGTAACCGACTTTTCAGTCGTACGGTTTATCTGTCGCTTGTCCTTTGTGGTCTGGGTGACCTTCAGCGCCCCCACCACGCCGTCAAACACCGTCAGTCTTGCCATCTTCACGGTCACCGATTCCCCGACCCGACAAAGATGCATCACCTGCTCAAAACGCGTGTGGTCGCCTGGCGCGTCCACCGGAATATTCAGCACCACCGTCGCCGACGGAATTTCATTGACGGCGTGTCGCATCTGTATTTGCTCCACGAAAGCCTCTTTCGTGTCCACCCTCTGGCCGCCGACCCGTACCGTCACGAGATTGGGGGATGTCGGCCCCTCGGCGTCCTCCGTCCGCCCCGCGCCCGGGCTCTTCGCGTTAACCTCGGGATCGTGCAGGGAGGAGGAAGCCAGTGCCCCCGCGATCCGGTTTGTGAATGATTCGGTGCTCATCTGATTCTCCTCACTGTGTACGCAGGCGCACGTTGGACGTGTATTAACGGCTGATAAGCCTCTGCCCAGGCATCAAACCACTCAGATTATCCATATCGTTCGCATAGGCCGTGGCCAGATAGCCCGCGGCCCCTGTGGCTACCGGCGCCAGTGCCAGCAATTGCGGCAACGAGGTCTTGTCCGGCAGTTGCAACACCTGTTTCGTCGGTGCCTGCGTCGCCTTGAGGCTGGCCGTCGCATCGCTGACCAGCGCTTTCAGCGTCAATGTCACCGTGGCGCGCAGCGGTTTACCGCTGCGGTCAAACAGGGTGTAGACAATCGCCAAATTTTGCACGTACCCTCGGAAATGGTCATACCCATGCCAGCGCATTTCCCCCCAAAGCACCTGCACCCGGGGGAACTTGCCCATCGGCCCCATGGCAAAGCACAGGATGGCGCAACTTCTTCACCTGATCATTCACCGATACCCCGCCCTTCGGCCCCCGCGCATCCAGAATCAACTCCAGGCTCAGCGTCGGCGGTTCAATCTCGCTGTAGGGGCTTTGGGTAAAATCCTGATTCAGCCCGGCCAGCGGTGTGGTTGCCGTCGCCACGTAGTCGAGATGGATCGACTCGGGGTTGTACATCGCCGTAAACTTTTCATCCGTCGACGTGCCCGGATAAGGGGCCAACATCAACTTTGCCAGCCCACGTTCCCGTAATCCCATCATCATTGGCGCTCCCGTTGTTCATGCAACGCGTCCAGTACCCGTCGGGTCACCAGCTCGACCCAGCGCGCCTGCTCGGCGACACTCATCCCCGGCTCCCGGGGGGCTTTCTGGCCCTGTGACGCGTCGTCAACCACCCTGGCCTCAATCACCAGTTCGCGTATCTCCAGTGTCATCTGCTCTACCTCCCCGCCCAATGCAGTTCGTGATATGCCAGCTCCAGCGTTTCGATCAGCACCGTGTTGCCCGTCGCATCCAGATCGCCGGTGCTCCATTTGACCGGCAGCGCATCCGTTATCGTCCAGCTGCACAACGGCCGTGAATGGCTGTCCAGCAGGAGGATCACCGCATTCAGGTAGGTGTTCGCAAACTGACCCAGCGCCAGTTCGAACATCGCGGTGACGGGCGTCAGCGTCGCCAGACCCCGCTCAAACACCAGAGTGCCATGGGTCACGCGCTCCGCCAGATTTACCGTGCCCAGGTTATCCCCCCCTTGCCGCAACTGGGTGATTTGCAACTCACGACCCAACCCCGAAACGCGGGCGAACCGGATGTCCATCGGACTTGGAATGCCCTTGATAAAAAATGTCGCCAAAAAACGGTGCGACAGAGTGGGCGCACTCATCCATGGTGTTTTCATGCGTTTCGACTCCCCTGCGATGATGTGCCATTCTCCTGACCGTCACCGACGGTCAACACCAGCCTCACATCAATGAACTCCGCGGCATGCAGCACCGAGACACCGACCGCAATGACCAGGCGTCCGGCCTCGATATCGGCCGCCGTCATGCTCTCATTCAGCCCGACCCGGACTGAAAACGCGGCCGTTTCATCGGCCCCTGCCAGTCCCCCGTCCAGCCAAACCCGCCGCAGCCAGGCACGACACAGCCCCCGAACCTGAAACCAGGTGATCTCGTTATTCGGCTCGAATACCGCAAACCGGCAAATCTGCTTCAGGTTTGCCTCAATCCAGGTCACCGTGCGGCGCACCTGCACATAACGAAAGGCGGCCGCGGAAGACAAGGTCCGGCATCCCCAGATACGGGTGCCGCGGCCCGCAAAACTGCGGATCAGGTTGATGGCGGGCTGGTTGGCGGCAAACCACTCCCGGGCCAGCGTCTCACGCACCGCCGGTTTAATCACATGCAGCAAGATCTCGTTGGCCGGGGCTTTCCACACGCCGTCGACCTCATCGGTACGCCCGTAGACGCCCAGCACGGCACCGCACGGCGGCAAGGTGCCCACGTCGTCGTAATCCGTCACCAGGTGGGGCCCATAGAGCGCCACACGCGACGCGACATCGTGCGACAATGCATTCGAGCTGCGGATTGACTCGATACAGGCGGTGGCCACCTGCGGCTCGGGGGGCGCATCCAGCACGAAAAACAGATCCGGGCGGCTGGCGCACGCCTGCAAGAGCGCCTGCCAGCGCAAGACCAGCGCCTCGGCCTCCCCCTCAACGTGCTCACCCACCGGGGAGGAGGACAATAATGACAGTTGCGGAGCCGCCACCAGAGTGATGGCAGGCTCGCGTAACAACAGCGTACTGGCAGTACCGATGAAGGTGTCCCACCATGCCCACTGGGCCTGATCGGTGCTTGTCGTTTCCTCTGGGGCGGTGAGGACAAAACACGGCCCTCCGCCATTGTCAAAATAGTGCCGGACGGTATCCGCCAAACACCATTCCCCCGGACGGTAACGCCATGGCCACTGTTCCCATGTCGCCACCGGCACAAAATACACGCCCGTCGTATTCACTGCCTGCCTTGCGCCGGTGATCGCCGGGTGCCCCCCGATGAACGCCGGCAGGGCACTCGACAGACGTGCTCCCGCGTCTCCGTCGGGCATCACCGACTGCGTCAGCCTGATGCCCGGCGCCTCCCCGTCATGCCAATCCACACTCATACCTCAGCCTCCGTCTCGATGATGCCCCACGTACTCAACTGGCGATCACGTTTTGGGTCAATTGCAGAATGATGAACTCGGCCGGACGTACCGCCGCCACCCCGATCCGCACAACCATGCGGCCCTGGTTGATGTCGTCCTGGGTCATGGTTGTCCCGAGCCCAATCTGCACGTAATACGCCTGTTCAGGCGTCTCCCCTTGCAAGGCGCCCTTGCGCCACAACGCATTGAGATAGTGGTCCAGTCCGCCGCGCACCTGCTCCCAGGTCAGCGGACTGTTGGGTTCAAACACCGCAGCTTGCAGGGCCGTACGGGCATCGCGCTCAAGGGTGTTGAACAGGCGGCGCACCGGGATATACCGCCAGAGGTCATTATCCTTCTGGGTCCGGGCCCCCCACACCATCAGGCCCTGGCCGCGAAACGCGCGGATCGCGTTGATCTGCGGGCCGATAAGTTTTGTGTTCAACGTATCGTCGAACCGAACCGGCACAGGCTTATCCCAGGGGGTCGGTGCTTTAGCCGGCTCAGGCGAAGCACTGCCTCCGCCCCCTGAGCTTACTGGTGCTGACGTTTCCCCCTGAACCACCAGGGCCGTCACGCCGGCCACGGCCACGTTGGCCGGGGCCTTCCAGACCCCGCGCTCACGGTCCACGCGGGCGTATACCCCGGCCATCGCCACGCTGGCCCGCAATACGACAGGCACGGAAGGCAGTGTGCCGGCAAAGGCCTGTTCGACCCGTTTCAGCACGTCCTGCGCTTGCTTGTGGTTCGCTGTCAGGCTTGCCGCCCGGAGTGCATCAAGGGTAACCAGCTCCTTTTTAACAAGATCTGTATTCTCTTTATTCAGGGCAGCAGCCTGCTCCGCATTCAGGGTAGCAGCCTGCTCCGCATTCAGGGTAGCAGCCTGCTCCGCCGTGCACTTGACGGTCACCAGGTGCTCATACCCTGGCCAGCCGGGGCGCGACACATAGTCACGGTAATTGCGTGCATACCCCGTCAACAATGCAGGGAAATAGCTGGCAACCTGCGTTTTGTCCGCCACCACGGGGGCCATCATGGCCCATTCTCCAGGAGCCTCAGCCGTCCCCGTCGGCCATGCATCCGTCAGCAGAAAACGGCCGGGGTTGCCGCCCGGCGTCTCACTGGCCCCCAACAGCGTCCCCAACGCCGTATAGACGGTCTGATCGGCCACGGAACCCTCATATTCACACCAGCACAAGAGCGTGATGTCGGGACACTGCGCAATCGCCGGACCGATCAATGCAATCGACGGCGACGACACGTCGACTTTTTTATTGTCGTGGCGGACAGGCAATACGTAGCAGGGTCCGCCCCCGTTCTCGAAATACAACCGGACACTGTTCGACCCCATGAACCGCTCGTCCTGAACGTGCGGGAGGTTTTGGGTTACATCGATGGTGATACTGTCCGAGGGGGCAAACTTGTGGCTGAAATCCAGCCAGCTGTCGACACGCACGCAGGTCAGCGGGGCTTTTGCTGCGAGTGTTTCCTTCTGATTTTTGGCGTTGAACACGCCCACAAAGACCGGCACCGCCGTCTCACCCTGTTGAATGCTCAGGGACAGTCCGCTGGTCTCCGTCACGTACACGCCCGGCACTGCATATGCTTTCGTCATGATCCGTCCTCTTATTGGTCATACAACACGGCATCTGTCGATGCCGTGCGTTCAGCCCGTCAACCAGGCACCACATCCTGCGTCAATTGCAGCACGATGAACTCGGCCGGGCGTACCGCCGCCAACCCGACCTTCACAATCATCTGCCCCTGGTTGATCTCCGTCTGGGTCATGGTTGTCCCGAGTCCAATCTGCACGAAATACGCCTGTTGCGGGCTTTCACCCAACAAGGCGCCCTGCTGCCACAGGCCATGGACGTAGCTTTCAACCGCCCCGCGCACCCGCTCCCATGTCGGGGCGCTGTTGGGTTCGAACAGTGCCATGCTCATCGCCATGCGAATGTCCCGCTCAGCGGCGTTAAACAAACGGCGCACCGGCACATAGCGCCATGTGTCAGTCTGCCCTGCCAGTGTGCGGGCGCCCCAAATCAGCGGCCCCGTGCCGCGAAATGCCCGAATGACGTTGATTGCATGCCCGCTGTCGGGCTTGTTACAGGCCCCGGCCACCTCATCTGACACCTTGTACCTTGGCGTCGCCCCGATGATGTCGACGTTCGCCGGGGCCTTCCACACGCCCCGCTGCCGGTCCACCCGGGCATACGCCCCCGCCACCGCCCCGCTTGGCGGGATGTCGGTACTTATGCCCGGCACGGTCAGCCAGGGGTAATACACCGCCGCCTGTGGCAGCTCGGGGTATGTACCCTGCGCCGCCCCTACCGCAGTAGAGGTAGCCATTTCGTCTTTGGGGCCGTCGAACAGGGCAAACAACGCCTGACCCGGCTTGCACAATGGTGTGACCTGCGGCATGAATTTGTTGAGTTTCACGCCGGCCTGAACCAGCAAGGTAACGTCGTCCAGCGCCGGCACCAGCGCCGACAGCGTGTCCACCGGGGCAGCGTAGCAATGGCCGCCGCCGTTGATGAAATACAGCTTCAGCGACTGATACAGCAGGTCCGTCTCCAGCCCACTCTTACTATTACTATCCGCAAGCGTGACCACGTCCAGCCATGATGAGAACGCCGTCACACCGGCCTTCGTCGAACCCAGCCAGGTAGAAGAGCCCTCAAACGCAAACACGGGGACCGCCGTTTCCCCTGTCTGAATCGACAAGGACAGCCCGTTCGGCTCCTCGACGTACACCCCTGGTACTTTATAAACCATGATATATTCTCCCGTTTACGGGGGCCGGTTACCGGCCCCTCACACGCTGTCAGTGAAATTGCAGGGTCAGCCGATCGGCCGCCAGGGTAAGCTCCTCAAACGCGACTTCATTGCTGGTCGCATCAAGGCTCGGGCCGGTCCATTTTGTCGGGAAGGCGTTCATCACGCTCCAGGTCACCAGCAGTTCGGAGCCCGTCTCGTTGGTCAGGCTGATAGACAGGTCCTTCTTCTCCACCCGGTTGAAAGAAATGGAGTTAAGCCATTCATATAACTGGCCTTGCTTGGGGACGATGCCGCGTTTGAGCGTGATGGTTAAGGGTTCAAGCTGACCCGGCATCTGATACAGATTGCCGGTACCATCCCGGTATTTCACCAACTCCACCGACTGGTCGAGCCCCGACACGCTGCTGAAACTCATTTGCTCTTTGCCCACTGACACCACAAAACGGTAGGTCGGAATTGGGTAGGTGCTGCCTATTGTTTTAGCTAAAATTGCCATTGTCTTACTCCTCTGCCTTTTCACGTGCCGCGCATGCTCGCGCAGCGGTTCGCTGTTGCCACGTCACCGGAACACTGCCCGGCGAGCGTCGCTGTCCATTAATTCACGTGCGGATCTTGTGCCTGACGCCCGTCGGGCGCCGGCCCGAATGGCGGGCGTTCTGCAAAGGCCGGGTCAGCACGGCGCCTTACGCCTGCACCTTCTTGACTAATTTCCAATACAAATCCCTGTTATTTTTTACGTTGAGTTTTCTCATGGCATTTCGCTTGTGGGCACTGATGGTTTTTACGCTGCGATTACAGAATCGCGCGATATCAGTGACCTTTCGCCCAAGGAGCCATTCGCTCAGGACAAAGGTTTCAGTCACGCTGATCGGAGCCTGTTTAGAGGTGGAGGTGGATCCGGAGCGGTGAGGCGGCGTGGGAGGGCCGCCCTGCGTCCCCCGGATCCCCTGAAGCAACTGTTTTTTCATTGCCTCGGCGTGTTCGCATCGATGAATAAACGTTATGCCGTCACAGCTGGTCCATAAGGCATCACTGAAGATGACAACGGGTCTCCCTTGCAAAGAGGCGCTTTTTTTGATTTCCAGGAATACCTGCGTTTCATTGGCAAAATACATGTCGATGAGGATCGCATCGTCCTTCCCGGGTTCGCATTCAGACAAGGCTTCCATGCGGTCTTTCACCGCGCGAACGCTGACGCCCATAGCGGCGAGCATCGCCTTTAATCCGAGAACACCCAGGGGTGAGTCCCCGATAATAGAAACGCTCAACTGCGGTTTTGTCTCCATGACATCCTCTTTTTATTCAAGCTATTAAGCAGAACCCGGAGGCTTCCCCCAGCATTCATCAACTCGGCCAGACTAGATAGACAAGATATAATCAACGATAGAAAACACGACCAACCAAAACAGGAGGCAAAAGGCGACCATACACAGACAGACGTTTCGTCTGGTAATCCATTGCCTACGTTCAAAAGATATTTTTGCTTTCACAACACATTCCAGACATCGGTTGAACTTAAATCACGGGTGATACGTTGAGTGATGAACATTCTGAAAGGTCAGGTAGGAGTCCATTAAAAATGCAGACTTTGGAGCCATATGTTTACTGGCCAATGGAGCCTCCTTTCAACGCGAGAAAAGGATCCGTTGCAGGACAGTCATACCTAAACAGAGTCGACCCGGAAAGGCCAGATCACCACGCACTCCGAACACACTGTGCAAGGCGGAAAAAACAACGAAATAGCACGCAGAAAAGACATGGCGACAAGCCAAAAATCACAACGTTCCCTCAAGAACAAACAGAATAAGCACGGCGACGACTGACAGTACATTGCATACCGGACATACTGTGACAGGAATACGCAGCAGTGCGAATGTTGATACCCCCCTTACAAAGATATTTTCATTGGGAATCGCTGAGTGCATCCAGAACGGGAAGAAGCGACCGAAAAGAAGATGAACACACTTTTTGAAACAAGACAAAATACACGCCCCCCGCCCCCACGAGGATAAAAATAAAAAAACCGAACAACAGTAAGCAAGCTATGCAAAATAATTTAATCCTTGCCGTCACGACGTGTCTTTTTTCTTTCAGGTATCGAGCAAAAATACGCATGCAACACCCTTTATTGACATTTTTCCAGACCTAAAATGGTCTGTCTTAATGCCCAGGAAATACGTTGGCAACCTTCAATCATAGCTACCGCACGGGACATTTTGATACAAAATGTCTCATCACCTTGAAATAAATCATCTCATTGATATTTAATAATTTTATTTTTTGAAGGGGTTTAAGGGGAATTGTTTTTAGTTTGTTTTGGGTTTGTTTATTGTTGGTTTTAGGATTCATCCACTATCCTCTTGTGAGGTAACAGTGGTTGGGCGACTGAGTTTGGTGATTTTCTGCTCACAATGGTGAGTCTTTGCCCACCCCGCTACCGCACGGGACATTTTGTATCAAAATGTCTCCGTGTTTTGTTTATATAGTAAGCGTCAAGCCCGCCAAAGCTGGTCGAGTCCGTCAAGGTGGTGTAAATTCAGTTACAGCCTTCCGGTCCGGTAATGGGCCTGTTATGCGCTGATTGGCAGCGCCTCGATAACGTCGTCTTCAGCGGCCGACTCTATCTCCGCCATACTGTGTTGCGGCAGGTAGCGGTTCTGCAGCAGCCATTCTTCGTTCTGCTCCGTCAGGACCGCTCCCAGCAGCCGCATGATGCTCTCTTCGTTGGGGAAGATGCCCACCACGTCGGCACGCCGCTTCACCTCTTTGTTCAGGCGCTCCAGCGTGTTGGTCGAGTGGATTTTCACACGGTGCGCCTTCGGGAAGCCGAAGTACGCCAGCACGTCCGCTTCCGCTTCGTCCATCATCTCCGTGACCGCCGGGAAGCTCTTTTCCAGCTGGGCCGCAACCTCGCGCCAGGTGGCGTGGGCGCTTTTCTCCTCGGTCTGTACGAATACCTGCTGCAGAGCGGCGCGGACCACCGACTGGCTGGCCCTGCTGACGCGCCCCAGCACGTTGCGCATGAAGTGGACCCGACAGCGCTGCCAGCTTGCACAGAACACCTGTCGTATCGCCGCCTTAAGGCCGCTGTGCGAGTCGGAGATAACCAGCTTCACACCTTCCAGACCGCGCTCCTTCAGGCTCAGCAGGAAGGCCAGCCAGAACGCCTTGGCTTCTGATTCACCGATGCCCATCCCGATAATCTCCCGGCGACCGTCCGAGCTGACCGCGCAGGCGATTATTACCGCCACGTTGACCACCCGGCCGTTCTTGCGCACCTTCACGTAGGTCGCATCCAGCCACAAGTAGGGCCATTCCCCTTCCAGCGGCCGCTGCAGGAACGCCTGTACGCGCTCATCGATGCCGCGGCAGATGGATGACACCTGGCTGCGGGAGATACCGGTCATCCCCATCGACTGGACCAGGGCGTCAACCTTGCGGGTCGAGACGCCGTTTATCCATGCTTCCTGGATAACCGCGTTAAGCGCCTTCTCCGAGAGCCTGCGGGCCTCGAGGAAGGGCGGGAAGTAGGTGCCTTCCCGCAGCTTCGGGATACGCAGGTCCAGCGTGCCGAGGCGGGTGTTGTACTGACGGTCACGGTAGCCGTTGCGGTAGGTCTCGCGCTCATCACTGCGCTCATGGGGCTCTGCGTTGATGCGCGCAGTGACGTCAGCTTCCATGATGCGGTTGAGCATAAACTCGGTGAGCTCACGTAAAAAATCCTCGCCGCCAAGTTGCGCCAGGGTGTTGCTGAATGTCATGCTGTGGTCAGCCATCGGTTGACTCCTTTTAAGATAATTGTCTTTGCAAACTATTACCTTACCGGATAAGCCGATGGCTCTCACCATCCTTCCGAATTTACACCACGTCCCTGGACTCTACCCCAAAGCTTAAGGAATCGGGCCGAGTTACTGGCTGTATATGTTACAGTATGTTGAATATTTCGATGGCCCAGGTAGTCCTGAATCAACCGCGTGTCAACCCCCTGATCGGCTAACGCAAACCCGCAGGAATGCCTCAACATGTGGGGATGAACTTTCACCGGTATATTTGCCATCACCCCCAGATTAGAAATGAGACTATATACACGCTTTCTGGATATTTTAAGTCCTTTGGCTGAAAGAAAGACCCACTCGCTGTCAGCACCATTAAATTCATCCCTTAATTTAAACCATGCTCTCAACATAACCACTTCTTTATCCCGCAAAGGATGTATGGTTGAGAATCCATTTTTCAATCTATAAATACAGATTGTTCTTTCTTCCAAATCAATATCCGACAACCTTAAAGAGCAAAGCTCACTCACCCTTAACCCATGAGTAAATGAAAGATAAACAATGCAATAATCTCTTACTCCATGAGTGCCTTCCAGGCTTATTTCCAAAAGTTTTTCAATTTCGTTCCCTGTTAAGTGCTTTCTTTTTTTCATTACAAATTTCACTCTTTCTGTTTAATGCATTAAATAGGGATGAACTCAGAAAAACACCTCTAGAGTGGTGCAATTGGTTATGTAACAAGCAGACTTATCAACATATTTTACGTACATATCATGCTGACACGGCACTGAGAATCATCGTATCCAGTGTATGCTGCCACCCCCAACACTACATCAAACATCATCTAAACAAGTCAATTATGAAAAAAAATAACAGACATAAGAACAGTCTTATTTAATTAAAAATAAAATAAATGGCACGAAAAGACAAGAAAAAATAAAATAACCAAGCAATTAATCAAGATGAATCCTATTTAATATAAATTAAAGCGTCCCTGCACTCAGGGCGTGCATGAGCATTCCCGTGAGAAGAACAGGGCAGCCTGACGGCTGCAAATTGAAAACCGCGCCATCTGCCAGACTCTGAGTTGCCATAACCTAATTTGAATATGTATGATCTGACTACATAGTAGACTGGCCCCATGAATCTCCAGACAGTTGGTATCACTTAAATTAGTGATAGTCTTAATACTAGTTTTAGACTAGTCGTTGGAGTCCGGATGATTCATGTTCTAGGTCCAGAGAAGCGCAGACGGCGCAGCGTTCAGGAAAAAATCGCCATTGTTCAGCAGAGCTTTGAGCCCGGAATGACCGTGTCGCTGGTCGCCCGTCAGCATGGCGTTGCTGCCAGTCAGCTGTTCCTGTGGCGTAAGCAATATCAGGAAGGCAGTCTCACTGCTGTTGCCGCTGGCGAACAGGTTGTACCCGCGTCGGAGCTGGCATCTGCGATGAAGCAAATTAAAGAGCTGCAGCGCCTGTTGGGCAAGAAAACCATGGAAAACGAACTGCTGAAAGAAGCCGTTGAATATGGCCGACAAAAAAAGTGGATAGCGCACGTGCCCTTGTTGCCGGAGGATGGCGAATAAGTCTTGTCAGCCGTTGCCTCCGGGTCTCACGTGCGCAACTGCATGCCATGGCCCGTCGGTCGAAGGACTGGCAGGATCGTCGGTGCAAGCGCAAGCCTGATGATACTGAAGCGCTGGCCCGTATCCATACCGTTATCGGCGATCTGCCCACCTATGGTTATCGTCGTGTATGGGCACTGCTGCGCAGACAATCAGAAACTGACGACATGGCGGTGATCAATGCCAAACGCGTATACCGCATCATGCGTCAGAGTGCGCTGTTGCTTGAGCGTAAACCGGCAATACCGCCCTCGAAGCGGGCGCATACAGGGAAAGTGGCCGTTGGAGAAAGTAACCAGCGGTGGTGCTCTGACGGCTTCGAGTTCAGCTGTGATAACGGTGAAAAACTGCGGGTCACGTTCGCGCTGGACTGTTGCGATCGCGAGGCACTTCACTGGGCGGCCAGTACCGGTGGGTATGACAGTGAAACCGTGCAGGATGTCATGCCGGGTGCAGTAGAGCGTCGCTTCGGTAACAGCCTGCCGACATCCCCCGTTGAGTGGCTGACAGACAACGGTTCAGCCTACCGTTCTCATCAGACGCGTCAGTTCGCCAGAATGGTAGGACTGGAGCCTAAACATACGGCGGTACGTAGCCCGGAAAGCAACGGGATGGCGGAGAGCTTCGTGAAAACGATGAAGCGCGACTACATCAGCATCATGCCAAAACCTGACGGGTTAACAGCGGTAAAGAACCTTGCGGAGGCCTTCGAACATTACAACGAATGGCATCCGCACAGTGCACTGGGATATCGTTCGCCACGGGAATATCTGCGGCGGCGAACCAGTAATGGGTTAAGCGATAAAAAGTGTCTGGAAATATAGGGGCCAATCCACATAGTATCTCAGGGTCTTCTTTCCATGATGAACGTAAAAGTATCGATACCATCCTCCTTTCCGTTACCGTTGATAAGTTATCTCAGCGTGAGTGGGGCAGGGTTAAACTGATGAACCCCATGGATCCGCTACCGCCGATGGTCGCCATCGCCATTCTGGAGCACCGCACCGATACGGTAGCGCTCAGCCGACTGCAGGACGCCGGGGATTAATCTACCCCGTGGTTTCCGGTTTCAATCTCCACCCACTCAAAAAGCGGTTCACTGCCAACCAGTGCTGGACTTTCTTCTTAGATGCCGGCGGGCTGCGCGATATCGAAATGGAAGCAGTCACAAAGATGCTGGCCTGCGGCACCCGCATCGCCGGTGTGAAAGAGTATGTCTGCGATAAATCCGGCTGTTCGCATGTTGAATACATCACCAATGCCTGCCACAGCCTCGCCTGCCCTTCCTCCGGTAAAAAAGCCACCGTAGCTGTGGATTGTCGCCCAGGTTAACGCCTGCCGGACTGCGACTGGATACACTTGGTTTTCACCCTCCCCGATTCGCTATGGTCCCTGTTTGAGGTCAACCGCTGGCTGCTTAAGATCCTGCCGTCTGGCAATCGATAACCTGCTGTGTGCCGCCGACAAACGTGGACTGGATATCGGTATTTTCTGCGCTATCCATACGTACGATCGTCGTCTCAACTGGCATGCCCACGTTCATGTCTCCGTCACCTACGGCGGCATTGATGAGCATGGGAAATGTAAGGATGCCATGCTCGCCCGCTGGATGTGGAATATCCGCCAGTTACGCTGAGCTGCTGGTCGAAGGCGTCGCCCCGCCGCCTTCCATGGCACATATCACCACCGAATCACAGTGGTGCAGCCTGATACTGACCGTCGGTGGCGATTACTGGCATGTGTACATGTCAAAAAAGACGGCGGGGGTAAAAACCCCGTGAAATACCTGGACCGTTATCTGAAAGAACCACCGATAGCGGGTTCCCGGCTGGCGCACTAGGCCGGCAGTGCTACGCTGAGATTCCCCTAACTATTAATCGGGATGAATTAGGATATAAAACCTAATATACTCGCACGGTAAAGATGCCTAACGATCGTTTTAGCTCGATTTATGGCGAGGAATTTTTCCCAGCATAAATCGCCTGTGGAGGCTATACTTTTATCGTGTTATCAAAACACCTGATGTAATTTATTGTGGTAAGCTCGAAGATTTTATGGGACATTTTAGCATAAGTCGTGGCCATGGCGTTTGCTATACAGGAGAGCTTCACTTTTCTCCAAGTGGACAAATGAACTACTGGAGTAATGACAGTGGGCATTATACACCACCTGAAAGTTTGAACAGAGTAAACATCCACCCAGCATTGAGAGAGCTATTACCGTCACGTTTTTTTTCAAAAAAACATGCTGGCTAAAGTTACAGTATCAATGTATGAAAAAATAGAGTCACGCCACTACTTTTTTAGCAACCAGGATATTTCACAATGTTTAAATTTAAGCGCCATTCAGCCTCCCCTCCCTCACAAACGGAGGAATCTATTTCAATCGAAAAAACAAAAAGCAAAATGTTATCTATAATCAATTCAGAAGGTTATTTTCCCAACGCAGTAACAGCAAGGATTTAAGAAGCAGGATAAAGTCATCTTATGTTATTCCAGAGTCAGGGAGAAATGCTGCTTATGATTTTTCCACCAACGAAAAATTTAATCGAGCCAACCGAAACCTCACCCAAAGTGAAAAAGAAACACTACGAAAAGACAAAGAAGATATAATGTCAGGAATAGTAACACCATTTATTGGTAAAGGGATTATTTCAAGTGCATGCACAAATAAAGAATCACCGATAAAATATGACCATGTCATTATCGACAAGGAGCATGATAGTGTTTCGCGTGAAACATCAGTGCATGAACATGGAGTTTACTCTTATAATGGCTTGAGTATAGAATCCGCTGAAATAATACCTGGCACCCCCATGGGGAATTATCATAATAAACAGATGTATCCAGAAGGGTTAAATGTAATAGAAATCGCTAACGGAAACTGCGGAGTTATAGGCATCAGATTTCACCTAGGGCAACTAAAGTCAAATAACCCACTACTCATACATGGTGGCGCACTTTCAGGTTGCACCATAGCTTTCGCGATAAAGGATGATTGTTTTTATGCTTTTCACTGTGGCCAGTCAGGAAATAATAAGTATTTATGGGAGACAAGCCGTGAGGGAGTTGATTCAATAATCAATGCTCATCACAAACTAATAGGTACACATTCTAAAGAAAAGGTGAAACCTGGCCTCCAGGTTCTAGTAGAACGGTAGCACGCCTGCGGCGTGAGCTCGTCTGCTGCGCAGCCGAAGTCCTTTCCACCTTCCTAGACGCATTTTATACTGTGCATCATGTACATACCTCGACCTGCAAAGCTTCTGTTCCAGCACGACGAGGGCTGGGAGCGCTTCCTCGAGAAGAATGGCCATCAGCTCACCGACTGGACCAAACTCTCCGTCGAGCGCATGCTTGCCTGCGGAACCTGCGCCATGGGTGTACGACGCTATTGCTGCAGCTCGCCTGACTGTACGCACTCTCGCTTTCTCTGCCAGACCTGCAAGTCCAAGGCCTGCAGCAGCTGCGGCCTCAAAGGCACCGAGCAGTGGATTGCCGAGCAGCAGCACATCCTGCCCGACTGCGACTGGCAACATATCACCTTCACCATGCCGCACTTGCTGTGGCCGTTCTTCAAAAAACAGCAGGTTGAAGCCATCAGGCGCGGTGCCGTTATTCGTCTGCTGCGTGCCAGCTACGATCGCGTCAATCCCGGCACGCTGCCCAACCTCGGCCATATCCGCGATGAGAAGCAGTGGAAGCGCTACCTGCAGGCGCAATATCGGCGCCACTGGAAGGTCCACTTCGCAAAAAAAACCCGCGGTGCCTGGCGCAGCGTCAAATACCTCGGCCGCTACCTGAAACGCCCACCGGTGGCGGCATCGCAGCTCCGTCATTACCGTGGCGGCTCGGTCGTTCATCAGTACTACGACCACAACACGCAGCAGCACAAACGCCAGAAACTAACTCAGGAAGAGATGCTGTGGCGCTACGTCAGCCACATCCCGGCACGACATTTTAAAATGGTGCGCTACTATGGCTTCCTGGCCAACCGCAAACGTGGCTCGTTGCTGCCGAAAGTCTACGGAGCATTGGAGATGACGCCACGCGAAAAACCGCAGAAGCCAGGGTTCGCTGTGCTGATGAAGGCGTTTCTGGGCACCGATCCGTATCAGTGCATTCTTTGCAAAGGCCGGTTGCGCTTTGCCGGCGCCATGGCGGGCGAGCACGCTACAAAAATGCTGTCAGACAGGCTGCATAAGATGGCAAAAAAACGATGGCTTCAGGCACCGGCTCTGGATCAGTGCGCCTGAAAAACGGATTTTAGATGAAAAACACAGCAAAACTGGTATTTTCCCGCATTACCCTGCGACAACCCTCACTATATGGGGAGATCCTTTGCCTGAATTCATGGTTAGGAAACTCAAAAAGGGCTGATTGAGTTTCCTAACCATCAAGCAGGGACGTCACGCGGTTGGTCATCGCGCAATACGGTCATATTGTGAGAAAAATGGCGCATCAGCGCACCCGCCGGAACGGCACCGGACGCTGCCAGCGGTAATCGCCTGTTGACGGCAGCGTGTCTTTTGCCGGCCGTGACCGCCTCTGTTCCGAAGACAGGGCGTTCAATTCGGCCAGGTATTCCAGCAGTACCGTATGGCGCTGAGGCGTCGAATAACGAAATCCCGCCTCAAATTCGTGCCGCGCTATCCGCCCGGCCAGCACCGTGCGCTGGTAGTCGTCCAGGTCTTCTGCCGTGTGGGGTTTTCGTTTTGTCATCACATTTTCCCTCGTCATATCCTCTCGCTACGCCGTCCGCCATAGGTCAGGCCAGCTCAATGGCCCCATCACCTTCATTCCGTCCCCCGCAGGTGCGGTGCCATCACTGACTGTCTGTCGCCGCCTGGGGACCTGCTGCAGGCAATAGCGCTGCCGCTGCACGATGGCCTCGGCCTGCCGGTTGTCTGTCGCCTGCAGCAGCAGGTGCTGCCAGCGGGTGGCCGCCCGCCGCCACAGCCCCCGCGCCTCAAGCGCCTGTGCCAAGGCGTCGACCGGCAAATAGTCGGGCAACGCGTGCCGGGACGGTAACCCTGTACTCATGCCAGCCACCACCCGGCCAGCCCCAACGCCAGCAAATGCGTCACATACGCCTGCAAAAAAAAGCCTCTCGGCAGCAGACGTCGGCCGTTGACAGCCTGGTGGCTCTGCGCCAGCGGCAACGAGCCCAATATCAACAGGGTTGGCAGCAACAAACCGGCGAGCATCATCGTGAGGCCCAGTCCGGCATTGAGGGCCAGTGTCAACAGCGGCCAGGCCACGATGGACAGCCCCCGCACCGGCCAGTCGTGGGTCACGTAGGCCGGCAGGCTGACGCACAGCCCGTAGCTCGCCAGCAACAGCAGGGTGCCCTCCGTGCCATAGGTGCCGGGTGTGGCACCGTAAACACTCCACAACACCAGCAGCAGGGCACCTGCCATGCCCATGCTGGGGTAACCCTTCCTGACCGGCAGGTGCATCAGCGCCAATGCCTGCGTCACCACCGCGAACAGGAACAGGATATTCGGATCGGTGAAAGCCAGTCCGTCATGGCGCATCACCAGGGCGTAGCCCGGCTGGGCAAGAAACGCCCACAGCCACAGCCGCGTTGCCTGCGCCTGCACGACCGGTTTTTTCGCCAGGTTGTAGCCCCAGATGAGCGCAAACAGCGGAAAAGCACCGCGACCCAGCAGCAACAACACCGGCTCATGCAGCCCCAGCGCCCGATTGGCATGGTCAAACACCATCAGCACCAGCGCCAAAAATTTCAACACGTCCTGCTGTAGCGGGGTGAAGCGGACGACTTCACGTACCTGTCGCAGTTTTCCGCTGTGCGGATCGAACATCGCCATCGGGTTTTCCTTTCCTCAGTAGGTCGGTTGCCAGTCTTGTCCCTGCGCCCAGCGTGACTGCCAGTGAGCCAGATACTGTTGTGCAATCTCTGGCATCTCGCGCAACACCACGACGTTTTCCGAATTGGCCCGGTCAGCCGATCGGCTAAAATTGAAGCTTCCCGTTTCGGTCGTCACGCCATCCACGACGATCACCTTGTCATGCAAAAATTTATAGGTGTTGACCGTCCTGACGTTCACGCCGGCGTTGGCCAGCAGGTTCAGTGCCGCCAGGCCGGCGCCGTTCTGGTTGGCCTTCGCATCGACCACCACCCAGACGCCTACCCCGCGCCAGTGCGCCGCAATCAGCGCCCGCGCCACTTCCGGCGAGGTAAAGGCGTACCCCATCACGCGAATATCGCGCTGCGCCTCGCCGATAACGCTCAGTACCAGCTGCTGCGCCGTGCCTTCCGGTGAAAATCCGGTCTGCACCGTCGGCGCCGCCGCCAGCGGAAACGTCAGCAGCCAGCCGCTGAGCATCAAGGTGGCCATGCCAGGCACGCGAGCCGTCAACCGCCGCCACCGTTCATTCATGGCCTGCCGCCTTTTTCGGGCGACTCAGCCAGTTCGTCATGCCCATCCAGACCAGCATCGGCAGCGGGAGAAACGCATTCCGCCAGGGTAAGGCGATGTCGGTCAACGCGTCCCACTGCACATAACCCCAGAGAGTGGCGGCACCGGACAGTAAAACAGCGAGGGATAGCAAGACGCTTTGCGCCTTTGATACGGTATTCCTTGTGTTCATCAGTTTTTCCTTTTGATAACGCCGTGCACACCTGGGGCTTGTCACCGGGTGTGACCGGGGTTGGACAAGGCAAGCCGCGTCAGTCGCCGCCCAGGGTTTTCTCTTTGCTAAGTTCCCGCTCCGGATGCACATCGCGCACCAGATTCTGTTCGTCCTGCTGCAGCCGGCTACGGGTCGATGCCGGTTCGCGCGCCACCTGCCGGATGGCCGCATCGCGTTGCAAGGCCGCGTCCTGGCCCAGCACGTCCCGCACCACCGCGTCCGGCAGGTGCGCTTTCACGTCTTCCGCCCGCAGTTCGCCGCGGATGAGCAGTGCACGCAGCTGCTCATCATTAAGCCCGGCCAGCCGCTGCGGGTCGGGGGCACCCGGCTCGCGGCCGAGTTTGTCGGCCTGTGCCTGCAGCTCACGTTGTTGCCGCTCTTCCGGGGTCTCCGGCAGTTTGATGGCACTGTCGGACGATAGACTCCCCAACGCGGTGGCCTTGAGGGTGTCATCATTCACCCATATTTTTCCGCCGGTCATCGCCTGGGGATTAAAGGGGACGCCCTCGCCCTGCAGGCGAACCACCACGCCACTGTCAGGATGTTGAGCCGCCAGCCGAATGCCGGCGTCCATTGACGCCGCCATGCGGGTTTCATTGTTTTGGCTTGCCTGCAGCGCCACAAACTGCGCGTTGTCACTGCCGAGCACACGCCCCTGCGTCGGCAATCCGCCCACGCTTTTCCCCTGCATGTCTGCCAGCGGCGCCAGCCAGGCACCGGCCGGTTTGCCGTTGGCGTCATACATCGGCAACATCGCATGCGGTTGCGGGTATTTCTTGCCCGGAGACACATAGTGCGCCAGCGTATTACCGGTAAGGTTGCTGCCGCGCAAAACCGCACGTCCCAGCGCGTTATCGGCAAGCGTGACCGCCTTGCCGTAGAGGTCGGCGGCCGCCTTTTGGCTGCCAGGCGCCATTCCCAGCACTGCATCGTGCGCGGTGGTGCGCTCCTTCGCTTTGCCGATGGCTTTCAGCCACCCGGCCTCGTCATCGGTGTACACCTGCACATGATCCTTGGCGCGCGACAGCGCCACATACGCCGAGGCCCGGTTCACCATCTGTTCGCGGCCGCCGTCTACGCCTTCCAGCGTGATGGCATAGCGCTCACTCGCCCCCTGCGCGCCGTGCGCGGTGATGGCATAGGCCAAATCGACGTGCCGGTCGTGTTGCTGCAGGCGGGGATTAACGGTGCGAGTTTGATGACCGTCGCTGAGTGTGACGATGTCACCTTTTATTGCCTCAACCGTCCAGGTGCTGTTGGCCACATGCCCGCGCTCGACGTCCGACTTGGAAAAGCGCATGCGGTCGCCCACACTCACCTCGAGGGTGCGAGGGTTGTACAGCGTCACCCCTTCACGCACCGCACTGGACGGGGAAAACTGCCGGGTATTACCTTCACTGTCCTGCAGGCTGACAGTACGTGATTGACTGTCGATAGCGGCCATCCGGTAGTAGGTGTTATCCAGCAGGACGACGGCGCCCCGGTTACGCGCCCAGGTGCCCAGCTTGCGCAGTTCGCCATCGCGGATGTTGGCGGTTTCCAGAACAGGCAAAGAGACGGCATCGCCCTTCAGCTCACCCGCTGCTTTACGTTCGCCGTGAATGTGGGCATTGATGATGTGCCGATCGGCATTGAGGTGGGTGATGATCAGCGTATCCCGTCGGGCAGCCTCTGTACGGCCCATATAATCGCTGACAATCGCTTCATGAATATCTGCAATATCTACCGCAAGTTCCATCACCGACTGGGCCGGCACCCAGGCATTGGCTTGCCGGGGCACGTTGGCCGGCGCCACCGCGCGTACCACGTCCAGCGCGCCGGGCACATCGTTATCAATTATCTTGTACACCGCTGGCTTCAGCTCGGGGGTCTGGCGCACAATCTCTTTCATAACCGCCATATCGATAGCGCTGCGTCCCTGTGCTAACCGGAACGGTGTCCCCGGCGCGATGGGCTGCAGCTGCGCTTCGTCACCGCTCATGACCGCGCGGCCGTTGCCCTCGGCAATCAGCGCGTAGGCGCGCGCCATATCGCTGTTGCCGACCATCGAACTCTCGTCCACCACAAACAGCGTGTTGCGGTAGTCCGGTTTCTCGCCGCTGGCGACTTTCATTCCTTCATCGTGCAGGAACGACGCCAGGGTTTGGGCGTCGACGCCGGCGGCCTGCATTTCCCCCACCGCGCGGTGCGTCGGCGCCAGCCCGACCACGCGTGGCCGTTCGCTTTCAGGTAACTGGTCTATCCCTGCCAGAACGGCTTTGAACTGGGTGGTTTTACCGACGCCGGCATAGCCCTGGATGGCCACAAACCGGTCGGTCGTGCTGAGAATAAGGCCGACACTCTCTTTCTGCCCATGCGTGAGCGACTTCTGACTTGACGCCAGTTGATTTTTCGCCGCTTCGCTCATCAGCGCCGGCATACTGTCTTTGCCGTCGGCGATCAGCCGGATAATGCTTTTCTCCGCCTCGAAGCTGGCACGCGATACCAGCAAATCCGCCCCGACGCCGGGTGCCACATCCACTTTCAGCAACTCACCACGTTTGACCTGCGCATCGATTTCCGTCTGAATAGCGTCTATCGACACGCCTTTGGCCGCGAAGCTCAGGCTGCCGGCCAGCAGTTTGGCCTGGGCAAACGCGACGTTATCCCCTTCCAGCGTCGGAATGGCCAAATGAATGGCCTGCTGCTGCGGGGTAAACAGTGATGATTTCTGCCCGGCGATCGCGGCATCAAGTCCCTCTTCACCGGCCAGTTGTTTGACCTGCTCACCCGCCAGGCGGTACGCCGGGTGTTGGGCAACTTTCTCCTGCGTCTTGCGCGCATCGAGGGCTGAATAGAGGGTGATGTGCCCGCCGCTGCGGGCGATACCACTCAGCGTGGCGCTGTTAAGCTCGTTTTTCTTCACGGCGGCATAGACCGCCGATGTACTGCTCACCGATGCGCCGAGGCCTTCCACATACGCCTGCGCAACTTTGACGGAGCTGAAAGCGTCGCTGCCAACCGCGAGCGTCCGGACCCCCAGCTTCTGCGTCGCATCCGGCTCGCCCGCCACTTTCACCTGCAGTTCACCGGCGCCGGCACGCAATACCGTCAACTCGGTGCCGGCTTTCATCGCGTCCTTGCCGCGCCCCTCCTGGCCTAACACACGTAGCCGCTCGCCTTCGGCGACCGCTATGATGCCGGGGCGAAACAGTGACCAGTCCTTGTCCAGCTCCCGCACCGCCAATGTCTGTTTTTCACCGGCAGCCGACCTCAAGACCAGGTTACGGGTCTGCGCACCCACACGGTCAATGACGAACCGTTCGCGCTGCTTGCTGTCTGCATCCCAGCGCTCCATCACCATGCCTTCCCGGTAGGTATCGATGGCGCCCCGATTTTTGCTGTCCAGCCACACCGGTGTCAGCGTGGCCACGTGGGTCTCTTCACGCCCCAGCAACCCGGTTTCTTTTAACTCATCTCGGATCATCGCCGTCAGCATCCGCTGGTCGGCCGGGCCGTTTACCTGCGCAACCGACGGACGGTCCTCGGCCAGCGCCTGCACAACCCCTTTTGCCAGTTGGCCAAAGCGCTGCGCCTTGTCAGGTTCACTCACCACCTCTGCCGGCACCGCCTGGCGACCGCTGAACTGATAGCGCGGTACACCGGCCTCTTTCATGACGGAGAGCGCATTACCGGTCCCCTTGCGCTTTTCGGTATCCATCAGCACCAGCTGGACGTTGTTACGCACCGCGCCATCCAGCAGGGTGACGGTCTCTTTCAGCGTCAATTTTTCCGCCTGGTCAACAACCAGCGTGCTGTTCGGTGCGAACAGCGCCTCACTGTCAAGCGCAGCGCGCGTCAACACACGACCTTCATCGAGATGGACGCTTTGCTGCAGATACTGCTGTGACTGCCGGTCAACGGTCAGCACGGTGGCGTCGCGGCCCTGCTCGCGCGCAAGCGCCACCACTTCCGCCACGCGGGCGCGGTTAACCGATGCGCCCCCTATCCCCGACAACACCGCCATCGTCGGCGCGTGTTGCGCAAGCGTCTGCACGGCATCGCTGTAGGCCGGCAGGCTGCCGGTGCGCGGGTCGGGTCGCGGTGCGCCAATCACCACCGCGCTCTCGTCAATATGGGTGCGGCTCAGCTGCGCCACGCTCAGTTCATCGAGCAGATGAATATCGGAGGTGAACACGCCCTTCTCCTTGTCGAGCGGGATAAGCTGCTCACGCTCGATGGCGCGGTCGATACCGTCACGCACCGCGTCCAACATGCCTGGCTCACCGGAGAGATAGCTGATCGCCTTGTTGGCCACCTGGTTGTGGGTGAAGTTGACCTGACGGTCAGAGAGCGCCGAAATGGCTTGCTCCACGGCCTTGTCGACAAGGGTATCGCCCCCCGCTTCCAGCGGGGTCGGGGAGGGCGTGACCATCGTGCGAGACTGCGTCTCAGCCTGATACGATTTAGGGTCAAAACCGGTGGATTTCATTTGCTGCATCCAGGCGACAAACAACTCGGCCTGGTCAGGTGTTACCTTAGCCTTGCGGGTATCGAGCGTCGCCATGTCGCGCGACTTGAGCGAAGCATCAGGGCCGGCGGCGGCATCGATGGCGTGGCTGCGTTTGGAGAACGGCTCCCTCACCGCCTCCGTGCTTTTGAACTCCCACATGCCATGCGGACCGGTAGGCTCCGTCTCGTATCCCATGGCTTCGACTTCACGCTGCAGGATATGGCGGTATATCTGGCCGCCCGCCACCTGGTTGGCATACACACTTTCGATAAAGCCGGTCTTGCCGACTGTATCGCTGGAAAGTGTCTGCCACTTACCGTCATGCTGCGTGACGTTGGCCACCACCGCATGAGTGTGCAGCTGCGGGTCCAGGTCGCGCGAGGTATCATGGTTAAAGAGGGCCACCACCAGGTTGCCGGTCAGCTTGGTTTCGGAAACGCCGTCGGTCATCACCCGCGTCGAGGCCATTTTCTCTATCTCACGCACCGCCACCTCTACCGCATGGTTATGCGCGGCGATAAGACGTTTGTCGCCGCCCAGCATCGCCATGATGGAGACGCTTTTGGGGGCTGAGAACGTCAGGTCATAGCCGGGGCGATGTTTGTTCTCGTTGCCGACCATACGGGTCAAATCGCTACCATCCGGCAACTTCCCTTCCAGCACGGCCACGAAATCCTTCACATCCACCTTGCCGCTCAGGCCCAGGGCTTCGGCCCCCTCGCCCACCCAGCGCTCATCCATGCTGCCCAGCACGTAATAGTTGTCCTGATGGGTGTAATAGTCACCGGCCTTGCCGGCGGGTCCAACCTGGCCAATGCTCATCATGTGCAGTGCCCTCCAGTAACACGCCCTCGCTCACCGCAAGGTATATCCCATTGACATATCCCACCCCAACTACCACAATGGATATACATTCGGTATATCCCAATCTGGAGGTGTGTCATGGAAACAACCGTTTTCCTCAGTAACCGCAGCCAGGCCGTTCGGCTACCGAAGGCCGTGGCGTTGCCTGAAGACGTGAAACGTGTGGAGGTCATCGCTGTGGGTCGTAGCCGCATCATCACGCCAGCCGGTGAGGGCTGGGACAACTGGTTCGAGGGTGAAAATGTCAGCGCCGATTTCATGACGTCGCGCGACCAACCCCCGATGCAAGAGCGGGAGGCGTTCTGATGTTGAAGTACCTGCTGGACACCAACACGTGCATTTTCACCATCAAGAACAAACCCACACTCGTCAGGGAGCGTTTCAACCTGAATACCTCTCGCCTGTGCATCAGCTCGGTTACCCTGATGGAACTGATTTACGGCGCGGAAAAGAGCCAGGCGCCGGAACGTAACCTTGCGGTGCTCGAGGGGTTCATCGCGCGTCTCGACGTTCTGAACTACGATGCCGCAGCTGCCGCACACAGCGGTCAAATTCGGGCCGAATTGAGCCGACAGGGTCTCCCTATCGGTCCCTTTGACCTGATGATCGCCGGACATGCCCGCAGCCAGGGGCTGATTGTAGTCACCAACAACACGCGGGAATTTGAGCGTGTTGACGGGTTGCGTATCGAAGACTGGTGCTAACTTCACAATGCAATATCGACTTTTTACGTTTGGGCCAGCGTGGTTGATTTCTATCATTTCATTGGCCCCCCTTGTCTTCGGTAATATCTTTCGTGCGGTACCCCATCAACTCGACGCTATTTTTCAGCACAGTGAAATACATTTCAGACAAAACGGGCAGTAAAGGTCTTACGTCATTAATAAAGTCCAGGCGCTCTGTTGATAAAAATACCGGCTCATTGTCAAGCATACCGATATTGGGTATTACGATATGAGTATGTAAATCAGGATCCAGCTCCGGTGAAGTATCATGGTTAATCACAGCACCAATGATAGAAAACTTTCGCTGAATAGAATGGTCAACCGGCGGCTTAACCAAAAGCGCCATCAATTTGGCCATCTCATCTAAAACTCTATCAACGGCTTCGTTGTGTGCATCAAACAAGCGAAAGTCTTTTCCAAGTAATGCCAGGATTGACACGCCCTTAGGCGCGGTGAATGTCAGCTCATAGCCAAGGATGTACTTTCCTTGTTTAATATCCTCACCTGCCCCTACATCCTCAGCGGTAAATTCACCTTCGAGTATATTTATGAGCCTTTTTTCATCTGCACTCTCACCCAGATGTAAACCCAGCCAATCAATTCTTCGATTAATCCAAACCCGCCGCCGTACACCCAATAAATTCAGCAAACCATCTTTACTGTCATCAAAATAATGTGCGGCAGCTTCAGCAGCCCGAGTAATAGTTCGAAATTCCATTACAAAATCTCCTGTTCGTAGCTGCTTATCGTATGGATATTGTCGCCGGCTTTACCGGCAGGGCCGACCTGGCCAATGCTCATCATCAGAATTCATCTCCCGGTTCGCTGTCCCCATCATGAACTTCGGCCAGCTCGCGCCGATGCCGGTCAATATTGATATTGACCTCTTCCCGCCGCTGTATGGATTGCTGACTCACCCCGTCCTGCTCGGCCTGCCAGGCTTCGTACTGCGCAACGTCCACGATTTCCCCCTCAGCATCGATGCCCGGCGGCAGGTCACCGCGTTCGGCATCGGCTTTTTTCGGGGTGGGTTTGGGCAGCAATTCGTCTTCTCGCCCGCCCGCGGGTGCCGTGGCGGCCGTGGACGCGGGGGGCGCCGACTCGGCATTCGCCAGCACCGCCTGTAAAGGCGCCACGGTGTCGGGGCGCAAGCCCTCCTCACCACCGCCCTCTGGGGCGTTAGCCGTATCTTGAGCCGTACCGCTGCGCTCTGTTGCCACAGTGATAACATCGCTCGCACCGCCGGTAACCTCAGCAGGAACAAAGAGCGCACCCAGATTGCCCATGATTTTATCCCGCGTGGCCAGCGCCGTATCCAGTCGAGCCTCCGCCCCCAAATCGAACTCGCGCTCGATAAAGGATTGCGCCACCTTGTTGCGCTTTTGGTATTTGAGTTTCATTTTGACCACCGGGTAGGGGCCGGGTAGCGTGACGTAACAACACAGGTCGGGCAGCGTCTGGATATCGCTGTAGCTCACCAGCCCGAAGCGTTCCATGTCTTTGCCCAGCGACACCCCATCCCTGACCGGGTCGGCACCGTAGGAATACTGTTCTGAGGCTTTTTTGTGTTCTTTTTCGCCAATTTCGCCAGCGGCGAACTCCGCCGACACCCGGTCGGGCGACCGGAAGAAAAAGCGGGTGTTAAGCACCTGGTTAAGCGCGGCGGCCGACTTGACCCCGTAAATATCTTCAAGCTGCGCATACGACTGGAACCCCAACACGAAGCAGCCACCAAACTTGCGCGCCTCCGGAATGATGGTGACCAAATCAGGCAGCTTGTGCAGCGTCGGGAGTTCGTCGGCAAAAATCCACACCCGACGGTCAAGGTTTACGCCCATCGACAGCAAACTGTGGGAGGCAATCGACAGCCACATGGAGATGAGCGGCTTGAGGGCCTTGTGGCTGGTTTCGTCGGACGTCAGGAACAACCAACCGTTCTTTTCACCGTCACGCACGCCCCGCATCCAGTCACGAATGGTGAACACCGCGCCCTGGGCTTCGATACCCTGCAGGTAGCGAATGGCTTTGGCATAGTTGGTCAGCACGCTGCGGATGGAGATGGCGGTCTTCTCGATTTTGCCGTCCACCAGGTTCGACGCCGGCGTCCCTTCCAGGTAGGCACGCAACCGGGGCAAGTCGATAGACAGCAGCGTATTAAGCAGTTTGGCGTAGCTGCGGTCTTCGTCATTGCGCATACGATAGGCCGCCTCAACGAAAATGGTACGGGCAGAGCCCTGCCAGAAGGGGTCTTCATTGCTGCCCATGGGAATAAGGATATCGGCGATATTCTCGAAATCCGGCAAGGTGATGCACTCAGACCACAAATCCCAGGCCACGCAGCGAGCATCGAGGGGGTTGAGCACCTTGTCGATTTTGGCATCAAAATAATCCGTGATGAAATCACAGTTCTTGTCGAACACGATGACCATGTCGCCTCGCGCCCGGGCATGGTCCATCAGCTTGCGCATGGTGACCGACTTGCCGGTGCCGACACTGCCCTGCAGGAGAATGTTCTTGGTCTCAGAGTTTTTCACCAGCGGCAGCTTGTCGATACGGATGTCTGAGACCTTGTGGTCGCTTTTGAGCATTTTAGCCACCACGGCGGGATTGTCGGTCAGGGTACGCCCGCCGGTGACTTCGTCCTGACTCTGTTGCTTGCCCTGGCGCCCCAGCACCCAAATGGCCACAATACCGCCGACCACGCAGGCGGCCAGTGCAACACCGCTGGCAAACAGGGCCTCACGCCAGACCAACTGCCCGCAATACACCACATAGCGGTCGACCAGCACCTGCTTGCCGGTGTAGACCAGCTCCCGGCCGTAGTAATCCAGATGGTAAACAGACTCGGACGGGGCCACGCTGGGCCAGCTCTCGAGCATACGCACCCACCAGTAAATCATGCCGTTGGTGAGGTTCTGCATCGACACGCGCCACATCATGACGCTGACGGCCACCAGGAAGAAGGCGATGAACAGGCAATAGAAAATCAGGTTGCCAATCTGGGCGAACATGCGCAGGCGCATGAAAGCAATCTGCCCGCCCTGGGTCATGTCCTTGGCGTTAAAACTCATCGACACCTCCCTGCGCTGCCGTCATGATGCAGTCCAGACGCTCGGTGTCGGACAGCCGACTCAGTGCCAACAAGGCACCGCGCATCACCCGCGCGTTGCTGTAAAGCGGATTCTCAGCCACCATGCGCTGCAGACGAACCAAAGCACAGTCATCGAGCCGCAGTGTGGTGGTATGGTTTTTTGCGTGAGGCTTGGCCACCTTACTCACCTCCTTGTTTGCGGGATTTGAGGAGTTCCATCGCAGAGGTGAAGGCTGACAAACGGTAGCGGCCAATGTCGGCAGAGAAGATGAACCCTATAACAACCATTATAAATATGTTCGGCACATGGTATCCGAGCGTCCCTAAGTTCGCCGTGATGGCAAAAGTAAGGCAAATAACATTAGAAATAGCCACTACCAATATATATACGCGAACTTTCCTGACCAATAACCCCAATACATGTGAATGATTGCGAAATTTTGCCGGCATTGATAAATACAAGCTTCGTATATTGAAGAACATGAAGAAAAGCAAGAAACCAAAGAATGCATCAAAAATAGAGGAAAACGCCTCATCCTCGGATATACCCGTAGTAACTCCAAAAGCAATTAAAGGAAGAGCAACAAGCCACAGAATAAATACAAAACCTGGCCACGCGCAGCTAAAAAAGTCAGGGATTTGGACTTCCCCTTTTTTAAGTAAGTCCTTAAGTTCAGATGCCTCTTGTTGAACTATCTTATGCGTTACCATTATTTACCACCCCGCTCTTTGTTGTGTTTATCCTGTATAGCCTTCGCCCGAGCCATCATGTCATCCTGGCTATCTGCACCGGGAATGCTTTCCTGCAGTTTCTTTTCATCCTGATAAGCCTTGTCCTGCTTCACTTTTGCCGACGAGTGATCTTGCTGCAAAGTTTGACGTTGTTCATCAACGCGTTGTTGCTGGTCGCTGATCTGTCCCTGAGTCTGTTGTTGTGATGCCCGATTGCTGTCAATCATGCCCTTGACCTGATCTCCCACGTCGCCCTTGATCCCTGCTGCTGCAGTCTGCGCTTCTACCCTCGCCCTGATGCCGCTGATGATCGGCGCTGACCTGGCCTGAACCACCGCCGCCACTGACGGGACCCATAGAGGCACCAAGGCTCTCTCCGCTGGCCTTGTATTGCGTATCCACCTGCGGTGCCACCTGATCACGTACAAACTCGCGTGCCAACTGCTGTCTTGTCGATGCCGCTTCCGACGAGTGCCCAGTTAAAATGTTGCCGGCATCGTCTGGCGAACGTTGCATCACGTATTGCGCGAACTGCTGGCTCAGGTTCTCACGCATATCGCCGCTAAGGCTTTCGGTGCGCGACGCCTGCTCGGACAGTTCATGGCTGCGGGTATGTGCGCTGCTGTACTGCTCATAGCTGCTCTTGGCGCCAGATAGAGACGCGGATAGCTGATCAATGCGCGAGTCGGCGTTGTTGTCGGTATGCCCGCCGGACTGACTCGTGCGTTGGCTGGTCAGATAGTCCATCCCTTCTTTGAAGTCGGCAACGGCCTGTGCATTCTGATCGTGTCGTGCATCCTGGCTACCACGAGTGCCACTGCTGGCAGAATGAGACCCAGAATCTGACCATTTCATGCCAGCATTACCTCCTGCATACCCTTCTAGCGTCGCACCAGTCCCCAAAACTCTCAGCCCCGCAGACCCACGAACGCCAGCTCTTGCTTCTAAACCCGCTGTTTTATCCGTAGATCTGGCGGCTAATTCCTGCGTCGCCTGCTCCTTCGTGACGTTATTGTTGTTGGCATAAGTTTCTGCCGCGCTGGCCATCTTGTGTGCCGCTATGCTGGCTTGGCTGTTCTGCGCCGTATCGGCGCCCTGGGTCATCGTATCGCTGCTGCCACGCTGACCGGTGAACTGCGACAGTTGCGTCCAGGCGCTGGAGATGTTGTTGTTGAAGCCCTGCATCGCGGTTTGTGCCTGGCTTTCCGACTCCCGGGCCATCTGCTGCTGCGCCGTCGCAATCTGTCGCGTCACGCCAATATCAACCGGAATACGCGATGTCGACCCCCGTAGAGTCGAACACCTGGCTGCCGTCGGCGGTCTGGGTCTGCGTGCCGCCGGTGCCCAGTTGCTTGGTCATCTGACCCGTGCGTATATCACTGTTGGTGTTCCAGGTGTTGCCGCTCACGTTATCGGACTGCATGTTGTTAAAGCTGTAGTTGGCGTCCGCCGTGGTGCTTGCTGCCGCTGAGCTTGCGCCAGACAGCGCATTGTTGAACGAGTGCCCGATGCTGTTGAGGGCATTGCCCAGACCGATGGCGATGTACCAGGAGATGAACGGAATGAACATCGAGATATAGCCGGCCGTGGTGGCAATGTCGGAGTAGTTCAGCTGCACCACCGACAGGTTGCTAAGCACCACCGGGGCGCCCATCTTGCGGCATGGAACGTCATGGCGCTGTTGAGAATGGCGTACAGCAGCGGCCAGCTCATCAACCACAACCAGGCAAACACGTAGCCCTTGAACACCTGCCACCCCTGATTGACCATCCCCACCAGAATAATCATCGGGAACACCCCCATCAAAATGCCCATCATCACCACGTGCAGCGTCGGCAGCATGCGCATCGCCACCTGACCGACCGTCGCCTGCGACAGTCGCTGTTTCTCCAGCGCGGAGGTGGTGGCAATATTGAGCATGCCGGCGGTGTCGTTGCTGCGCGAGGCGTAGCTCAATATCCCGCTGCGCAGGCCGTTCATCACCACGTTCTGCTTGATGATGTCGGAGGCGGCGTTCTTGTTCTGATAGAAGTATTGGTAGCTGTTTCCGAGCAGTTGACCAAACAGTAAATCCGCATCCGGTTTGCCGCCGAACAGCTGACGGGCGTAGTAGTGCCAGGTCTTGCTGCCCGTTTGGCCTTCCAGACCCAGCATTTTTTGAAGCGGGGCCGCCGCCTGCTCGCAGGTCATGAATTTGCCGTCACGGCTGAACAGGCCGCGCAGCGGGCTGGGTTTGCGAAATATCAGCGTGTAGGGGTCGGGAGAGTTCATCAGCTCATTAAGGCTGTATTTGCGGTTGAGCAGGATGTCGCCAATCACGCAGTTTTGTACGTAATCGGCAAACAGGTCGGTCAGCTCCGGGTTCTGCGCGGTAAAGTCGGTGCTGCGCGCCACCAGGGCGGCACCGAACAGCATGCCGGTGCGGCTGTAAGTGGCCACATCCGGCTGGCTGAACACCTTCTCGTAGCCCTGCACCATCACGGTACCGAATTGGGTGAACAGCGTGGCCGGGAAGGTGATGCCCAGCGGCACGTTGTCGACCACGTACACATCACGAGGATTGGTATTGTCGATGACCTGTACCCGCGGGCCTTTGGTCAGCGCCACGCCGACGCCAATCAGCACAAATACCCAGGTCAGCACGCGAATAAAGTCATGGGTGCGTATCCACTGCACCATCAGCACATACACCCCCGCCAGAATACCCACCCGCCGTATCCAGGCCCAGCCGTCGGTTTGCATGAAGGCCGCCACCGCATTGAGGGTCTCGCGCATCCAGTCACCGCCACCGATGACATACATCTCAGCCACGGCCATTATTGACCTCCCCCGAAACGGTAGTTGTCCTGATAGCGGGTCAGCATGCGGGCCGAGACTTGCTGCCGCATGACCCGCATCTGCTGGTCAACGACCAGCAGTGCATCGGTCTGTGTTTGTACCCGGGACTGAAGGGAAGCCAGCAGTTGGTTGGCCTGCGTGAAGTTATTGTTGAGTTGCTCCATCGTCGCTTCCGGGTAGTTGCCCACCGCCAGCATGGCGCGGGCGCCGCTCATCAGTTCCTGCAGGTATTGCAGCATGATGTCGTAGCCGATGTAGTCCGCCAGGCTGTAGACCAGTGAGCTGTCAACACCGAGCATCTGCGGGTCGACCAGATAGGTCAGTAGCGGCACATGGGTGCTGGATATCAGTCCTTTTTCTTTCTCGGTGAGAGGAATATCGTCACGCGCCTTGCTCTTGATGCTGATCAGCATGGCAAGGATTTGCCCCTTGAGCGCCCGCTCCGGACTGATGGTGACACTGCTTTCTGCGACCACCTTGAGGCACTTGTCGCTGTCATTGCAGTGGTAGATGCGGGCCGTCCCGCCGTCCATCAGCGCATGAATAATGCTCTGATCGGTGGTTTTCGGCGCCAGCGGGGTGATTTCACCGTTGGGGCCGAACACCAGGGAGCCGGTGAGCGTCATCACGAACTCTTTCAATTCCTTGTTGCCGCTGAACATCTGATTTTTGGACAGCGCATCCCACATGATGTTGATGTTCTTGGAAACGCGTTCTTTATCCTTCTCACCCGCCTTGTCCCGCACCGAGTCGCCTTTGCCGCCCACGGTACACCCCTGGCGGGACGCGGCCCAGTCGGCAAAAATGTTTGACTGGCCACTGATATCCTGACAGACCTTCTGTTGCGAGACCTGCGTACGCGGGAACAGCCCGCCCACGATACCCTGCGCTGCCTGACAGCTGCTCATGTTCATGCTGTTGACGTCGGAGGCCATCTTCTGGATGAAGTCCTTCGCATCCTTGAGCTCCGGTACCGTGGTCTGCAGCGCCAGGTCGAAGAAGTAACCGGCGGAGTTCGACATGATTTGCTTGACGAAGCGCTGCAGCTGTTCGCCGTTGATAAAGCTGAATGAGCCGAGATAGGCATCGATGCCCCCACAGCCGGCGTTGATGTCCGGCAACGTCATCGATACCAGTTGCACCTGACGCACGCCGGTACGGGCATAGAGGGAGCCGCCGGACGCATAGCCTGCGGCCTGTCCCTGCCACACACCCGGCGTGGTGGTGTTGGAATCAAACCCCAGCTTGTCGAAAAAGTGGTTCATGTCGCCGTTCATGTCGGCCGAGACGGCGCCGACAAACAGCCCAAACCCCACGCCGACAAGCAGGGCGCGTAACTTAACGTGCATGTTTCGCCCTCCGCAGTGACAATAGCTTGCGCCCGCTCCAACTGAGCCCTTCGCTCACCAGGTGAATGAACGGCAACAGCAGCGCGCCGACCACACAGACGCCGCCGAAAATCCCCAACGTCAGCGGGATGTTATACATGGCAAAATTCACCAGGGCCTTGGTCACCTGATAGTTCACATCCATCGCCTGTAACGCTTTGCCACTGAAAGCAATATCAAAGATTTTCATCCACAACAGGCGAATGACAACGGCGCTAATCACGCACACACCTCCCACCACCATCAGCACGTAGCACACCCGATCAACAAACTTCCGATCCGCGACTTTTTGACGTTTTTCGAACGTATTCATGGGGTCACTCCTTTTTGAGTCGCGTCCTGCAGCACCGTATCCAGCCGCGCCATAAAGGCGGCTTCATCGGCCGCACCCTGAATGATGGGATAGGTGGCCAGTGTGTGTACATTCACCAAAAACGTGGTCGGCGACGCCACCGGCAGGCCGGGGAAGAAGGTGCGCATCACGTCAGGCGGAGCCGGAATAGCCTCCGGAAACGTCTGGTCACCCTGCCCGTCAAAGGTGTACACAAACAGCGGGAACCCGTGCTGCGCCGACATTGCCTTGATGAGTGGATCGAACTTCTGGCAGAAGCTGCAATGCCCCTGCATGAACAGCACCACCGTCCAGTCGGCCAGGTTGACGCGCGTGCCGTTGCTCAGCGTCATGATGCGGGCTGGCGCAGCAGGCGTGGCACCTGAGTCCTTTTCACCTGCTGAATGTTGCGGCGCATGCTGCTGCAGGCGGGCGATCTCGTCGCGCGTTGACGACGCGGCCATGGCCACAGTGACGCCGCTCATCGACAACGCAACCAGCAACGCGGCATTTAAAACAACGTTAAGGTGTCGTTGCATGCTTGTCCTCCTGCGGCGCGTCATCCTGCACACCGGGTTCGCTTTCCGGGTGAGTGACGCCGTGTTGCGCCCGGTAGGCGTCTTTTTCTGGCGCCAGACGCTCATCTGCTACGCGGGTCGCTATCGCATCCAGAATGCGATAGCCGCCAATCAGTACCAGACCCACGGCCAGCACCTTTGCCAGCCCCCAGGCAAACTCCGGCAGCGAATACACGCAGCCGGCCACCATATTGCACCAGAACCCCAACCCAACCAGCCACATGCCGGTCACGTCAAGCGCGGGGAATTTGAATTTACGCATCCGTTGCCCTCAATAATTCGGTTTGAAATCGGTGAGTACGTCACGAAACTGCTTCGCCAGGTCGTCCTGGCTGATAAAGCCGTAGGCCAGCGGTTTCACCGCACCGCTGCGTGGGTCGACCAGCATCAGTGCCGGGAAGTGCGTCACGCCCAGCCGCTGCGCCTGCCCTGCATCGCGCCGCGTCTCCGGCATGGCGGGATTGACCACCCCATCGACCGTCACTGGCACCACTGACAGCCCGTAGCTGTCGCGAAAGCCCTTCACCACCCCAACCAGCTGGCCGTCAATCGGCTCGGCGCCGCGGTAAAACAGCATCACACCATAGCGCTGTGCCAGCCGGCTGATGGCGTCGCGCTGCGCGGCAAAATCCGCCGCCAGCTGACTTTTTACCGTACCGTTGTAGTGGCTGTGCTTGAGGTTGTAATCCAGCTCCGGGTGTTCCAGAAACGCCCGCTGCGCCGAGCGCTCGAACAACCCGGCCTGTTGGGTGAAATAGTTTTGCAACTCAAAGTATTTAATGAAGTTTTCCGTGCCTGGGTATAAAATCGCCTCCGCCAGTGACGCCTTGAGCGCCTGGCGCAGTATCTCCAGCTTTTGCAGCGCCCCTTGCTGCTCGGATGGGGCAGGTTTCTCTGACGTAGGTTTTTTCCGCCTGCCTTCATCCGTCATTTTTGGTTCGGCGTCATACCACTGCCAGCCGGCCGCCCGGGACACGGATGTCCCTCCCATCATCACCAACACCATCAATGACAACCCTGCTGCCGCCCTGCGGTTGGCCAACCCGCGTACCATCAAATTGAAATTTGCTCCCCCGCGCGTTTTCATTTTTGTGCCTCCTGCATGCGCTGCGTGATTTGCTGCTTCACCTTTTCCACCAGGGCCGCATCTTCAGGCACCTTCTGGTTCTTCATCAGGTCTTCATAAAAGTTGGCGAAATCCAGCCGGTCGAAGTTGATGCGCTGCAGTTCATCGACGGTGATACCCCGGCAGTCCGGTGATTTCGCGTCACCGAACCCGATACCCAGTTGCCAAGCGCGCCCCTGCTGCTGGACAATCTGCGCCAGCTTGCTGTCAAACTGGCAGTAGCTGCGTTTCTTCTGCAGGCACACACCCAGCACCTTCTTGCCGCAGTACTCCCCTACGCTGACGGTCAGCTTGTTCTCCTTGGCCTTGCCCAGCGCCTTCTCTTCGCTGTCGCAGTGCGCAAGGCCCACGCTGTTGCCCCAGCCTGAGTCCTTGCAGCAGTCGCTGAAGCCGGCAAACGCCTTGCGGCAGGCCTGCCCCTTACCGGTAAATGCGCGCACATCCACCCCGTTCAACGCAGCAACATCCTTGCCGGCGGCCGCCACGGCCGCCAGTACCGAGACCGCATGCCCAAAGTCATTGCCCTGGGTGCCTTTTTGGTTTTTGTCGCATTCACCATCCAGGCAATAGAGTTGGCCACCGCAGATCATCACTTCGCCCGTGGTACGGGTCTCGCAGGAGTAGGTCACATTTTCATGGACACAAACGCCGTCCTCGGAATTAAAGGCACATTGACGGTTCGCCAGCGTACACGCGGGATTATCCATATAGGCTTTGCAGCTGCCGGCATCGTTGACAGGCACCGTGTACGTATCCACATAGGCCCAACACTGACTGAACAGGGTGTATTTACGGCCGTTAATCCAGGCTTCGCGCGTTTCAGGGCCACTGAAACAGCGGGTTGACAACAGAGCTCCGCCTTCTTTGGGAAAAGGGCACGATTCCTTCCAGACCTGGATCGGCACCTGCGTTAATCGTGTGGCCTTGTTACGCAGCCAGATGCTCGCCTGACCACCGGTGAGTTCACCGGACTGAGGATGTGCGGTTTCCCACCGATCGCCATGCCCACTGTGGTTCTGGAACCGGAAGTAACGGTAGTTAACTTGGCCAAATATCCCCTGCCCCTGGGTGACCCCCACATCCAGTCCACCCAATTCGATGTCGACGCGAGCTTTACCGTCTTTGTAGTTTTGCGGCATCTGCAACACAGTCACGGCCTGAGTTCGCCCCAGGAACGTCACCGTGGGAACGGTAAATTCCGGGCACTTATTTCCGTTGCCGGGTTTGACGTGGTTACACATGCTCGATGACAACGGGATGTTTTCAATCACCAGCTTCGCCCAGGTAATACGCCCTGTGGTCTTGACCGAATAGATATAACGCTGACGGCCGCTGCCGTTTTCCACCTCTTCGGTTTCCGCATAATCATCACGTAAACCGATACTCGCCTCTCTGGAACAATCGCGCGTGTCGTTGATGTCCCGCTCGCAGACATAATTGGTGAAGGTGCTGCGGGTCACCTGCTCAGCCTTACAGTCCGGGCCGGTTTTCCCCACAATACTCTCTGCTTTACCCTCAATCTCCTTGCCGGCCTGAATGAACGGCGCATCATGAGAGATAGGCTCTTTGGGATTATTGAGAACAGACTCGTTCACCGTTTTCCCCACATCGGTCGTTCCCCAGGCCGTTGTGCCATCGCTTTTCAGCTGCCCGGCATCGCCAGCCTTCACACCACCGTAATAGCCCTTTTCCTGCGGATTGTCGGTGTAGTTCGGGATGACCTCCCCGGGCTTCATCCCCCCTATCGTGCCGGTACCCTGCCCGCCAATCTGGTTGGCGAAATCACTGCCCTGCCGATAGATGTCATCGCCTTCGGCACGGCACTCACTCACGACCCCCATCAGGGTGGCCAGTACCAGCGCATGCAACATCAGCAAGGGAGCCAGTGCGTTGCCTTTCATCATTTCACGGCCCCCTGTTCAAGCAGTTTTTTCGCCATGGCGGCGCAATCTCCCTCTTTGGCAATGCGCTTTAACCCCTCTTCGAGTCGCAGGTTACCGCGCACCACATCCAGCCCCTTCTCGCAGCGCACCACCAGGACCGGCACAGCCTCGATGCCGTACTCACGAAACGGCATCGGGTCAATCTGTACCCCGTCTGCGCCGCCGTCCTGCACCAGGGCCTGCACCCGCTGCACGGTTTCACGCAGGTTGTTGTTCACCAGCCCCCCGCACCGTGGCAGGGATGCCGAACCGCCGCGTCTCCTGTAACATCAGTTTCAGACCCTCTGGAGGAATAGAAAAAGAAACGAAGTACAATGCGTTTTCGGCAGGTTCGCTATTGGCCGCGGCCTGCCGTCTTTTTTCCACCAACTGGTCAATAAACCCCTGGTCATCCTGTGCCAACGCCAGCGGGGGCATGTTGCGCAAAAATGCCGGCGTCTCGGTATTTTTATGCAGATCGAAGGACCGTTTTTCCTGCTCACGCAGCCAGTCACGATTATCGTTGCTTTGCGCAGCCACACCGGGGTCTATCGTGCTCGCCACCTGGCTCGCAGACACCGGGCCACTCAGGCATCCCAACATGGCGGTCAGCAGCAAGGCGTTATTGATGTGCGTTTTCATGACCCTCCTGACTCCCTGATTAAAAGACGCAGTTGCGTTTGCGCCACATGACATAACCAAAATTCTTCTTGCTTATCGGCGTGTTGTGACCCACTTCCCAGCGCATGACGCTGCGCCCCACCGGGTGACACCGGGCGCTGTCGGGGTACATGTTCACCATCTGATAGCGCCAGCGCTCTTTGGGCATAATCGGCGACGGATACTCGTAGCAGACCGCAACGTCCGCGCCGATGGAGTTCAATATTTGCCCCTGCCGGTGCAGTTTGAACGCCATGCGCTCAGTCACCAGCACCGACGACTGCAGCGGACTGATTTCTTTCGCCACCCAGCCGTTGAACGGGTACATCGAGCCCTGACTGCCGGCGCACCAGAACAAAAAGTCGAGCGGCTTGTGAAACGCGCTGGCGATGGCATCGGCGGCGCAGGCCCCCTGCGCGATGGGGTTGGCAAAAATCACCGCTTCCGGATTCAAAATGGACGTCAGGCTGCTGTCCACCCAGGTGGGGTCGATTTCTGACAGGTACGCGATATCCAGGTCGCCGCCCTGTTTGCAGCCGGCATCGGTAATAATGTTCAGCCACGCGGTCAGCGGGTACTTGTACCAATGGACGTGGTAAAACGCGGTGGTCACATCGCCTTTGGCAGTGCTTCCACCGGTGCCGGTGCCGATTTTGCCGAGGTTGACGCCAAAGCCGCCCAAATTGACCATGCAGCCCGGCGCGCGGGTCACATCCGCCATGGCCATCGGCTCCCAGAACCCCATGGCCATGCCGATGCGCTGAAAAATAGGCGGCGGCACCGGACAAAACTGGATGGGACTGCCGGGGTTGGACGTATCCGGTACATCCCCTGCCGCCACCTGCACGCTGCCGATGGAAATCGGAAACAGGCACCGCCAGCAGATATCAGAGACCGGGTTGACGAACCGCCCCTGGCACGCCGGATCAACAGCGGAAGCCGGCAGGGAAAACAGGACGCCCAGCATCAACAGCACTCCGGCCAGCCCGCGGTTCATGGCTTTGCCCCCGCAACATCCGGGTTATCGACGTGATACAGCGCTTGCGCGTCTTGCGCGGCAACGATGCGGGCCGTATGACGCGCCTCATCCTGCGGGGGTAACAGCGCCGCCAGCCTGTTGAGCAGACTGTCGATAAGTGCCAGTTTGTCGAACAGATAAGCGCAATCGCCTGGTTGCCCCGCAGGCAAGCTCTCGCGCAACGCGTGGGCCACCTCGCGGCACTCCAGAATGCATTTGTAGATCCCGCCGCGCGCAGACGCGGCCTGACGGATGGCCATCAACTCGCTTTCGCGGTGTGACAGCAAGTCCCGGCAGATGTGTAACTGCCGTTCACTGACTTCATGGGTTTTTCGGGTTACAAACATGCCGCCATCCTTCTCAATGCGTCCGGTCATCGGCCGGAATGGATTCGATACGCAGTCGCAGACCGCTCGGTGCAGCAGTGATGCGCACCGGCACCGTCGTCAGGCCGAAGCGCCGTGAAAGCGCGCCGCCCTGGTCAAAGTAGATGCGGCTGTCGAGCCGCTCAGAGGTCTGAGGGATATCTCCCTTGACCAGAATAATTTTCACCATCAGGGTCTCCGGCTTCTGTGCCTTCATCCAGGCGACCTGCTGCGGGTCGTCGCCATCAATGAAATACAAGGTCTGCACAAACGGCACCGTAGCCAGGGGATTGATCACCTCCCCCTTGCGCGCAAACACCCGCCCCTTGTCGTCTTTCAGATCAGCGGATAACTGTACGCTCGGGTCGAAAAAGCGTTCTTCATAGCGCTCACTGTTAGCGAGACCTTCAACCGGCGCCGGACGCTGACTGTTGCGTTCGACGCGCTGTTTGAACGCATCCATCTCGCGGCCCCAGGAACCGTCATCGACACGCGACTGCATCTGCGATTGCATAAAGTCGAGCATATCGGTCTCCAGTACCGGCCACTGGTCACCCAGTCGTCCGAAGTCTTTCGCGACCACAGCCCCCGACAACAGTGATAAAGCAAGCCCCACGCCGACGATCCGCATCAGAAACCTTCTTTCTTGTTGTTCCCTGAATTCGACGTACAAACGCCATAATGACGAGTCAGCGCGTCCCGATACGTCGGAGAGTTAAGGTAATGTTTGTCCAACGACGCTGATGCCAACATGTCGTGATAGGCAGCATCATTCGCCATAATGGCTTTCAGTTCCTGAACCGTTAATGACTGCCCACAGTTCTCTACTTTCGTCTTCACAATGTCGGTAGCTATGCCGCCGACCAAGGGATCAAGACTCTTTAAGGCGCTAATAAACGGCTCTACATCTGTATTTAATGGCCTTTTATCGTCTGCGGCATTCACTGTCGATGTGTTCATAACCAGCGCTATCACCATGACTAACAGTTGTTTTTTCATTGCGAGTACCCTATTGAGTTCGAGAAAGAGGCTATTATTCTGTTCCCTGGAACGTTCCGGCCCTGGCGTGCGTAACTGCAGCCTGCAACGTTTTCACATCAACCGCGCCATACAGCGGCGTCACCTGTTCCGCCTGCGCATTGCGGGTCGGCATGACGATAAAGGCTGGCGTACCGCTGATGTTCAACTGCTGCGCCAGCTCTCGCGTGGCCAACAGCGTCTTCTCCGTATCAGGCAGCAGCGTCATCGGTGCCGCACCGGCAGCAGTGAGGGCGGTATTGACCGTCGGTTGCGACAGTCGCCCTTCGTTCTCGCCGGACGCAAAGACCGCATTGTGGTAGGCCAGATAGGCATCGCCACCCTTGAGTTGCCACAGCGTCAGGCCGGTACGTGCCGCCTGCACCGACATGGGCCAGCGGCTGCCGAAAATCGGGAACTCCTTGAACACAAAACGCACATCGGGATTGTCACGCACGAAGTCGGCCACCACCGGCGCCATACGGGCACACCAGATGCACTGATAGTCGAAGAATTGCACCAGGGTTACGGCGCCGTCCGGATGGATAACCGGCGTCGCCGGGTCGTGTAGCAACGCCGCTTGCAACGCGGGCCGTGTGGTTAACGCGGTTTGCACGGTGCGATTGGCCGCACTCTGCTGCTGTGCTTCAAGTTTTTCGCTCATCTGCAGCAGGATCTCCGGGTGCGCCAGCAGATAGTCACGGGCAAGCGGGCCGATGGCATCCTGCTGGGCCTGGGTAAACGCCCCTGGAGTAGCCGAGTTGGTGGCTGGCAACTGATTCATTTGGAAGTCAGTGGGCTGCAGCACCTTCGGCTGAGTCTGAGAAACCGCCACGGATTTATCCGGCTTATCCTGAGTCTTCATCACCAGGTATCCACCGGCAATGGCGAACGAACAAAGCGTAATGCCCACTAAACAAACGGTATCTACTTTCATGGTTGCGTATCCTTATCAACACTGACGGTATTGCCCCGCTGCATCCGGGCGGCAATATCCCGCTGCAGCTCGCGAGTCACATCCCTGGCGCCCCCCACCACCGCCGGCGAAACCAGAATGATGACGTTGTGGCGTGCCTGATAATCCGCCAGGCTGGCTTGCAAGGCATTGGTAAACCGGTCGGACAATAGCTTGCTCTGCTCGGGCGACAGCGACTGTTTGCCCGCGCTCTGGTAAAAGGCATCAAGCGTCTGCTTCATGGCAAAGCTCACCGTGACCGGCTGGCGATGTATCAGCCACAGCGTGACCAGACTGCTCAGCAACACGGCCACCATCACCGCCCCACAGCCCCACAATGCCAGTCGGCGGTCTGACAGCTGCCCGCGCGCGTTACCCTGCTCAATCACCTGCAATCCTGTTCCCTTCATGCGGCCGCCCTCGGATTAGCATGATGTTCAACCCACTGCTCCAGGCGGGTCATCTCATCGCTGAAGTTGCGTTGCGCCAGCGCGTAAACCGCATCGTGAACCGATACCCCCTGTTCGCGGCGGCTCTGGATAAACTCAAAGTCCCTGCCCTGTGAGGAATACATCGCCCGGCTGAGCGGATCGACAAACAATCGGTGCCAGGAGCTGCGCCCGCCCACCATCAGCAGAAATGAGCTGAACCACTGGTCCTTGGCGGACTGGAACCGCGCGATAACGTCCTTTTCCAACTGACTGAAGTTGTCCGGGTACTCCTGGTTGTACTTCTTGAACTCCTGCGCATCCTGCATCAGGATGATTTTGTACGACGAGTTGGCCCAGGCCGCCTTTGCGGCTTTGCTGGCACCCTCGGACTCGAAATCCTTGATGTTCTGTGTGATGGTGATATATGCGCCATAGTGACGACGGGCTGTGCGGTACCCTTCTTCTATGAAGTCGCCGACCTTCTCGGTCTTGAAGTCCAGCAGCTTCCAACCCTCGTCAATCACACACAGCTTCTTGGCCGACCGCGACGATTGGTACATGCGGCCTTCGATATAGATGATGAGGGAGAACATCACGGCGACCAGCAGATTGGGACGCGATTTGAGGCTCCCCAGCTCCAGCACCACCATGTTGGCGTCGTCCCGCAGCGTCGGCTCGTCCGAGTTGAAGAAGTCACCGTAAATGCCGCCCTCGGTATACTTGTCGAGCAGAATAGTCATCTCATGCAGGCGATAACGCACTTCAGGTGTTTTGCTGAGTTCGGCGTCATCCATGGCATCGCGCAGAAAACTCACCACGTCATCGATGCGCGCCTTGTTCTCTTTGCTTAGCCACGCGGCTTTCACCGCCATCAGCAGCAGAGACTCGGCCACTTCGCCCAGCTTGCCGTTGGGGCTGGCCATCACCGACAACTGGTCACGCACGCGCTCTGCCGACTCGTTGATGTCGACCACGTTCGCAAAGGGGTTGAACTTGAGCGTCCGGGCATCGATATACACACCGCCCATGTTCTCGCACAGTGACTTGTAGCCATCGCCCATGTCGAACACCCAGGCCACGCCGCCGGTGTCGAGCGCACTGCGGATCATCGGCTGTATCAGCCCGGTCTTGCCCGCCCCGGAGGTACCACACACCGCCATGTTGTAGTTGGTGTTGTCCATCACCTCCGAATAAATATCGATAAACGCCAGCTGGTTGCGATAGGTCGGTGCCAGCAACCCGGCGGGTGCCAGACGGTTGTCTGCCACAATGGGCATCAGGTTGACCACGTTCAGCGTCTTGGCGCGGTGCACCGCGCCGTGCTTGCGCAGGTCTTCGAGTACCCCGTGATGGGCCATGAACGGCAGGCTGGCCAGGAAGTTCCAATGCTGCTTGAAACGCGGTGCAATCAGGTCGACACCGTTTTTACGGTAGCTGTTGATCACGTCCTGCTCGCAGCGCAACGCCACGTTGTCGTCGTCTTCGCAAAACACCGTCACGTTATAGAAGTAGGACGCCAGCGCCGTCTGGTTGGAGGATAGTTCCTGACGTAATGCCCCCCACTCCTTGGCTTCCTCCACCACATTTGGAAACACCTTGGCGTAGGAGGTTCGCGACTTTTTCTCCAGATCAAGGTACTTGCGGTTGGCTTCAAACTGGTTCTTCTCCTGCTCTTCAACCACCATCGTCAGCGTGATGATGAACGGGCAGGCAATCGACAGTTCGGGGTTCAGCAGATTGCCGTAACTATCGGCGCTCCCCCACAAAAACGCCATGTCCGGGTTCTTCTCCAGCTGGAAGTTCATCACCCGTGAGACGCTCTCGCGTTCGCGACCGGCACTGCGCAGGTTGATTTTGAGACAGTCCGGATAAACGTTCATGCCAAAGCCGTTGTCGATGCACTGGAAATTCAAGTCCTGATACGGATCGAGGGTACGCTGCGTGTCATACAACTGGTCGGGGTCATGGTTGATCATCTCGCCCACCACGTTAATGAAATCCTCCGCCCCCACCGCCCGGGTCGGCATTTTGGCCCCCATCAGCGAGGCGCGCAGCACCTTGACCAGGTTTTCCATCTGCACAAAGGCCGCCTTGTTATTGCGTTTGGCCTTGATGCACAGCGAGATAAACACCCGGTAGTTACGCAGGGTCAACGGGATATCGACGCCCTGTGGCAGAGAAAAGCGATCTTCCGCCGCCGTCAGGTAGAAGGCGCGGGTAATGGCGTTGAATTTTTCCGCCTCCCGCCCCGACCAGGAAAAATCGCGCAATCCGTATTCGATGAGATCGCCCACGCGTTTGCTGGACATCAGGTGAATGGAAAACGGCACACCGCGCGGCAGCTTGGTGCGCAGCAGGCTTTCGATGGCCATGACCTCGGTCGGGCTGGCGCCGGTCAGCGGCTGCACTTCGAGCATGAAGCCAATGGAGCCATCATTGATGAACAGCCCCGAACTCTCGTCGTAGTCGCGATACGGCAGCAGGCTACTCAGCTGCGGGAAGCGCATGTCGCCCAGCACCTGATTGGTCTGACTGGCCGCATCAGGCATTTTGAGTGCCGACAGCAGGCTGTTGGCAGTATGGGTAACCTTATCGAGCAGGCTCATGCCCCCTCCCCGTGCGCGACTGGGCGCAACCAAAGACACATTGGCCCATCCTCGTTGTCATAAATGGCGCCCATGAACCAGCCATCGCCCGGTGGCGGAGAGGGTTGCCAGCCACTTGCGTCCCAACCTTCAGCGTTAAAACCGGCGATAAGGGCATCGGTATCTTCATCCCGCATGACCATCACCCAGCCTTCCAGGCCACGCGACCGCAGCCAATAAGTCAACTCTGCCGATGTTTCAAGGCTCGCCCGCAGCATGGCTGGATGTGTCCAGAATCCCCGCGCATCACGCTCAACCGGTACAACACAAATTCCCTGCATCACATTCTCCTTTAATACACGGCGCGGGGCTGGCCCCAGACGGCGGGTTTAACCACAAACAACACCTTGCCGGGCTGGTGATACACGTCCTGACTGTCAATCCAGGGCGCTATCCACAGCTGGGCGGTCTGCTCTGGGCGGCGGTCAGGGCGCGTGCTGCCGACACCGGCACAGCGCGGCAAGGTGCAGGTCGACGTGGTAGTCATCACCGACACCGATGGCTCACCGGGATTGTCGCCACCGGAGCAGGTGCGACCGCACTGCGCGGCAACAGTCGAGAAGGTGCCGTTGTACTCACCGGCACAGGACCGGTATCGCGCCCGACAGAGGCGAAATTACCGTCAGCCAGGCGTGGCAATGCGGCCGCAGCCGGCTTTGCGTCGCTGCCCTCTTCAAGCGACTTGGCCTTCTCGTTGGCCTGCTCCATCGTCATGCAGCTGTCGGACGACGTGGCGTTACAGCCGAATTCGCTGCTGGTGCCAGCGCAGCCGGAAAGCAGCAATACGCCGCCCACGACGGGAAGTAAAAATAGTGATTTCATGATTTGTTGACCTCATCGTCTGAAGGGGATAACGGCGTGACGGTGACGCCCCCACGAACTGCATCGGCGCTGTAATCGCACTGCCCTGCTGCCCCGCACCGTTGCTGACATTTTTTCATGTGCAGACGCACCGCCGGCCTAAGCGAATCGAGATAATCCGCCATACAGCGATACTCCAGCTCAGCCGCATAGTAGAAGTGATGCAGAATGCGGAGAGCCGTCGCAGGCACCGCCAACACCAGGACCGACATCGCCAGCCGAAAGCTGAGTACGGAATACGGCATCCCCAGCGATACCTGCACCACCTTATCGGGGGTTCGTAGTGCCGGATCCATGAGGGCCATGCCGGTAATCAACAACGCCACGCCTCCAAGGATCAGAACCCAGGTAAAGAAAACTTCACCGATAAACAGAAGCACGCCAGTCCGATGGGCTCGCCACTCAGAGCGAAACAGCGCCCCGCTGGCGGAACTGGTTTTAATACCTAACAGATTGATATTCATTCGACAGACTCTCCATCGTGATCCGTTCTGGCATTGCCGGCGGTGTAACGGCCAACGATTGCCTGCAACAGGGTGGTTTTCCCCGCACCGGTTTGGCCACAGACGATCATGTTCCCCACCTCACCGAAGGCGTCGCCCATAAAGGGACAATCATCGAAGTTCCACATGCCGGGATTTTTGCTGTCACTCATCGCGTTTCGCTCCTGCAGTCAAATTCTGTTCGTCACGGGCTGCCGGGCACCTCGCGGATTTTGGGGCCAGCAACAGCTCGGTGTTAACTCGCAACAGTTTGGTTTCGAAAAGAATTTCGCGTTGTATGGCGATTTGCTGTTGCAACAACGAAACCAGTGACAGACTGTCTGTCTGCTGGAACACCTTGGTCGGCACGGGTTCTGACGTGGTATCTCCAGCCACCGCTAGGCTGGCGAACACCAAAGGAAACAGGGCTACGGACAAGGTAAGCTTTCTCATTGTTTTTCCTCATTCATATTCCGTGTATCGGTGTTTATGCTGTCACCACAGAACACAACAGATGCGTTGGTGTTATCCCGTATCGCCTGCGCCAGCTTTTCGCCCTTTTCGCCGGCGTAGACATCTTGCAGACGACCCCATGCCTGCTGTTCTTCTGCCGTCGAGGGAAAAACGGCGGCATTGACCGAACAGGACTTGAAACGCTCATCGGCCGCCCGCAGCTGCTTTATCCGCTTGAGGTAATGAATCCAGCTGGACATCCCCATCCACAGCGCACCAATGGCCACGGCATCTCGATACGAGAATTCGGTCAGCAAGGTTTTCAGCCCTGTGCTCAGTTGCATAAACCCCGTCGACGTCACGGAGCCAAATTCTGCATAGAGGCGTTCTGGCGCCAGGATGAGCCAAAACAACAAAAAGGAACCCACAACAAAAACCCATACCAAATTGGCCATAATCCAGCCCTTGACGAATCGGTACGCCATCGCGCCGAGCATGCGATAACGTTCGTCAAACCAGTCCACACGCATCAACGCCAGCGCATCACGGTTCAACTGTTTCTGCTCCGCTTTTCGTTTCATGCGCCACATGACGCGCATCGCCTTGTCCATTACCGCTCTCCTGTTGTTGATGTGCCGACACCGAACTGGCTGGGGTCGATGTTGCCCAACTTTTTCATCATGTCGTCGGTGGAAAACCCATTGAGATGCTTGCCGGCAGGCTCGCGCGAAGGGTCACCCTGCGTCTCCCTTGCAGGCTGCTGCGCCTCTTCAGCCGCCATCTCGTCCAGCGTCTTAAGCTGGAAGCCCTCATGGAACACCACGGTGATTTCATTGCCGGCGCCAATCGGGATAACCGGGTGATACTGCTCGGCACGCTTGATGTAGTAGTCACTCAATGTCTGCGCCGCTTTGCTCACGCCCCCACCGACACCCGACTGGAGCACGTCCCCGGCACTGACGCCGGCAACCGCACCCACCCCGACCGTCTGCTGAGACGCGCGGTTGACGCCCTGCCCGATACCGTCCAGGAAGCCGGCCCCCCAGGCGAAGCCCAGCACCTTGCCGTTACGCATCACCACCTCGCCCTTGACGCCGTTTTTGCCCATAAAGCTCACATGGCCATCCAGGGGCTGGTCGATGATGTCATTGCCAAACATGCAGCTCATTTTGCGCAGACGCACGATGGCGCGCTCACTGGAGACATCCCCGTAGGCTTCCATGCTGACGAAACACCCGTTCATATTCGACGTTCGCCCGTTCGGCATTTCCACCCGCCCAATGATGCGCGCCTGCATCGGCACCGTGGCGGTATTGCCGATAACCGAGGCATTGGCATCCGCCCCTTCAATCAGCATCGATTTGGCGAAGCTGCCGGTCGGGATGTAGGGGTATTTTTTCTTTTGGGGGCCGGTGTCCTTTGGGCGCAGTACCTTGCGATACAGCTGTCCCGGCACCGGTATGGGCTTGTAGTCCACCGCAGGGGGTGACACATCACCGCGCCCCGGATAAAACGCCGTTGGCGGCGGCACCGCGCCGCCCGGCACGGGCGGGTAGGCCGATGGCATCGGCTCCCCTTCTGGCGTCACGCCGGCGGCAAGCGGAGGTAAGGTGGCGGCGCCCGGCGTGGTTTGCCCTGGTGTTGGCTGCCCGGCACCGCCTGTCTGGTCGCTGAGTTTGCGATTTTCGTCTTCCAGCGTGGAAATACGCTTCTGGTCTTCCTGCCGCGCCTTGCTCAGCATGTCGATTTCCTGGCGCAGCGAACTGAATTGCTTGTTGATTTCGGCCTGAGCCGCCTGCGTATTGGCAATGGCATTGTCGGTCGCCCGGTCGCCGAAGGTATTGTCCACCACGCCGGTCAGGTCGGGGGCAGGCTCGCTGGCCTGCGTCGCGTCAGCCTCACTGTCTTGCGACACGTACCAGCCCACGCCCACCGCCGCGGCCAGCCCCAGCGCAACACCGGCTGCCCATAAAAACTGTTTGCGCTTGACGATGACATTAATGTTGGCCATCAGCAGCCTCCCCGGAGAAGGTCACCCACACGCCTGCGCGACCGCCGGCAATAATCTGACGCGTGGGCGTATCGAACATCACGGCGCGTACACCGGCCGTCCAGAAATCGTGCTCGTTCACCCAACGCACGGAGGTGCCAGGGTTGGTGACGGTAAAACGCACCACCTTAAGGTTATGGCCTTTCCAGACCTGAGCCGCCTCTGCCCGCAGGCCGTAAGGTGCCGCCAGCCGCTCTGAGGTCACCGGCACCTGGCCATACCCCGCTGGCAGCCCGCCTTCCATCAGCGACTTATTGAGGTCAACCAGCATCGACTCATACGGCTGTGACTGCTCCCAGATACGAGCCGGCTCCGACACGCCGCGCGACTCACTGACCAGCTGGAATGTGCGTCCACTGCCGGCACGGGGCACAACACGGATGGAGAAGTTCATGCCGCGCTCGGTCTCGATAACAAAGGTGAACGGTTTCTTGTTCAGCGTGCTGAGCACCAATCCGCCATTGGCGGTCGGCTCATACCGCACCAGGTTCTCGTCCACACCGGACACCGCCAACACGGTATCGCCAGGCACGTTGAACAGGTTGGGTTCGCTGTTGCTCAACGCCACGGAAGCCTGGCTGCCGTTCTGTAACGGGATGGTGACCGGCGCCAGCACCGTGCCGGCATGGACAGCACCCGCGACAAACAGCGGCGCCATCAGCAGCAAACCGAGGATGGGGTTATTTTTTCTCATCGGATACCTCGACAAATTTGGCCAGCCACGTCACGCCTTCGCTGCGGTCGATATAGAGGGAGTAATGTTTGAGCACAGAGTCCGGCTTGCCGTCGCCGAACCAGGTCTTGAGCTCACCGCGAATGTCGACGCGGCCCTCGGCGGGGTACACGCGAATGCCGGTTTTAAAGAAGGCCGCGTTAACGTCATTCTTCTTGATTTGGTTGGCTTCTTTGACCAGAGCAAGTTTGAGTGACTTCTGGGAGGCGGGTTTGACCATCGTCAGCAGGAACTGGTGCGAGGCATCCACCGTTTCGGGCGTAACGTTGAGGCGCAGCGCCACAAAGCTCAATCCCATCTGTTCGAGGTAGCTTGCATCCATGCTGTTCTCCGACACAGCAAACGGCGCATTGAACAGCATGGGGGTGGTAACGACTTGCCGGTCACCCTGCAGGTTATGATTGGTGATGGAAAGAATGACGATGGCAATAATACTCAGGAATAAAAGCACGCCGAGCAGAATGAAACTCAGTGCGATGATCCTGTTGGAATTAAGTCTGGCCGAATGCTTCATTCCCTTGTCCTATTTTATCCATTGCCGAAAACACGATGGCGGCACTTTTTTATAAAGGTCACGCAACATGAAGGTTGGCAGATACCAGTAGCCCAAATCGCGCAACCAGACACTGCCCTTCCCTTTTTTAATTTTGCGTATTGCCATATAAACCAGGGCCGCCACGATAATTCCCGCGATCTGTTTTCCCTGCCAAAAGAACCAGCAGGCAGAAAGTACAATGGGAATTAATTCGTCAGGGGTTAAACCAAACCAACGGCCCTGGTTGTTCAGTGTTTTCGGGAAACGGTAAGTATTGATATCGTCCCCCGACATAACGCCTCCTTAATAACCGGCGACCTTCATGCCGACGTTGCCGATGATGGACAGGATGATGAAGCCGAACAGGAACTTGAAGCTGTGCGTCAGGACGTACAGCACCAGGCCGGCCACGACTTCACCGAGGATGATCCACTTGTACATGGTAGAGCCGCTGCCTGCGGTGGCTTTGACGGTGGCATCGCCGGGCTTGAGCATGTCAGCCCCGGCACCCGCCGCGAGGGCCACTTGCGGGAAGAACACGGCCAGAACCGCCATCGGCAGCAGGAACTTGAGGAAATTCACCACACGTTGACGCGAGAACATCTTGCTGAGTGAAAATCCCTGACTTTGGGCAACAGCAGGCCCCTGAGCGCTTAATGAAGCATTCATTTAAATTATCCTTGAATGAAGTAAATCTTTGGATGCTATAGAAAAACATCCATGACCTGTTATGAAATGAGATTATTTGAACAGTTTTCAGCACCTCCTTACATTATGAAAATTAAAGATATTTTGATAAAAAAGAAACTATTTAAAATGTGGCCACTTGAAGTTAAATCATAAAAAACCACATAAAATCAGTTAATTGCAATGCAATCCTGCAAAGGAAAAGTAATGAAATAGCTCTGCGCGAGGCTCATTAACAGCTACCAATGGTTTGACTGATTGAACTAAAACAATGAAACTGTAGGTTACATTTGACAACAAAGCAACACAAAACACATCAAATGATGCTTTTTGGTTTTATCTAATTGAATAAAAAGGATTTAATATGAAAAATAAATCAGCAGTTGTTGTATTTAGTGGTGGTCAGGATTCGACTACGTGCTTAGTTAAGGCTCTTGCTGAGTATGACTCCGTGCACTGTTTAACTTTCGACTACGGCCAGCGTCACAGTGAAGAAATAAAAATAGCGGAACAAATAGCAAAGAAGCTAAACGTAAGCTCGCATAAAATTTTAGATGTAAATATAATCAATGAGCTAGCAATAAGTAGTTTGACTAGGAATGAGATAGAAGTTCCAGAACATAAAAAAACTGGTTCGGAGGGAATACCATCGACTTTTGTTCCTGGCAGAAACATCGTATTCCTTACCCTGGCCGCGATCTATGCATTTCAAGTCAATGCAGAGGATGTAATAACAGGTGTCTGTGAAACAGATTTTTCAGGCTACCCGGACTGCCGTGATGTTTTTGTAAAAGCGCTAAACAACGCAGTAACCTTAGGTATAGGAAAAGATATCAGGTTTGTAACCCCGCTAATGTCACTAAACAAGGCTGAAACATGGGCATTAGCTGACAATATGGGATATTTGGAACTAATCAGAGATGATACTTTAACTTGCTATAATGGGGTTAAAAGTTTTGGCTGTGGGAAATGTGATGCATGTTTTTTACGTTTAAGAGGTTTTAATGAATACATGCATGATAAAGAAGAAACACAAAAAAGCCTGCAAAAAAAAACAGGCCTATTTAATTAAATAAATTTTATTCTTGAGTGAGGTATTTATTAAATAGATACCTTGCTCCATAAGCAGGGAAAACATTAACAATCGCATACAATAATTTTATTATTACTTGAACGGCAATAATTCCTATTATTTGTTCGTTTGTCATCAAGCCACTGAATGCAATGAAGCAAAAAACAATACTATCGATAACAGAGGCTACGAATATACTGGACAAGATCCTTATGTATAAGTAACGAGAGTTTGTAAGCTCCTTTATTTTACAGAGCACATATGAATTTGCAAGTTCGGAGGTAAGGAATGCAATAGTGGAGGCAAGAAATGTTGATTGTATTTGATTAATAAGACTATTATATGGACCATTGAATATCCATTCGGGTATAACAGGTAATTTCAAAGAAACATAAAGCAACCCTAAGATTGCAGCATTAGCGACAACACACATGTATATAGCTTTTCTTGCCAGCCTAAATCCATAAAATTCGTTTAGTAGATCTACTACTAAGAATGTAAAAGGATAAACAAAAGTACCAGGAGTAATGATCAAATCAAAATATTGTATGTGAACTGGCTTAACTGCAGCTATATTACTAAATATATAACAAACGCTAATAACCAAACAAAATGCGACATAAGTTAGCCACTGTTTTTCATTTCTATCCTTGAACTCATACTCAGTTTTAACACTTTCACCAGAGCCATATATTTTTCGACAAACTGCCGACACCTCTCTAGCATTGAAATCATCAATCACCTCTGAGGATAGCAACCTTTCGTATGGCATTGACATGACACGCCCAGTATTCAATACCATAACATTAGCTTTTCCATTTAGGATATCAAACCCTATCAGCTTATATTTTATATTCGCTTCCATACCTTTCCTCGATTATTGTACCAACAACATCCTCAGCAACTAAATGCGCCGAATTACCATCAATAACCTTCAAAGTCTTGCTTGGGGTAACTACAAGAACATTTGCCTCATGAATGATAGACTCACGGCGAACGATGATCACATCACCTTTATTATAGTATCCTTTTATCTCTTTTGTTAGAAGGATTCCGACAACATTAGGACCTTCACCAAAGAAATATGTTATAGGTGATGACATAACTAAACGTCCTATTTTTGCGTTTACTGCGGAGAGTATTGTTGTATCTTTAATAATCGGAACCGCCAACGGGTTCATGTTACCATCGATGGTGACTAACCTATTAGATAATTCCTTTTCTTGTAAATCAACAGATTGTATTTCTTTAAATGTAACACCAAAGAACCCTGCTACTTTTCGAAGAGTATTTTCTTGAACGCGCTCTACCCTACCTTCAAGGATCTTATATATAGTAGTTCGATTAACACCGGCACCATCACTTAGAGAAACTTGAGTCTCCTTTCTCGAAGAGAGAAGGTAATTTATATTCTTTTTTATTATCTCGGTATTATTCATGGCATACTCATGATCAAATAATAGTGATGGTTTGTTAAAAGATGATACATGAAAGACATCAGATGATGAAATAAACATAGCACATCATCAACTACACATTATCAACAGTTCTTGATTATGTGGATTTCCCACCTCCTAACACTATGTAAAATCATAATAAAGGAGGGGATCATGATACCAAAAAGACTAAAATACGCCAGAATATCAAATGGTTACACACAGGAGCAACTGGCTGAACTTGTAGGTATACAAGGGGCCAATTCAAGTTCAAGACTGTCAAGTTACGAAGTCGGCAGAACAGAGCCGCCTTTCAGCTTAGTAGTTAAAATAGCCAATTTATTGGATTATCCAGAGTATTACTTCTATACAATAGATGATGATTTAGCATCAGATCTTCTTGAAATGCATAGAAACAGAACCAACCCTACCAAAAATAAATTTTATAGTTCCGTAATAGAAGAGAAAAAATTATCTAAGAAAGTTGACGAAGCAAAAAGATTAGCAATTGAAATAATTGACTGCCTTAATAAGTAGAAATAAAAAATTATTACCTCATAACAGAAAATGGAATGAGGTAATTTAATTATTAATAATATCTCATTCACTATTGTTATCTGAATCAATGCCTATAAAAAACCTACCTAACTCATCATTAACAGACTCTTTTATTTCAGAAATAATTTGTTGATAATTATTAAGTTTTGGTTTATCTGCAACATATGGGGCTAATGTACTTGCACCAAGAACTCTTGCCATTGCAAGTTGAGTTTTTAATACGTTTTCCAGAATAACCTTGTTAAACTCTGTCTGATTAAAAGGATCATCTTTTCTTTCCATCTGTGCTTCATATACTCTGAGACCGAGCTCCAGAAGCATAGAAATAACACTAGAAGTACTTACCTCGGTTTCTGCAGCGCCTTCTTGACGGCGTTGTTCAACAATCACGTGAATTTTCTCAACCGCTTCCTTGCTGACATACGCTTGAATTCTGGCCATATAATTTCACTCCGTGGTATTATTTATCTACAGAAAAATTGTATGTTTTTTGAATAGTCATAAGCAAACCATTGGCGACTCTAATTGCAAGTCTGATAATAGCTTTAAAAGCAAATAGTTGCAAGCCGCCTCTAGGGGCGTGCCCATCTATTAATATGAAATATATAAATAACTCTAAATAGAGCTTCCATGAAACTCTACATACAACTCTATAAGGAGTTTTCAACGACTCTATTAACTATTTTTTTAATTTATATACACAAAAATATAAATCATAACCATATGATTTAGTTAAATAAATCTGCAAAATTAAATTTTGCGTGGGGTGTGATGTATTTACCCCAAGGAGCGCGAATTTGTTGACTCGAGATCCGGAAAAGGCTAGATTTTCACCAGGACTAGGGATTTTAAGGAAATCATGAAGAAGATCATCGCAGCACTCATGTTATTTAGTTCATCGGCCACACTCGCTGATTGTTTTGACATGGCTGGCAGGGATTATCACATCGACCCGGACCTTTTACGGGCTATTTCATGGAACGAGTCTCGTTTTAATCCCGTTGCTATCGGTCCAAACCCAACCACAGGCTACGGTGTCGGGTTAATGCAAATTGACTCTCAGCATTTTAACTCGCTCTCGCTGATAGGGGTTTCAGAACGTCACCTCAAGCAAGATCCGTGTATGAACATCTACACCGGTGCTTATTATCTCGCGATTGCATTTAAGAAGTGGGGAGCGACCTGGCAGGCAGTAGGGGCATATAATGCAGGATTTAAAGACTCCCCCAAACAGGCGCAACGACGTTACAAGTATGCGACTAAAATCGAGAAGACCTACCGGGCGATAAAAGCCAGCAAGCAACAACCCCTCCTCGTTCAGAACCCGTAGTTTACCCACATATGCACATGAGAGAGAGCCAGCGAAGTTTCCCATCACCACAATGGGAAATGAGCGGGAGCGGTTATTTCACCGGAGCAAGGTGAAATAACCTCGATTGTGTAGATGTGGGTAAGCGGCACACAAAGTGCGAATGTCTCTGCCAAAAACGTCCGCGTTTTTGGTGCTAACCAGGGCGCCCCTCTGGGGCAGCGGAAGCGGGAAATTTATTTCCCGCTGGGCGGGCGGGGAAAATAAGATCCGTCCCTTCGATGGGGACGGATCTTATCAGCGCGCTACCAGTCAAAAACGTCGTAGCCTGGAACAATTGGCGCATCACAATCAAAATGGATGTAGCCTATGCGGTGATATTTAATCTGGTGAATTAAAAAACGCCTCAGTGCCTTCGAAGCACCTTGCGACTTTAACATCCGTAACCGCCATCGATAGTCCGTCAGCACAATAATATAACCGTAATGGATGTTAACCACCCAGGAAGAAAAAGCCTCTTGCCCTGCCATTGTCGCTAACAGCCGGTTATCCGCCGATGTAAAATGTGCCGTACTGCATACCCGTAATTTTTCCGTTTGCATCTTTCACCCCGTTATTTCATACTGTCCGCGTTGTATTAACTGTACGTTTTGTAGCAGTGTCCGGCCCCGGTATTGATGGGCGTCATTACCGGGGCACCTTGTTATTTCATTCGGTTTTTGAATTCATCCGCAATCAACCATAACGCACGGTTCAGTTTTATATCGCCATCGATACCGTTGACCGCACGTGTCCGGGTATTTTTCCCGGTAGCGCTTTTACCCGGCAATCCACCTTTAATCATGTTCTCCTGAACGCGCTGGAATGTCGTCCATAAATCGTTGTCGTAATCCTCACGCCGACGCGGCCGCAAAACCTGTGACGCCGTAATCGGTGATTTATCTTCATATTCGTAGCGGTAACTTAAGGCCGCCCGCGCAAATAATTCCTGATCGCGTTCGGTAAGTGAAATACATTTCATGGTATCGAGGTCATTATCAACGCGGTCAAATATACCGAGCACTTCATAAGCCCCTTCGATCACCTGCCCTATTACGTCTCCTTTATGCGGCACACGAACATCACCGAACGATTGACCGAATACCATACCGTTGGCACAGACATAACGGAACATGCCGGGGATCATTTGGTAACTGCTGCTCCCGTCGTGGCTATTCAACAATACGATTTCCGGCACCTCTTTATTGCCGGAAACAATCATATTTTCACGACGTAGCCGCAGCATGTGTTTGGTATGGCCGCGTTTGCTTTCATCCCTAACGCGAGTCTGGCAGGCATAAAAGGGTTGGAATCCTTCCTCCCGCAATTTATCCAGCAATGCGATGGTGGGAATATAGGTATATTTGTCGCTGCGCGAATCGTGTTTATCCTCAGAAAAAACACTCGGTACCACGTGCATTAATTCGTCGTTGGTTAACGGGCGATCTTTACGGATGGCATTATAACGGCCAAAACGGGAAGCTAAACGCATGATATTCTCCTTTCTGTTTACGTGATGCCGGGCAATGTCTATTTGACCGGCAATGAATTAACGGTATGAGTGGTTGATAGCCAGCTGAAGTTGAAGCCGATAACGCGCATGTTCCCAGGCAGCGACACCGCTCTCACCAAAATACTCACCGGCCAGACGCTGCGCCTTAATCCAATGTTGCGCGACGGCATAAACAATTTTCGGTTTATCGGGGGGCGTGTTATCGACGCCGTTAAAAACCACCCGATCCGTCATCGTGTTAAAAATTTCATACAGCGATTGCGCAAGCTCATCAGACGACAAACACACGCCGTGCAATTCCTCCATAAATTCCAGTTGGCGGATCATGATGCTTTCCGCGTCGGGGTATTTTCCTGCCCATCGTTTGGAAGATTCTTTGGTGGCGGTGTTGACGTTTTGCGTGTTCATCCTGCTTGTGCTCCTCTCTGGTGGTTATTCCATCGTTCGGTGAGTTCCCTGGCGGCAAAGGGCGAAGGAGCAACGGCGTAAGGAGACCCGCAAGGGGCGAAGCGAAAAGTTTTTACCTGGAAAAAGTTTTCGGTGAAGTGCATTTCACCCCTTGCGGGGCGACTCGGCGGTGCTACGAACAGCCCTCCGCCGGGGAACGGCCGTCCGATGGCTCACCGGAACGACCGCGAGGATGAACGCGTCCGACACGGCAACCAGCCGTGGCGTTCTTAACGATCGCCGGCCAGCCGGTGAACAGTGAAAAGCGGCGCCGGCACTGCCGGCTGCAAGCGTATGCTGTTGAGGTTGGCTTTCAGACCCTAGCCCTGGGCCCGAAACCGCGTGCGGGTTCGGCGAGACTTGGCGGTCGCACGCGAACGGCTAGTCGAGTGGGGGCTGATGGCGGGACGCTTGCGGCCGGCCACCGCAGGAAGCTCAAAGCCTTTGGGTGTTTTTTCTTGTGCCTGGTCTACTGCAGGAGAAAGGACATGCCGACAAAAACACCACCGCCGGCGCAACACATCGAGGAAGGAAGGTCGGGAATGCAACACTGACCGGGAAAAGGAAAAAAGAGCGGTGCCGCAGGCGCCGTTCTCTGTTCCTATTCCGCCTTTTGCTCTTCGGCGCTGACCGGAGCCACTTTCACCCACAACAACGCAGCACAGCGTTCAAAGGTCGAAATGTTCCTCCTGTCGTAACAGTAGGAATACCAGAACGGCGCGCCCTCCTCCTGTTCCAGGCCGCACACGGTCTCAGCATCAAACACCCAGCGGTTCCCGCGCCAATCGGTAAATTCGCCCGGTAACGGCAGCGTGTCGTTTTCTATCATGCGGTATCGGGCAGGGTCGCCCTGCCCGCCTCGATTGTTAGCGATACATCGGCCAGCGCGTGGACGTCACGCGATACCAAAACGGCGTATACATCTCGCGCTGATACTTCAGTGTCAGGCTGTTGCCGATCACCACTCGCGCCGGGATACCCAATAGAGACAGCTGGATGTAACACATCCGCGCCGCCACCGGATCAATGTCTACACAGTCGGCGCGTAGCTGCGTTTGCGGGTTATAGCCCCGCGCCAGCATAATTTTGGCAAACGCGATCACCATCCCGCCCGCGCCGCAGGTCGGTTCGGACAGCGTGATATACGGCTCACTTTCCAACGCCGCCAGCCGATCACCTGCCACCAGTCCCGCCATCAGCTCGGAGAGATGAAACGGCGTGAAAAACTGGCCGATGTTGTCGCTGCCCAACTCGAGTTCCATAAACAGCGAACCGAGAAAGTCCCCCATGTCATGATCCAGCCCAATGACCAGCCACGAGTACAGCTCCGCCATGCGCTGCGCGTCAGCTTTTTCATAGCGCTGGATAGTGGCCATATACTCCGCCTCGATCAGTGGCGACTTTAACAACAGATTTTCCAGCGCGCAGGCAGTCAGCTTTACGAAATCGCTGAACACCTCGTAGCGATGGTGATAACGTGCTGTTTCGCGGAACGTGGACAAGAATACCTTACGCGGATCATCGCCGGTGATTATCCGTTTCCGGGCAGGTACATGTACGGCGGGTTTGGATTGTTCTACTGCATCAGCCCTGACGTTATTTTCCGCCGGGCGTAATGCATTGACGGGCACGGAAAACAGGGCATCAAAAGAGAGTTGTGACATCAATTAACCTCCGGGTCAGTGAATAGCCGCCCCGAAAATCCGGGACGGCTCGCGTTATCAGGCCATTGCCCGCGTTAACTCCAGCGCACGCAGAACGTGCCCCCATTCACTGCCCCGCATCGACGGCACCCGCACCGATTTGCCTTTGCGGACACATCCGGCGATGTGACGCCCGAACGACCGCAAATCCGGATCGACGTCAGCGGCCGCAATATCGCCACGCGCGATCCGCTGCTGGCGTTTGACCGCCTCATCCTGTTCGGCCCAACTGCTTTACATAGGCCGTAGTCAATGTCATTATTGAAACTTCGATAGTCATCGTTTTTCTCCAATCGATTATTGAATGCCGGTCTAACTTTCTCAGGGGTAAACCGGCACGATAGAGCAGGCGAAAGCCTGCTTTTTTCACTTAAGGGCTTGCACTTCCCTACCAGTCACCTCCTTCTCGATACGCGCCACAATGGCGCTGTGCGGTAACGACACCACATCGCGAAACCGGAAATAGCGCTCCCCGACTTTGGCGTAAATGGTGGTCACCTCCCCGCAGTACATTTCGGCCAGCTTGAACGACTCGCATTCGACGTCGCCGCACCAGTCGCGCGGGTACATCACCGCGATGGCATCCATAAACGCCGCCAGCGTGATTTCTTCCACGTCGCTGCGTGCCTGTTTTTCGCGCCTTTGCCAATAAGCTGCTTCGGCGCTCGCGTCAAACTTCATACGGTTTTCTGTGCTGATTTCCTGCGTCTGATACATCGTCTATCTCCTCTTGGGTTATGCCGGGCGGCGATACCGCCCGGACGGGTCAATCAATAGTCCGCGGCCAGATTGGCCATCAGCGCATGACATGCATCCCCCGCGCGATCGCCTTCGGCAAAGGTCAGCATGATGCCGCGAAGGGCGGCCGCGCCGATAAATGGTGGGCGGTCTTTCAGTGGCAACCCGGCAAGGTAGTCCAGTGCCGCGTCCAGCAGATAAGAATGATAGATTTCGTAATGCAGCCCGCAGCCGCGATGCGCCTGCGCTTCCATCCGCGCCAGCACGACGTCGGCCCGAATAACATCAAAGGGATGCGCGGAATGCAGATTGCGGACAAAACCGTCGGTGCGAAGCACAGTGGCTTTTTCCCCATATCTTTCAGAGTGTTCCTTCGTGGCGGTTTTGATGTTGACGTTTTGTGTGTTCATGCTGGCATTCCTTTTCGGTGGTTGATTTATCTCTCGTCGGAACCTTGCGCGGCAAAGAGCTGAAGTAGCGACGGCGAACGGGGGAACGCAAGGGCGCCGCTTGCGGCGTGCATTTCACCCTTGCGGGCACGCGGGCGACGGTGCTACAAAAGCCGCCGCGTAAGGGTCTGATGAGAGATAGCCACCGGTAAGATGAGCAGGAACACACCCGACACGGCGATAAGCCGGGGCGTCTTTAGCGTTCCTCGCCAGGGCGAAGAACAGTGAAAAGCGGCGCAGGCGACAGCCTGCTGCAAGCGTGCCTTTCGCGTCAGCGATGGACGCCCGCAGGGTGGCGACGGCTCGCCGGCGCCATGCGCAGCACGACAGCGCGCCCGGACGCCCACAGCCGCATTGTCTCGCCTGGCAAATCGTTCAGAAGCAGCACATCAATGCCCAACTGTCGCCGTGGCACCGTCAACAGGAGTAGCTCCCCCTGCCGAAAGAACCGACATACCTGGCATAGGGATTAGAGAGCAACAAGCCGCAGTGGCGTAGCCACTGCAGCCTGTTGTCTGGGGGTTAGCGGCGTACCAGGCGATTCCGAAGCCGGGCATCGTTATCGGTACGCACTTCAGCAGACAAATCAGCGCTGTTCAGACGGACCTGCAGGCGGGCTTCCCAGAACGGCATGGCCGCCCAGAGATAGCGTTCCAGTTCGGCAAGGCAGGGAAAACGCGTCGTCCACGCCAGCACCAGCCCGCTCAAATCATCCTCGGCGAGCCCCTGCTGTTGGGCACGGCGCACCCAGCTGTCAAGCTCGCCCGGCGTGATGAACGCCAGCTCGATTTCTGCCTGCGCCAGCCGCACCTGGTAACGCCGCCGTTTGTGTAGCCTGATGGTGTCATCGATGCGTGCCTGCCGGGTGTGCTTCATCGTCAACCTGTGTTCAAACCGCTGACGGCGGCGGTTCACTTCCGGGAACAGTGTGTCGCGGGTATCGCCCGGCAACGGCGAGTAACACCGCTCGCCCCGACTGGCGTCGAGATAGTCTTCCTTGCGCGTGGAGCACCGACGATCGCCGGGGCGGTAGGTAATGTCTGTCATGCGTAAATCCTTGGCTGAAAGCGTGGGTCGCCCGGTTAACTGGCGGAAAAATGCGGCGGCATAGGGATAGGCGGCCAACCACCTGCCTGCGTCACGCCGGGCTTCAACCTGAGCAATGGCCAGCCATACGGCCTGCCGATAGGGATGCCACGGCACCAGAGCAAGATGATCCGGGATCACAGGCAATGCCCTCCCATCCGCAGCGCGACAGCCAGTTTTTCCGGTCGCCAGAACCCCAGCCGGTAATAACCGGCCACGGTATGCAGCACCCGGTTGACCGTGGCCGGGGTGTAACGCTCATCCAGGTACAGCCACGCCAGCGACCGGCCACCATCGAACGGCAGTGAAATTGACCAGTTCGGCACCTCTGCTCCTGCACTGCACAAATACAGCGCCGTCGCTTCATCCCCTGCCGGACTTATCCGGCACACCACCGGCACGCACCCGCAGAACTCACAGCCCTCTTCCGCCACCACGCGCCAGCCTTCCGGCACTGCCAGTTGACTCAACACCGCGCAATTGAGCATTACCCGGTACTCCCTGCCCCGATCGCGGTATTGCTCCAACTCGTCGGCACTCATGGCCGTCAGTATTTCTAGATTGAATGTGTTTTGCATGATTATGTTCTGCCGCCCCGAGGGCGGCAGCTCCCTGTTGGTTACGCGGCGGCGCTGTTATCAGCGCCCTGATCAACGGTGGTGTCATCAAAAGCCATCGGTAGCAGGCAATCAGGCACCCATCCGCTGGCGGTCAGTTCGTCTTCGGCCAGCTGCGCAGCGTCGCCCTTCTTCATCTTGAGCACCGAGGTCGCCTGCGCCACTTTTCCGGCATCAACCAGCGCATCGCTCATGAGCTCTTTACTGATACGCCCGAAGTAATTGGCCTTGGTCGGTTGCCACCAGTCGCGCAGAGTGAAATCCAGCGCGTGCTCGAGCGGCGTCAGTTCACCGCCGACCTTGCCATCCCTCGCAGGCCACAGCTGAACGGCATCGAGTGACTGGCCGACGCAGTACGCCAGCAGCGCCACGACGTCGGCCGGCTCCCACGTCAGCAACCATGTAAAATCGGTATTCCACTCCGGCGGCAATTTGGCTTCCCACTGCGCATGCAGCTCGCCCAGCTGGCGATCGGCGCGGCTGCCTCCCGCCGTCGGGGCTTTGGTCAGCAGCTCCGCGCGTTTGGGCGTCAGATCGGTTTTGAGCAGCGATCCGGCGTAGCGTGAGCCGAACACCTTCATGGTCATGGTGTGAGTGTGCAGTGCCAGCGCGACGGTCGGGTTCTCGACCAGTGCCCCCATCACCGCCAGCGTGCGCTCCGCCGACAAACAGGTGATCAACGCCGCCGACAGCCCTTTCTCCTTGGTTTTCGGTGCAGGTGTCTCGCTGGCCGCTGTCCCGTCACCGTTGTCATCACCGGCAGGCACGGTTGTCGACTCGCTCGCACGCAACACGATACCGCGCTGGTAAACCACGTCCCCGCCACGCAGAGACACCATCACCCCGCCAGTACTGCGCATCGCCTGCGGCCATGACCGGATAGTCGCCTGTTCGGTGATCCGCTCAATATCGGCCTGTACAGCGTCGCTTTCGGCAATCATCACGTCAGTATCGGTATCGGCATCCGCTTCTTCGAACGCCGCTTCCAGCGCAGCAAACCGCGCTTTCAACCGGGTGATCTCGGCCAGCTCGTCGTCGGAGAATTCCGGCACCGGTTCAGCCATCTCGCGATACAACTCGGCATCTTCGCCCCACGTTTTAATGGCCGAAATGCGACCTTCCGCCCAACTCCAGCCCTCGTCCCCGGCAACCTGCTGCGCCAGTGCGTGCAGTTTTTCGCGGGTAAGACGCTCCAGCAGCGCCGGTTCGGTCAAAAAACCCTCGTCGGTAAACAGATCGAATTTGAAGGTACCGCCAGCCGCCTCGTAGACTTCGCGCCCGACGAACGCCAGTTGGCTGTTGTCCTTGGCCGAGACTTCGCCTTGCAGCACGGCCTCACGCAGGTGCTGCGGTGCAGCCGCCCAGCCGTGCGCGTTGGCCCACACATCACATTGACGTTGATGATCTTCGGTTGCCGACAGCGCTTGCAGCTGGTCGAGTGTGATTTTGTCGTCGGCCAGCGCATCGAGCAGCACCGACGCCATTGTCGCCAGACGCAAACAACGTTGAACGTGGCGCGCGCTGAACCCCAGCAAATCGCCGATCTGTGCCGGTGTCTGCCCGTCCGCCGACAAATCACGGAACGCAACCACCTGATCCGACGGATGCATCTGCTCGCGTTGGCTGTTTTCCATCATCGACACCACGCGCGCCATCACCTTGCTGACAATCAGCACCTCGACCGGGTAATCGTCGGTCACGAGGCCATCCGGGGTAGTCTTGTCAGCGTCGTCTTCACGCCCCATCAACCACCGCAACGCCAGCGTGCGCCGCTCACCGGCGGCGACGCCATACCGACCATCGTCCATTTCGAAGACGACCAGATTCATCAGCAGCCCGGCCGAACGGATGGAAGCGGCCAGCCCCTCGATCGACGCCTGCGAGGATTTTTTCTTACGCACGTTCAGATCGGTCAGCACCAGCTGGCCGAGTGTGGCAGTTTTACGCACGGCTTTGGCCAGTGCCGCTTCGATTTTTTCAGCAAGCGCATTTTTCTTGCTGGATTTGGCCGGACGGGTTGTCTTGCCCTTGGCCGGTGCTTTAGACTCAGTCATAGACATGGTGTAGCTCCTCATAGTTATTGCCTGTTGAGCCAGCATCAGAAGTGGACGCTTCCGCGCTGGCGGTGAGAAAGCGGCAGCGATGCCGCTTTTTTATTGCCCTGAATTCAGACGCCAGTGCGTCATCGTCATCTGGTCACTGGCGACTAACGGCCAGCCATCGACGAGCCAGACCGCGATGGTGTCGAAATCCCCAAAATCTGCGAATACCTCCTCCGCACCATCCGGTACGACCGGCGGTTCAATGGTGCCGGTCGAGCGACCGCACACCGCCTTCACATAGCAAAACAGGTCATACACCTGCGGTACAGTCAGGCCACAGTTGGTCTGTGCAGATGCTGCTGTAGGCTTCGTTGTCGCGCCGTTGACGTTTTGTGGGGTCATGTTGCATTCCTCCGGGTGGTTGATTGATGCCGCTGTGAGTATTCGCCGTCGCAAAAAACTGATTCAGCACGGCGAAGAGCGGCGCCAAGGGGCGGAGACAAAAAGTTTTTTTGACCGTAGGGAGGAAAAAGTTTTTGGCGGAGTGCATTTCACCCCTTGGCGTTCAAGCGAGGCGTTGTGCTGTTATCAGTTGCGGCGGGAAGACTGACTGCGGCAGACGTACCACGGAAGGATGAACAGGCACCCACCCGACACGCCGGCGCGACAGCGACTGGCGGGGCGTCAATAGCGTCCTGCAGTCAAGCTGCAGGACAGTGAGTGCGGCGCCGGCGTAGCCGGCTGCAAGCGGGGTTGATGTTGGCGTTCAGACCCTAGCCGACTGGCCCGAAACTGCAACGCGGTTTCGGCGAGACTTGGCGACCACTAGGGAGACTAGACGAGTAGGGCTGATGGCTGGCCGTATGCGGTCAGTCACCGGCCCATACATTGGTGTTTCCCTTAATAACCAGATGACCCAGTTCACCATGACGCAATGAAGAGTGAGTTAAATATCACAACTCATAACTCACAACTCATAACTCATAACTCATAACTCATAACTCATAACTATAATAATAGTTTAAAATCATAATCATATGGTTTTTATTTTTTCTTTCACGCGACTGAGCACCAAAAAAATCATACTTCACACAAGTGAATAGCTTGATTTCTATTCTGGCGCGCGTATAGTTAATATGTATGAAGTAATACTTAACACTTAATAAGTAACATGGAGAAAAATGATGATTACAGTTGTTGGAGGCAATAAAGGAGGCTCATCCAAAACCACAACGGCGACTAACCTCGCTGTCGCGCTGGCGATGGTTCATGGTAAAGATGTGGTTTTGGTAGACTCTGATATTCAGCGTTCCGCTTCCCGTTGGCATGCAGAGCGTGAAGCCAACTGTTTATCGCCAGCTATCACGCTGATTGAAAAAACGGGCAACATCTCCCAGACCTTGCGCAGCCTGGCCGAAAAGTATGATCATGTGATTGTCGATGTAGCCGGACGCAACAGCAGGGAGTTGATCACCGCCTGCACCGTCGCTGATATGCTCATAGCGCCCCATCAATGTTCTCAACTCGATTTGGACACCATGTTCGAACTGCAACAACAGCTGATCAGCATTCGCGACCTCAATCCCGATTTGAAAGCATTCGCCTACCAAAGCATTGCCAGCACAAACCCTTTGCTCGAAGGGAACGAACGCAACGAATTTCTAGAGTATGTCGCCGAGTTCGATCAACTCACTCCGCTGAGAGCGAAAAGCTGCTATCGCAAGATCTACCGAGATGTCATGTCAGAAGGGAAATCGGTCATGGAAACGGACAATGTCAAAGCCAGGGATGAAGTGATGTCACTCATTAACGAGGTGTTCTGATGGCGATCAAGAAACCGAGTGAACGGCGCCTACCCGGCGCCAGCGAAGCACAGGCGGATGCGCTGGCCAACCGCCTAGCGGATCGCCCCTATGGTGTTAACAGGGAAAATACACCCGAGGTGACGAAACCGGAAAGCATGACAAGGACGACCATCTCCCTGCCGGAAGCGTTACTCCGGCATCTTGAAGATCTGGCGCTCGAGAACAAACGGGCTGGTGTTGCGCCTAAAAACGTCAGCGCCATTATCCGGGAAGCGTTAGAGGGATACCTTAAGTAATACGTATGAAATGTGATGTATGAATTACTATTTATATAATATTGATAAATTTAAATAATTTTAAAACCTGATACTCATCGTTATATTTTATCAAAACAAAAACATCACAAGTATTACGTAACACCTCACAAATGTGAGGTATGAACAAACAGCCGTAGTCTGCCCGCAAAATCGGCCTGTCAGTCATCACGAATCAATGACGCCGTGTCCATCTGTCTCAACATGGCCACGGCGTCCACACCCGGCATCGTGAACTTCACATGTCGATTCCGCGACCACGTCCAGCGGGATGTCCTGGTAAAGCATATGCATCGCAAAACTGGTTATCTCAAAAGAGTATACCTTTGTGAGAGCTAGGATAATTTGCCCAAATCAAGTATCACAGAACTTGATTTCGTAAATTTGATACGCAAAAATCTCATCATCTAATATCTATTGGGATTAAATCGTATGGCTTTCGTAGGTTACGCGCGTGTATCGACGACAGACCAGGATCTGACAAACCAGATTGCGGTGTTAACTTCAGCCGGCTGCCGTAAAATTTTCTCAGAGAAAATGACCGGAACCAGGAAAGAAGGGCGCCAGGCACTCGATGACTGCCTCGACTACCTGCGGGAAGGCGATACGTTGGTGATCACCCGTATCGACCGTCTGTCACGCAGCCTGCGCGACTTACAAAATCTGGTTCATGAGCTTGAAGGGCAAAACATCAAGCTCAGGGCGACAGAGCAGGCCATCGATACCTCTTCCGCTTCCGGTAAAGCTTTCCTGGATATGTTGGGCGTCTTTGCCGAGTTCGAGACACGCCTGCGCCAGGAACGCCAGCGGGAAGGCATTGCCCGGGCAAAAGCCAAAGGAGCATATAAAGGAAGAAAACCCACCGCTCAGGCAAAAACGCAGCAGGTCATTGAATTGACGCTGGCCGGTGTCACCCGCGAAGCGGTTGCCGACAGATTGGGTATTGGCAGGGCCAGCGTCTACCGAATATTAAAAACCTGGCGGCAGCAACATCCCGACGCTATCCTGCCCGGAGAACGGGTGAAGCCTTCTCTCAACCATAGTGAGCCGGCGACCGAACATGTTACGATAGCCTCATGAAAAAAAATCCAACGCCCCATGATGCCACTTTCCGGCAATTTCTGACGCAACCCGAAATAGCCCGCGACTTCATGGATATCCATCTGCCGGCCGAACTGCGGGCCATCTGTGACCTCAGCACGCTGAAGCTGGAGTCCGGCTCCTTTGTCGAAGATGATCTGCGCCAGTATTTCAGCGACGTGCTCTACAGCCTGAAAACCACCACCGGCGCTGACGGTTACGTACACGTGCTTATCGAGCACCAGTCCAGCCCGGATAAGCATATGGCCTTTCGCCTCATCCGATATGCCGTTGCCGCTATGCAGCGTCATCTCGACGCCGGTCACAAGAAGTTGCCATTGGTCATTCCGGTGCTGTTCTATACAGGCAAACGCAGCCCGTATCCGTACCCGACCAACTGGCTGCAGGAATTTGATGATCCGGCGTTGGCGGGAAAATTGTACACCGGCGATTTTCCGCTGGTTGATGTGACGATCATCCCCGACGAAGAGATTATGGGTCACCGCAGCATGGCCGCGCTGACCCTGCTGCAGAAACATATTCGCCAGCGCGACCTGGCCGAATTGACCGACAGACTGTCCGCCATTCTGCTGGCCGGCTATCTCTCTTCGCCGCAGGTGATTTCGCTGATACACTATATTATCCAGACCGGTGAATCGGCGGATGCGCAGGCATTTGTTCGCGCACTGGCCCTGCGGGTACCGCAACATGAGGATGAACTGATGACCATCGCACAACAGCTTGAACAAAAAGGTATCGAGAAGGGTATCCAGAAAGGTATCGAGCAGGGTATCCAATTGGGTGAACAGCGCGGTATTGAAAAAGGGCGCAATGAAGGCAAACTCGAAGGCAAACTCGAAGTTGCCCGTACCATGCTGGCCAACGGCCTCGATCGCGACTCGGTCATGAAAATGACCGGGCTGACCGCTGACGACCTGGCGCAGATCCGCCACTAATTCTTCGCTTCGACGGGCAGGGTAGCCATTGTTAGATAAAACCGAATCCGTTACCACAGAGAACACTACCTCAGCGCTCAGCCATCTGGCGTTCTGCGCCCTGGTGGCGTTGGGGCTGGCGCGCCAAGACGGTATCGCCAGCACGCCCTATGCCGAAAACCTGTTTCTGATCCGCTGGCTGGCCACCGCCCAAAAGCAAAAACGCTTCCCCAGGAGCGTTGCGATTGACATCCAGTGGTTACTCGAACGTGGCCGCAAACACGGCCCGGCTGGCAAACTGCGTCAGCATCTTGACTACCTCTGGAGCTCCTGCAGCGGCAACCTGGCCGCACAATCCGATCTGTTCCGGCTCACCTACGCCTCTGAAACCCTGAAAGACCAGGGCTGGGACAATTATGTGCTGGACGCACATGAGTGGAAATCCGGCGTAACGCCGGTGCCGTCACAGCACAACGGATTCTACGTCGAAAAAGCGGCGCTGAATGCCGCCTTTGCCCAGGACGGTAGCCATCTGCATCCCGTCCCCTTTCGTGTCGTCGGTGACGCCGACCGGTTTATGCACGTCATGGCAGAGTACGGTCTGGGTACCCGACGGCTCGGCAGTACGGCGACCTGTCACACTATCGCACTGGAGCCTGCGTAAGCGGCGCAACCACGGCCCGGCGATAGGACACATAGCGGCACCTGACCCACCGTCGCCGGCGGGCAGCAAAAGGAACAGGACAGGCCGCAGCCGGATGTGTGTGCTGAGGTCACGTTAACAAGGTGATACCATGACCGAACACAAAAGCACACCTTCACGCGCTGACAACGCGGAAACCCCGGAGGCTGGGCTCGCGCATCTGCCCGTCCATCTCACCGCCATCCTCTGCCAGCTCGCCCTGCATGACGATTTGGCAAAATCCGCCCTGCTGGATAACCTGCATCAGCTGGAGATAAGCCCCGTAGCCCACCGCCGCATGAATCCCGCGGATATGGCTGACGCCCTGAAAATCCTGCTGGCGCAAGGATGGCTGCAGGAGATGAACAACCGCTACCACCTGGCCGGTCATGATAACGTGGTTTACCGCTACATGGTCACCCATCCCGCCGTCTGGGGGGCTTGCCCGCAGCACCCCGGCCATTCACGCCTGTTAAGCGGCCTGCGTACGCGCAGGGCCCGGATGTGGCACGCACTTCTCGCCGGGGACGAGGTGGCCCTGCCGCAACACCTGGACGAGTGGATGACCCATCCCGGCTACGCCCCACAGACGCATCCCGCTTTTCAGCTGTTGGCTGACGAGGCCGGTCGACACACCTTTGCGCTGTTAAACGAGGCTATTCAGATAGCGCTGCTGGCCAGCTTTCTCGTTGATGCCTGTTACCGCCTCACTGAGTGCTCCGCGATCTACCAGTATGCCTGCACCTTCAGCGACGCGCGGGGCACGACACCGCCCGCGTTACGGGAGCCCCTGGCGCTGCAGGCCCTGTGGCGAGGCGACCACAACCGCCTTGACCAAATCAGGGGGGAGGGTGAACTGCCTCCGACCGTCACAGGCTGGATTGCCCTGAGTCGCGGACAAAAAGACGCTGCGCTCGAGGCATACCGGCTGCTCGTCAGTCAGTACCGCAAGGCTACGCGCAAACGCAAGCTGCACCTGCCCCCCTTGCCGTCCATGATGGCCGCGTTAACGCTGCTGGCCAATCATGAGCCTGCGTATACCGCAACACTTCGGGAACTGGCCCACCATGCCATCGAGGAAGGTTTCGGCAGTGGCTGGGTTTTGCTGCAGGGCCTGCTGCATGAATGCGAAGGTAAGCCGCCGCAGGGCACCTCACCCGAACAAGCCACGACGCCACTCATCGGCATGGCCGGCGTCTGGCTGGCGCTGCTCAGGCACTGGCGAAGCGATACCGAAGACAGTGCACGCGGGCAGCAACGTCTCGAGATATTCAGAGAACAGTTGGCCACCCGCGGCTATCACCGGCTGGAGAAGGACATTGCCGACCTGCTCCATCAGCAATACCGTCAGCAGGCGCCCCAACTGCCTCATCCGCTGAGCGCCCTGTATCGGCGCAGGGCGTCATGGGAATACGCCCTGGACGCCCTGAGCCAGCTGACGGCGGCGGAAAACGCCAATACGTCCCGCATGGCTTGGTTTTTGACCCTGCATCGCTACGAGCTGACGCTGGAACCCCGGGAACAAAAATACAACCGGGACGGCTGGACCAAAGGGCGCCCGCTGTCCCTCAAACGCCTCAACGACGCGGCCGACACACTGCCCTGGCTGCTGGCGCAGGACCGGCAGGCGTTGCGACACATTCATTACACCTCGGCGTATTCCTTTTACGGGCACAGCGGCACCTACACGCTGGATGCTGAAGCCGCCTTGCCGGCGCTGGTTGGCCACCCGGCGGTGTTCTGGCAGGACGCCCCGGACGTACGCATCGACATTGAACCTGGGCAGGTGACGCTGGTGATAACGGAGGCGGGGGAGAGTCTCGCCCTCACGCTCCGCCCGCCGGGCATCAGCGACAGTCTCGGGCTGCTATGGGAAAAAGAAACGCCGACCCGCCTGGTGGTGTATCCGGTCAGTGACGAACATCGCAAGATTGCCGGCATTCTCGGCAGGGAGCTGCGCATTCCGGCCAGCGCCCGCGATCGGGTCCTGCAGTCGGTGTCGTCCATCGCGCCTCTGCTGCCGGTCCAGGCCAATCTGCCCGAGCTGACGGCGCACATTCCGCATGTTCCGCCGGATGAAAAACTGTATGCGCATCTGCTGCCGCTTGGCGAGGGGCTGCGTCTGCAACTGCGGGTTCACCCCTTGCCAAACGGCACCGCTTTCCCGCCTGGGCGGGGCGGCGACATCGTCAACGGTGAACAGGACGGGCAGGCGATACAAACCCGCCGCGACCTGCCGGCAGAACAACAGCGGCTACAGCAGGTGCTGGCGGCCTGCCCGATACTCGAGGCTGCGGCAACGGACACCACCGAATGGCAACTGACCGAGACCCAGGACGCCCTGGAGGCGCTGACGCAACTGCGCGCGGTTGATCCGGCACGACTTGAATGCGTCTGGCCGGAAGGTGAACGTCTGCGTCTGGGTGGCCGCCGCGATATGCAATCCCTGAAGCTGCATGTCCGCCGGCAGGGCGAGTGGTTTTCCCTGTCCGGTGAACTGGCGCTGGATGACGGCAAGGTATTGCAGTTGCGCCAGGTACTGACACTCCTGCAGGAAAGCCGCGGGCGGTTCATCCGCCTGAGCGAGCAGGATTGGCTGGTCCTGGATAATCAACTGCGTCAGCGCCTGCAGCAGATAGCCCTGCTGGCCGGCGACGGTGACCCTCTCACGCTGAATGCGCTGACCCTGCCGTTTTTGAAAACTCTCGCCAATGAAGCCGGGCATCTCGACGGTGACGCCGACTGGCGCCGGCAGCTGCGCGGGCTTGAGGAAAGAGAAAAGCACCAGCCCGTGGTGCCGTCCACGCTGAAAGCTGAGTTGCGCGACTACCAGCAGGCAGGCTACTGCTGGCTGTCGCGGCTGGCACACTGGGGTGTGGGCGCCTGCCTGGCCGATGACATGGGGCTGGGGAAAACCCTGCAGGCCCTGGCCCTACTGCTCGAACGCGCCCCGGGCGGACCGCAACTGGTGGTGGTCCCCACGTCCATCGCCGGCAACTGGCTGAGCGAAAGCGAACGGTTCGCCCCCCACACTCCGGGTGCGGGACTACCGGCGCCGGCGCGAGATAACGGACGTGGGTGCCTTCGATGTGGTGGTGGTCAGTTATGGCCTGCTGCTGCAGGATGCGCAGACGTTTGCCGACCGGCAGTGGCACAGCGTGGTGCTGGATGAAGCGCAGGCCATCAAGAACGCACAGACCCAACGGGCGCGCGCCGTGATGGCGCTGAAGGCGGATTTCCGCCTGGCGCTGAGCGGCACGCCAATCGAGAATCACCTGGGCGAACTGTGGAGCCTGTTCCGCTTCCTCAACCCGGGTCTGCTGGGTGGTCTGAAACCGTTCAATCAACGATTTGCAACGCCGATTGAGCAAGGTGACCGGTTGGCCGGCACCACGCTGAAGCAGCTGATTACACCCTTTATGTTGCGCAGAACCAAATCGCAGGTACTGGACGAACTGCCGCCGCGTACCGACATCCTTCACACCATCCCCCTGAGCGACGAGGAACGGCACTGGTACGAGGCCTTGCGCCAGCAGGCAGTAGAGCGGCTGGACAGTGGCGGTGGCGACATCAAACCGCTGCAGGTGCTGACGGAGATCACCCGGTTGCGCCGGTTCTGCTGCCACCCGTCACTGGTGCTGGATAACCTCCCGCTGGCGGGCAGCAAGCTGGCGGCCTGTCTGGACATCATCGACGAGTTGCGGGAAAACCACCACAAGGCGCTGGTATTCAGCCAGTTTGTCGACCATCTGACGCTGCTGCGGACCGCGCTGGACGAACGGGGTATCCGCTACCAATACCTGGACGGTTCAACCTCACCGACCGAACGGGAAAAGCGGGTGGCCGCGTTCCAGTCAGGCGAGGGGGAACTGTTTCTGATCAGCCTGAAAGCTGGCGGCACCGGGCTTAACCTGACGGCCGCAGATTACGTCATTCATCTCGACCCCTGGTGGAACCCGGCCGTTGAAGACCAGGCGAGCGACCGCGCCTATCGAATAGGACAGGAGCGCCCGGTCACGGTATACCGTCTGGTGATGGAAGACACCATCGAGGAACAGATGGTAGCCCTGCACGGCCGAAAGCGCCAGCTGGCTGAGGATTTACTGGCCGGCAGCGACGGCGTGGGCCGGTTGGACACCCAGGCACTGCTGGCTGTACTGCGGGGAAGTCCAAAGTGATGACCGTGACGACATGTTGGCAGAGTTCCGCGCTTTCTATATTACGACAAAAGGAATGAGCCGTGACCGAACAGGAACTGTATGATCATGCCGTCTCGTTGCTGGCAAAGAAAAATTACGCCTCTGGCGATATGCATCGCCAGCTGAGCCGACTGACCGAAAGTACGGGGGATATCGCGCGCGTTTTACGTCGCCTGACCGATAACCACGCGCTCAATGATACTCAGTTACTTGCTTATCTTTTTGATAAACACGTTAAAAAAATGCACGGCCCCACGAGAATAAAACAAGAGATGCGACAGAAAGGATTTTCGCCGGCACTCATAGACCAAGAGATCGACAATAGGGAGATTGACTGGTATCAACTGGCCAAAGAAGCCCGGTTCAGAAAGTTCGGTGACGCGTTACCTTCTGAGCCAAAGGAAAAAAACAAACAAATCAGGCACCTTCAGTATAAAGGCTTCACGATGGATATGATCTTTGAGGCGTTAGGTTAACCCTGATTTCAATTTTGACTTCGACAGAAGAGAGGCCGAAACCCTATGCGCATTCCAGAAAACGCCATTTTATCAACCCTGAAAAACGGTGGATGTATCAAGAGCTTTTACCGGCGCTCGGCACGAAGTCCCCGTCAGGAAAAATCAGTGCTGGCCGACGGTTATGTGCTGGAGTCATCGGTTGACGGGGACGAAATTATTCTGAGTCATGCCGATTTTTTGTCAGTAAAAACAAAGTTGGCAGAAACAGAAGCCTGGGAGCAGGTAGTGGGGAGCACACTTTTTGGTGGAAGCTCCTGGATGTTACGCTCCGATGTGGATGATTAATCAGCATACGATTAATTTTGTCGTCTTTTATATACAATGAGAGCCGGATGACGGGAGACTGTCACGTCCGGTTCCGTGGGAGCGCAGGGGGGAGTTCCCTCGCGCGACCTGATACCCCCCAAATATAGGATAATTACCGAGCTAGATTTAATTTAAAAACAAATGATCTATTGACATTCTTCATCATTAATTGTGTGAAATTTCTCATAGAGATCATTCAGCCCATCCTTCAGATAATGGTATTCAAATTTACTTTCTCCACTTTGAAATACTGATATATGCCATCTCTTAGAACAATGGTCATCATTATCATTTTCGTAAAAGTGCTTAGATGGAAGAGAACTATAAGCCTCTACATATTTTGCAATTTTAGACTGTAAAGACATGCTATCAACCTGGTCCTCTGGATACCACAATCCATTTTTTGACATCGTAGTTTCTAACTGAGACGGGAATATTCTCCCACGAGAAAGTTTATCTAATATGTTATCTTCAATGGAATAGCCATACAGGGATGCACCTTGGTTGCGCTTTTCTAGCTCATAAAGACCACGAAATACATCTTTCAAACCATCACGACAGACAACATAATTCCACCTTTGAAATTCACATAATTCGTATCTATCGAAAGTAACGTTGTCTACTGTATGTTTATATTTAATTACAAACCCCATAGAAAGGTTGAGGGCTGTAGTGTCATGGTGTTCAGCTTCGGAGAATTCTATCCCTTCTCTTTTCAAAGCGTAAACATCTACTTTCCGGTATTTTATTAGCCTATCTATGATCGCAAGAATCATCCAGTCAGGATTTTTGTACCAATCTATGCTGCGTGAGTAAATTTCCTCACTCGTACCATTGAGCCATGTCAAATTTGTGCCAAACCAGCTGCTGACTTCTTTCAACATTTCAGGGGTAATAAGGTCGAGCATAATATCGCGAGATTTGATTTTTGACAGCGTCACACCGTATTTATGTAGCATGAGACTCATATCCAAAGGCGATATTTTATGACTTTCAAACAGCATCATTAAACGATCATAGAGAGAATCAATTTCATTCTTTCTCGGTGCAGTTTCTAGTTCCACAACGCCATCAATCATAATGTTGATAAGTTGGGAGACTGAGATGCCCAGCGTTTCACTTTGAACTTGCAAATATGCTCGAGTTTGAGGTTTCAGCCTTATAGAGGTTATTTCTTTCGGGCCTTCTTCAACCTCAGTATTCCGTTCATTAGCTCGACTATTACCTGATGTGATGAGAGATTGCACTATTTTTAAAAGAGAATGCATTTTAACCTCGCTGAATTTGTATTCTAACGTATTACACATTAGCGCATGAGTGAAAGGAAACGCAATACATTTGCATACGTTTTTCAATATTTGGCTTTCTTGGATGCTCCTAAGGGCATGAAGGCGCCAACATATGCTGAAATATTGCTCAATTGATAATGGGCGCCGTGACGCGGCGTAGCCGCCCTGGTTAGATAGGTTTAACCGGGGTCCCACGCCGGAAACCTAGATTTTTCCGCATCCAGTCACTGTGAACATGTCACATTAAGGCTCAGTGGGAGCGAAGCTGCAAAATGCGACATTTGTCTCTTTAGCTAGTGGGGCTGTCGCCCGCCAGTGTTCTGATCCGCTGGCGTAGAGTCTCAACCGGTAGAGTCTCAATGTCCGGCAGCATAGCCACCAGGGATAATGCCTGGATAGCCAACACAATCGCCCTGGGCGGCTTACTCTGCTCATAACGGATGTAGGTACGCATCGAGATACCAAACTCTTTCGCCGCTCGCTCCTGCGTCCAGTCAAGCCCCGTCCGCCAAAGTTTCAACTCGAATCCCGTCATCGTTCACCCAGCCACTCTAATGTGCCATTTTGTCACATTATACCTTTATAATCTTGTTTTTCACACCAGGCCGTGCGTCGGAAATTTCGGCGGTTCTGGCTAGCTGGCATGACATCGTAAGTTTTGGGTTCAATGCGCGCCAGCACATGAAGGCGACAAACATGGCCATAAAGAACTCAGATGATGAGGGTCGCCGGTAGCCCGGCGAAGCCGGTTCCGGTTTGATAGGTTTTACCTATCCCATCCTTCGCCCTGTAGAGTCAACCCCATGAATAGCGCCACAGAACTGTTTTTGCGCGGTCGGAGTGGTCACGGCAAGGCGTAGCCGCAGCCGGGGCGTATCTCCGCGTTAGCGGCCCAGTAGGGCCGTTTACGAGCGTGTATATAAAGGCTTATCGCGATATTTCGTACAGCAACATCTTATTTAGTTACAGAATCCATCTTAAAGCCACTCTGTTCCGGGCCTTTAGGCCCGGGGCGGGGCGGCTTTGCGATGGCTGAGTTGTGAGAAGGTGTATGAGTTAGTCGCGTGACTTTTGCCCGCCGCTGGCGGGAGCTACTTTTAAGGCGCTTGCGCCGTTTCTGAGCGGCGCGGGTTTACCCGCTGCAAGTGAAGGCATTATCCACAGAGCAGAGCTCTTATAAGGTCTTTTTAGGTCTTAATGAAGTTACAGTTACTTTGCATGTAATTCTTAGCAGGCATTTGTCTTCATAAAGTATTTGCATCTATCTGTGGAAAACTCGCAACGCCAGGTCAGAACCGTGCCCCCGCCGTCTGTCTTGCCTGTTGACGGATAGGAGAATGGGGCCTAAAAGGCAATTCAGGAATAGTGGACGTACCGAGGCCTACGCAATCAAGCGCATCAATGGCGGGAGGGCGGAAAGCCGGGCAAAAGAGAAGGGTTAGGGTGTATCTGGCGGAGCTGTCGTGGCCAGTTTACGCAAGGCATGATAACGCTGGTCTACCTGCCGTTTTAGCTCCAGGTGGCCCATGGCCTCCAGCTCATCCTTGCTGTACATCTTTATCAAACCATTAAGAATTTCAGTGCGGGCCTGCTGGCGTTCCATCTGCAGCAGTTTTTGCGCCTGCCGGCGCTGTTGTTTGAAAGCGTGGTGACGCGCACGGTGCTCAAAGGCGCGTTTGATATGCTGCTCTTTGGCACGTCGGCGGGCCTCTGTCAGAGTTATCGGGGTTTCCCCCTGCTTAATCAAACCCTGGTTCATCCACGCCAGCTGCTGATTCTGCGCCGCCTGATACTTGCCCAGCTCGTAACCGATCAGGACAAAGAACAGCTCGGTTACCCAGATGATTTTGGGAATGTGGGAGCGGCTGGCTTCATCCCAGGCACGTTCACAGGCGAGGGCACCCAATTCTTCCAGCGTGGTGATCGCCCGGCTGGCGCGTGAGATACTTTTCTTGTCACCACTACCGGTCGACAACCCACACCAGTCGGAAAGCTGTTCAACGCTGGCCTCAACCTTGCCGGTCACAATATTCAGACGATCGGACATCGCCACCATCAGCGCATTGATCGCTCTGGCCCGGTGTTCATTCATACGTTTAAAGACCGGCCGCGTCAGTCCGGTTTTCTGCTGGACGCGTGGTGTGGTGTACCAGGCTTCATGTCTGGCAGGCTGATTCTCACGGGCAGCAGTCACCAGCGCCCGGATAAGGGCAGGTTTTTTCGCACCAGCCTTCGGGGGCTGATAGGAGGGAAAAGGGTTGCTGACGTAGCAGCCCCGGGAACGGGCTGATGTCGCTTGTTGGATAGTTGAGCGGTTATCCACCACTCCCTGCACTTAAGTTGCACAGGAGGAGTTGACCTTTAAAAGGCATAAAACTATACTCCCTGCATAGAGCAACGCTTCTATACAGTTTTAAGTGGGCCCCGTTAATCTTCTCTGTCGCCAAACAAGTCGAAGATTATCGGGGTTTTTGCTTTTCTGGATTCAGCTCAAAATGCCTCTAAACCCATTCCTTGCCACCTTTCGGCGTGGCCAACCAAAAATTCTTAAACGATCAGCAATCTAGCACTCGAAGTTAAATCAATCAAGAATGTAATCCCATCACAGAGATATTGATCTACTTTGATACTCTAGTTCGATCCATTTCTCGATCATTTCCGCCTGCGTCACTCCATCGGCTTCACACATTTCCACTAATCGGTGCTTCAGCGAGTTACGGACGAAAATCTTAACTTCTTTATGCGTTGCACGCTTACGTGCTACAGCCGCTTGCTGCCTCTCAGAGTCAGACATAGGACTGCCTTTCCGGTAGGCTCGTTGCGTTTTCGATGAGGAAGTAACTGCGTTTACGGCCTGTGACATTTCTGCCTCCCCAAAGATCTGAAAAGGATCGTTTGGCAAAGCGTACTACAGAATCCGTAAGTTAGCAGCATAAAAAGCATTTTTCAGTCCCGTTGGCGCGGGATGACAGATAAAAATGTAGGGCGAGCGGACGACCTGAGCCCAGAGGATCAAGCCGTCATAGGGTTACCGAAAGGTATGGGGGGACATTTCAATACGACGAACGCCACTCCTTTCCGATATCCCAGCGCGATTGCCAGTGCGCCAGGTAGGTTTGTGCCACGCCAGGCATATCACGCAGCACCAGCGCATTTTCTGAATTGGACCGCGCTGCTGCACGGCTAAAGTTGAATGACCCGGTCTCGACATTCACCTGGTCGGTGATGATCAGTTTGTCGTGCATTATCTTAAAGTTATCGACGGTACGAACCGGAATGCCGGCATTGACCAGTAAATTCATCGCCGCCTGGCTGGCCTTGTTCTGGTTTCCCTTCGCGTCCAGCACCACTTTCACATCGACGCCCCGGCGCTTGGCGCTCGTCAGTGCCTTCGCCACCTCAGGGGAGGTGAATGAATACCCCATCAGCCGGATACTGTTCCGGGCATCATTGAGCGTATCCAGCACCAGCTGCAGGGCGCTGCCTTCAGGTGAGAACCCCACCTGCACCGAGGGCGCCGCCATGGCACACGGAGCCACTGCCAACGTCGCGACCAGACACCAGGCTTTCAGCGAGGTCCGCATCATTTTGCGCCCCCGTAAAACACATTCCCGTTCCTTGAACTGACGTCGCCCTGGACATGACCACAGGTGACGTTACCAGCACGCGTCTCGATGTTGCCGGTGACGTTACCGGCTCTGACGTTGCCGTTGGTGCTGCGCACGGTACCCACATTCCCCTGCACCGTCACATCAGCATCTTCGGAATCAATCACCTGCACGTCACCCACAATCGTAATGGCGACAGCCACCACCTTCCCATCACCCAGCGACACCGTCTGGCCATCCGCAATCACCTGGTTACCGCTGACGCGGATATGATTACCATCGACGACCATAGTCTTGCCGTTTACTGTGATTTTCGTTGCCATTTTGCTTTCTCTTTTGAAGTGTTGTCGGCCGGCTTCTCAACCGGAATATGTTGCATTTGATAGGCCATCAGACGCGGTTGCCCAACACCCAGTGCGCTCGGTGTTTTCGCCTGCACTTGGTAACCACGCCCGCGTGCTGGCAGATGCGCCAGTGCCGTTTCCCATAGCAGACTGGTGCTGACCGCCGCCGTCGGACGTCGGCGCCAGATATACTGCCACTCGTCTTCCAGGTCATTAATGGCGGCCAGCGCGGGATCGGTCAGCAGCAGGTTCTCCAGATCTGAACGTGCGTCCGGCGCATCCAGCTGGCGGACTATCTGCTGTATCCGGTCAGCCCGTGGATAGCTACGACGAATGGCTGCCGGTGCCTGCGCAAGCAGCGCATTGAGAGATGGTGGGGCCACCTCGATAAAACGGTTAATCTGTATCGCCTCTTTCGTAAACTTGTCAGCGTCAGCGATATAGAGCGAAGCACCACGAATAACCTCTCCCCGGAACAGGGTGATGTTCTCGCCCTCCTGCAGCTGCTGCACTTCTTCCACGCTGACCTTCTTTTGCTCGCGTAACTGCAGTTTGTCGTCTTCATCCCAGCGACTGCCCATGACACCGTTCTGACGCACCATCTGGCTCATTTCCGGCAAATATTCCGTGCCGGCCATCAACTGCAGAATTTCCAGGGTGTCTTTCGGGTCCATGATTTTGCCGGTGATACGCGTGCCCATGTTGGCAATCAGCGTCCATACACGATCACCGGCCGCAGATTTAAGCCGCTGTGCTTCTTGTCCGGCCAGCAGCAGGCAATACCCCAGCGATCGGACCTGGGTGGCCAACTCACCCAACTTTTCGGTGTAACAGGCCCCCACCTCATCGGCTATCCACAGAAAGGGGAACCTGTCCTTGTACTTGCGTACGACCATGATGTCTTCCGGCCGCCCCTCCAGTTTTTCACCGAGGTCCTGGCTCAGGATCATCGCCAGCTGAGACACATACAGTCGCCCGAGTGCAGCCGCCTCGGTGGAAGAGATTTCCAGTGCGGGGATAAGGATGACGAGGATGCGATCGTTGTGAACCACGTCTCTCAGGTCGATGTCACCGGCGTCGCGAGCAAACACATGACCGTAGGTGTCATTGAACAGCGCCAGCATACGGGTGAACTGCTGAATGAGGTAACCATGCTGATTAAGCGCCTCCGGCGCCCATTCTGACGGGGAGTCCACCGTGGCCAGGTCAAACCCCGCCAGTGTGCCAAGATAGTTCTCCAGCGGTAATCGCGCCTCATCATGCCACTGCTCTTCCACTGACTGGATATAGAGCCGCGCAATACTGCGCAAGGGGAGATGGGCTTGAATAGTACGCTGCGACATCACCGTTCCTTCTCGCCGGCATTTGTACACCAGGGCAAACACCAGCGCCTGTATCATCGCCCGCGCTTTCTCCTGCCAGCCGCCATCGTTGCCGGCCGGTGGCAACATCGAATCCATCAGGTTAATGATGTAGGTTTCTTCAGCGATGCCAAAAGCATTGACCGTATTGGTTTGCGGCCGGTTTTTGACATCTTCCAGCAGCTCCTGAGCCCGCGAACGACCGCCGGTGATAAAGTTCATCATCCGCAGATCGTCTTCACGACCAAAGCGCCGCGCCATGGACGCAATGGCCAGCGCCACATCGTTTTGTGCCTTGGCGTCGGAATAAATCAGCCCCTTGCCGAGAGCGAGTTGGTTGAGCACATAACCCAGCAGCGTTTCCGTCTTGCCGGCACCGGTGGTACCAAACATCAGGATGTGCCGCGTCATGTCATCCATCGACAGCCACAGCTCACGCCCCGCATCACGGCCACGCAGATACCCCAGGTAGAGGATGCCGGCCGCCTTGCCCATGGCGATACGCATGACCGTCACGGGTAAGAATCCAAACAACTTGCCCGGCACCTGCCGCTGTGTAGAAGGGTCGAGCCGATCCATATCGGTAGGCATACGCATCGGCATTTGCCAGGGTTCCATCAGCATCGCGGGCGCCCAGAACATCATCACGGGCAGCGTTAACCACAACGTGACCGGCCAAACCACACCGGCGATGACAGCCCCTGTCATCCCCAGCGCCAGCCCTCCCGGGGACAACATCCAGTCCCCCAGTGCTGAGTGATAAACACGGCGGTTAACGCGGTTGCGTTCAACGCCATAGTCAGTGGGTTGCATCCGGCGTCTCCTTCTCGCTCAGGAACTGACTCAGTTGGGCTGGGTCTCGCAGGACTGCCTGGGGTACATAGCGACCATCATCCGCAATCACCCATGGCGTACCCGGAATGCGATAGGCCTGATAGGCCACCTCGTTGACGCCCAGTGCCTTTTCAGCCACATCACAGGTGCTGTCGGCTTTCTTGTCGACTGGGGGTTGTTTACCCAGCTGCAGTCCATCCGTACCAACAGTAAATAATGCCTGCCAGGCAGCTGGCCGTTGCTCCGGCGGCAAGCACAACACCGGGGTGATAGCAGTAATGGATTTTTTCGCGCCCAATCACGGCCACCGGGAAGACGACCACGTTCGCCAAATGGGCTGCAGCCACTAATGCCGGCTCCAGATGCCGGCAATTCGGGCAGTTGGGATCAGCAAACACGTATAAGGTGCGGTCATGGCCAGAGGAATAGTTCACGGTGAACAATTGGCGATCGGCAGCACTTTTCAGCTTCTGCGGCAGAGTAGCCCGGACTGACGCCGGCAGCGCCCAGCCATCTTCTGGCGCGGCAGTTCGCGTTTGCTGGGCAGGCACAGGGTTTTCAGGACGTATGGCTTTCGCGTTGGTATGCGGAGGAAGCGCTGGCGGCAAAACCAAAGGCGGTGGTGCCAGGCTAACCTCTGGCCCATCCCCAAGGGTGCAACCTCCCGGGACTGCGCCAGGTAAACACCCAGCATGACCCCGACAAACAGCAACGCACCGGCCATCGTCAATCGGGTACCCCATCGAGAGCGCCATTTTTCCGCCTGCTGTAGCTGTGCACCGGACAAGGCCGCAAGCAGCTGATCGTTGCCACCATTGGCACTGGACTCAACCGTGAACACGTTTCCCAACTTGTCGCAGCACACCACCCCGGCGTCAGACAGGAAAAAAGTCGGCTGGCGGCGCAGGTCGACAGTACACAAAGTACGGACACCGCCGTTCTCCCCAGTACGTTGAACGACTAACAGATTATCGCGAATGTATACGGAGAAAGGCGCATAGCTTGATTTTGCACGCATGGAATATCCTTTTAATTCAAATACGGGTCGACACCAGAGCCTGCTTGGCCTGGCGTACACATGGGGTAAATTCGGTGGGTGTAAAATTAAGAGGGGTAACGCTACGGTGCAGTTGCCTCCTCGCTGTCCGGCGGGTCGGTCACGGCATAAACCGCTGACATAACCGACTGTTCTGCCGCCTGGCGACGACTAATAACCACCGGTGTATACGGATAGACCAAACCCAGACTTTCCAGATCGGCCTGCAGCCCTTCAACAGCTTGTTCCACCATAATGCCCGGACGAGGCAATCCCAACTTGCTGGCGCGCACCTCGGCCCGAGCCTGAGCAGCAATACCAGCGCCTTCGACAAACACCTTGGCGGTATCTGCCGAATGGAGGCCATACCACAATGTACGGTCAACACCCTTGAGCCAACGAAAACGCGCCGGGGGCAATCGCAGGTCACGGGCATACAACCCAACCAGCGCACTGCGCACATACCCGTGACCAGCCAACCACTCGTTGACCCCTGGCGCCTGAACAACGCGTTCAAAAGCTGCATTGGCCAACGGGAACAACGGCACTGGTGAAACCCGCTTGCGTCGTAAAAAACGCCTCACTACACAGGAGCGATTCAGGTCATCCAGCAACCGTGAAGCCGCCGCCCGATCGTTAAGGAATACCTGCAGACCAAACACTGCCAGCAGTGCGCGTTCATAAGAGTGCCAATTTGTCACATTACACATTGTTTTTCCCAACTGCGCAGTGAAGACATTCGCTGCGCCAGTCCGATCGAGCGTCTTGGGGTTCTACGCCGGAACCGCCGAAATTTCCGTTACCCCAGCTTCAGCCCGGCAACCAGCGCATCCAGGTCAATAATCTCATTGCTGTTCTGGAAGGTATAATGTCCGTTCAGCAAAATGTGTTGCCAGGCCACCGGTGATATCCGGGTCAGAGCCTCAATGCCCTTGGCATTACCTTCCGCTTCCAGTCGTTCCAGCAATCGCGACAGGATCGCCGAGTTGTAATACACGATCGCGTTGGAAATCAGCCGACCGCACTGGTTACTGATGTCTGTTTCAATGTCATTTTTCCCGGTTAACTCCTTCTTTCCGCCGACTTTGGCCACTGCGGCACGCAGCTGGTGATAAGATTCAATCCGGTTCTGGGAACGCCGGATGTTGCGTTCCAGCTGCGGATCGCGCAGATACTTCAGCGTATAGATGCTGCGTACCAGCCGGTCATATTCAAATAGTGCCTGCCTGGTCGGATTGGTTGTGGTGTACGTACACAGTTTGCGGACCAGCGTCCCCTGCGTCATTTCTTTTAGCCCCAGCGTGGCGACGATACGATCGAGATTGCTTTTCTCGCGGATAATAAGGTCCCGGTCAATCTGGCCGGCGGGCTGGATCAGGCATTTTTTATAGGCCGACGGATCTCTGATGCAGTACAGCTCCTGCAACTGCCTGTTCAGGTCCGTAAAATGAGGTTCAAAGCGCAGGCCAAACCAGTGCAGGATCGCAAAGTTGGCTTTGTTGATGCTGTGCATGTCGCCGGTGATGGCCGTGGGTTTCACCTCTGAGGTGTTGCGGTACCAGATATCAAATACATGGTGGGCTTCATAGTCGTTTGTGCCAATCAGATAACCGTTGATCGGGATGTGGTTACACAGCAGCGTGTAGGCCACCATGCCTTTACCGCGGCCGAAGTATTTACGCGAATGTCGGGCCTTTACTGTCGGCCGCTCAACGCCAAACTTCTGCCCGTCAACGGCACCATAAAGCGTTTCCGGATCAAACGAATAGTGCGGGAAAATCGGCAGTGCCTCTATGGCATCGGTGATGCAGTCATTGGCCGTGACCAGTGACGCCAGGCGGAGGTACTGTTCGTACGTGGTTTCCAGCACATGGAACGGAATATCGCTGGTTCGTGCCATGACATGATTACCGTGATTCATCGCCTGGGCAACGATGACTGCCATCAGGCTGTCTGCATCGGCATTCTTTTTGGCATAGCGGGGCTGCAGTGGCTTCATGGCATGAAGAAACCGGCACTGCCCGTTAACAAACCGGAAGACGTCGGTCACATCGCAGAATGGCAACTGCTCATAAAATCGCTTCTCCTGCGCCTTATGACGGCTGACCACGGATTTATGCCAGGTCAGTTTCTGCGTTTCTTTATCGTATGCCAGATGTTTCAGCTTCCCCTGCTTTAGCTCGCGGTTGAAGGCTTTCCACTGCCGGTGCAGTTCGGACTCCAGCGCCTTTAGCTGCGATTTAACCGGCTTTTGCAAAAACGGGATATTCATTTCAGCCAGGACAGCGGCCTGTTCCCCTTCCGGTACCAGTTCATCAGAAAGATGGCGGTGGCGGAGACTGTCATTGAGGTGGAATTCACCCGACTGAAAACGCTTTCTTATCTGGCGGTAGAGCCAGAACTCATAGCGCCCGGCGTTCAGGCCTGTGGGCTCGCCATCCTCGCCGAATTCCAGCAGATATGGGCGCAGCCGCTCCGGTAATGTACCTGGCGGGCATTCCGCCAGTGACCGCTGTGAAAGCGTCTGCTTTTTGCTGAACACCATCCTGAGCCAGCTCAGCGCTTCAGCCCACGGGCTGTCGTGGACCACGCTGGTGAGGTCGAGTGACAAAAATAATGGCCGTAGGTGACGCCGGATTAATGCCGTCATACCGTCCACGGCCTGCCATTGCAGCGCCAGCTTACTGATGGGTTTTACACTCATACGCTGTGCGGTGGTTTTCAGTGCCTCCCGCGGCATGATTTTCCAGGCCCGCCGGCGGACTTCGCCAAAGGTGGTGGGATCAGGAACGCTGTCGTCAACATAAAGCGACAGCAGTCGCCCTATTTTAGACGTTTCACGCCGGTGTTTTTCCTGGACGTCAGCCAGAAGCTGTTTGGCCACGCTGCGGCTCTCGTTCTCGAGCTGTTTCATATGGAAAAACATTGCATCCACCAGGTTATCGCTGAATTGGCGGTAACGAACCCATGCATAGCACAGCAGGTAAAGGCGGGTCTGATCGGGCTTCAGTTCACGGAGATCATAAACGGTATAGAAATTTGCCAGACTGGCGTAGTAAAGCAGATTTTGCTGAGAAATATTCAGTGCTGGCAGGATGTCGCAGGCTTTACGGTGCAATGGCTCCAGTATGGCCCGTTTTTCCCGTTCCTGGACCATCTGGCGCCAGCCGAAATCACGTGCATCCTGCCTGAGGATCGCCAGCCGGGAAAGGGTATCATCACGTTCAATCAGTTTTTTCAGACCATCGATGGTGGCGTCATCAAGCCGCTCCATCAGGATACACCCCAGCCGCTGCCTTTCATCAGAAAGCGTCCTGCTTACCAGCTCCTGGAGTGTGGTATAGCCGGGTCGGATGATTTTGTGCTCGTTGAGCCAGATGATCAACTCAGTGGCGACAAAGCCGGGAGTGACATCGCGGTGAACAATGTGGGCGGCCTGTTGTTCAAGCGGTGAAGACAGTGCCGATGACCACGGGCGGTAACCGTACAGCGCGCAGATTTTTTCCCGCTGAGCATAGCGTTCGTGCTTATAGGGCAGTTTGTCAGGCAGTGACTCCCCGGGGAAATAACGGCTCAGGACAAAGCTGCAGTCGTCCGGAACATCATCCCACCCGAAGCGGAAAAACAGGTGCTTGGCTTTGAAGTAAGCGATCTGGATAATGCAATACATTTGAGCGTGAAGCCCCCGACGGCTGCAGGCCAGAGCCAGTTCAGATTCATCCAGCGCCAGAAACTCCAGTCGCTGAGCATCATCGAAATCCGGGAGAGCATACAGAGCTTCCTGCTCGGCACTGTTTAAAACCGCCAATCGTTCACTTTTGCCTGTCGCTTTGTCACGAGTTGTCATCCTGACCCCGAAAATAATGTCCGTAAGAGGATCGCTCAGCGGACGGTAAAAATTAATTTTGATACCCCAGTAAAAATCACTGCTGAAGTTGTCTCATATAACTGGTACGGTATCAATCTCTTTCACGGCCCCTTAAACGTACACATCTATGACAGAAATACGGATCGGTTATGCTCGGTGTTCCACCGACCGGCAGGATTTAAGCGCCCAGCAGGAAGCGCTGGTAAAACTCGGTGTTTCTCCAGACAGAATTTACATCGATAAAGGACTGACCGGCTCAAATCGCCAAAGGCCTGGTCTGGATCAGGCACTGGCCGCAGTACGCAGTGGCGATACGCTGGTCGTGCCGAAACTTGATCGCCTGGCCCGTTCGGTTCCTGATGCGCGTCAGATAGCCGACGCCCTGCAGGCCCGGGGAGTGAAGTTGGCGCTAGGGACCAGCCTCTATGATCCGGCAGACCCAATGGGGAAAATGTTCTTCAACGTGTTGGCCACGTTCGCTGAATTTGAAGGGGACCTGATACGTCTGCGTACCCGCGAAGGCATGGCCATTGCCCGCGCGAAAGGAAAGCTGCGGGGGAAACAGCCAAAACTCTCTGATAAACAACAAAAAGAGCTGTGCCGGATGCGCAAAACCGGCCAGTATTCGATAAGCGATTTGGCTGAGTTATTTACAGTATCAAGGCCAACCGTTTACCGAACCCTTTCCCGCCATAATAAGGATTAGTATGCGTATACCAGAAAACATTATTTTCTTGGCTCTGCAAAAAGGTGGGTGTATTAAAAGTTTTTACCGGCGATCGGCGCGAATCCCTCGTCAGGAAAAATCAGTGCTGGCCGATGGCTACGTACTGGAGTCATTAGATGATGGGGACGAAGTCATTCTGAGCCATGCCGATTTTTTGTCAGTGAAAACGAAGCTGGCAGAAACAGATACCTGGGAACAGGCAGTGGGGAGCATACTTTTCGGTGGCAGCACCTGGATGTTACGTTCCGATGTGGATGATTAATCAGCTAAATCTGCATACGGTTAATTTTGTCTACTTTGGTTTATACACAATGACAAAGTTTTGGCGGGTTCTCGCTTAGAACCCCTATATCCGGGGTATTTCCGCTTTGCGAAATGGATGGAACGTTTGGCACAGGGTATTGCTGATGGTGTTATTTAGGTTGCCAAAGATCACTAAAAAGATCAGGACGGAAATTTCGGCGGTTCCGGCGTAGAACCCCATGTCAATGAATAAACTTGTCCAGTCAGTGACAAGCCGTTAAACATCTGGATGATAAAATAGCTTTCAGCGCATCAAGTGCTCTGCCGCTTGACAACAATGTCAGTGTTTATTGCAATAATTCTGACGTCAATTATGGGGTAATGCTGTTATTTGATGTTTCGCTATAACTTTGAACAGCTATGGGTAACTAGACTGTGTCCCTTAATATCCTGAGCTATAGTAACTACCTGTTTCCCCGACACATTAAACTATGGCCCGCTACGATCTTCCCGATGAAGCATGGAGCATCATCCAGCCCTTACTGCCTGCTGAACCCACATCTCCACAGCCCGGACGACCGTGGGCTGAACATCGAAAAATCATCAACGGTATGTTCTGGGTGCTGTGTTCAGGTGCGCCATGGCGCGATTTACCTGAGCGATATGGCCCATGGAAAACGGTTTATAACCGCTTTAACCGGTGGTCGAAGTCGGGAGTGATTAACATTATTTTCAACAGGTTACTTTCTTCACTTGATGCGCATAGCCTCGTTGACTGGTCTGTCACAGCGCTGGATGGCAGCAATATACGGGCGCTCAAATGCGCTGCCGGTGCCCAAAAAAACATCCCGATATCGCTGGAGATAACGGCCTGGGTCGCTCTCGAGGTGGTTTTGGCACCAAAATCCATCTGGCGACAGATGGAAGCGGCCTCCCGTTGAACATTGTGTTAAGCCCGGGTCAGGCTCACGAAAGCCAGTTCGCATTACGTCTTCTGGACGGCATTGGTGTTCAGCGCCAGAACGGCAGCATGAAGCGTCGTGGTTATGCGGTGTTGGCTGACAAAGCGTACTCAGGTCATGCACTGCGTAACGAGCTGAAAAGAAAAGGTATAAAAGCAGTTATCCCGCGAAAATCCAATGAAAAACTGGCGTTGGACGGACATTCACAACTCGCTCGTGATATCTATCGTAATCGCAATGTTGTGGAGCGGTGTTTTGGTCGCCTGAAAGAATACCGTCGTATCGCCACACGTTACGACAAAACAGCGAGGAATTATTTGGCAATGGTGGAACTAGCTGCATCCGACTGTTTTACAAAAGATTATGCAATTAAGGGACACAGCCTAAATAGCTGCGCCTAATACCGCTCCACTTTTGCCAGGCCATGTTTTCCTCCGGGGAATGGGCTGGCGGTTTCCATAAAATGCCGTACCTTTTTCAGCAGTTGCCACATTGAACGGCATTGATGGTTGCGCGTTATCGTGTTGTGCAACGCCTGCCATAACCGCTCAACGTGATTCACCCACGGCGAGTAAACCGGCTGATAAATCACCCTGAACTTCGGGTTCTCCTTCAGCCAGCGCTGGGTTTCCCGGCTTTTGTGGATAATGTAGTTGTCCACGATCAGCGTGATGGTTTTCGCCCGCCGGTACGTCGCTTTAAGCCGCTTCAGCAGGCTGATGAACAGCGCCGAACTTTTGCTGTTGCCGCCCACGTAGCTGACTTTGCCCGTGCCGCAGTGCAGTGCTCCGGCCAGATAGTATTTTTCGTTCTGTCCCGGCGTCACCACGCGTTTTTGCTGCCCGCGTAGCTGCCAGTCCGCACCGATTTTGGGATTAAGATGGATATCCACCTCATCTTCATAAAATACCGGATGCTCTGCGCTGCATTCGTCCAGTGCTTTGTGGATTGCCGCCATCTTTTCATCCTTATGCGGGTCACGGATACGCAGAGTTGGCGCGGCCCTGCGCCATACCATCCCGGCCGATGGCAGCCAGCGGCGAAGGGTCCCGGCATGTAACTGACATCCGGTTATCTCATTGATTTTTATTGCCAGCAATTCGGTACTCCAGCGTGAACGCTGATAGCCAAAATCACCGGGAGTGTGTTTTATCAACTCACGTAATAACGTGCAGATATGCTCAAAAGGCCAGCGACGGGAACGCCCTGCGGGGAGTGATTTGAGGCCTTCAACACCTGACTGCGTGAACCAGTTAATCCAGCGTCCGACGGAGGAACGGGCACAGCAGAGCGTTCTGGCAACGTCGATGACGCGGTCACCCCGATGTAGCATCAGCATGGCAGTCAGCCTGCGGGCATAATTTTTATCGTGCGTTTTATGGATTGCTTTCTGCATCAGGCGTCGTTCGTCACGGGGAATAGGTGCTATGATCGGCATCGCTCAGTCCGGTTAGTGATTTGGGATATTCAGCGATTGATCAGATCGCACAATCCGGACTGAGTTCCCTCAAAGTGATCTACTATTCCGCGCAGCTATTTAGTTGACCACTACAGCCACTACAGCCTTAATGCGACAGAACCGCAATTCCATGCTATTAATGGATATCGCCTAAAACAATGCTTAAACGCCTTCGTTTATAAAGGATTTTATTATGCCTAAATATTATGAACACTCTGCACCAAAACGTCGTAAACTTGAACGCCAGTTAGATCTGGAAGATGCTCATGGTGAATTGATACTTAATACGAAAGAATATCAGCACAGTCGTAATGATAATTTTTTGAGTACCCCATCAACCAGTCAGGCACTTTTATCCTCTGAAAGAAATTTACTCGGTGGAGTGGGGGGAGCTTCAAGTGAGCCTCAAACAAGTAGAGATGTGATAAATAAAATAAATCAAAGATTCAAACACAGATCAAAAGTCATACAAAATGGAACTCGAAGAACAACAAGCGCTAAAGACAGACTCGCCACTCTTTACTTGCTGGCAAGTGGAAAAAATTATACGGAAATCCGTTTGATAACTGGATTGAGTTATCACAGCATCACTTGTTGGGATGAGTACAAAAAATTAAAAAGTGAAATATCTACTAACCCATCAAGGTTTATGCGTAAATATGAAAATGAGCATGGTAATCACGAAGCAGATACAGATACAGATACAGATACAGATACAGATAATATGGATCGATATATCAATGCAGTGTTGGAATTTAATAAAAAAACACTTGCTCAGCTTGATAGTGAATTTAACTGGTCGCATTATAATTTAGATCAAAATCGAAGAACCATCTATTTGAGAGAGCAACAGGCCATTATAAGCCTGAGGGTTCGTGGCATGACCATGAAAGAAATTGTAAATATCACACACATTTCAAGAGGGAGCATTTTAAAATGGCACATAAATATACTCTATCAAGAGTCGCCTTATCGATTTGGTTTAAAAAAAACAACTTCAGTTAATGAAAGTGATGTGGAGCGTTTAAATCTCAATGAGATTAAGAAGTTATTTAAATGGCCGCTTGGTGACATAAAAAGCAACAGAAGGAGTACATCACACATTGAAAGACGGATTATTATCAGGTTAATTTCAAGTGGAATGAAACTTAAAGATGCAAAAGAAATAGTCGGAATTACTTCAGGCAGTATTTGTGAATGGAGTGAGTATAAAGATGGATATAAGAAAAATAAAAACACATATCCACCGCTATGTAATGTAACTGATTTTTGTGATGAGGAAAAAAGCGTTAACATAGAGTGGGAAGATAACATTGTTAATAATTACACTTTAGAGGAACTTAAAGAGAAATACAATTGGCCAGAGGGAGAAAAAAACGGAAGTAAAAGAGTTTATTCGGCAGATGAAAAACAAGGGATTATTCGTCTTGCAGTCAGTAAGGGATGGTCAGTTAGAGACGTAAGTCGTGTTGCTGGTGTTTCCATGGGGGCTCTTTATGGATGGCCTGAATTTAAACAGCGTGATACTCACAAATCCAAGTATAAACCTATTCAAACTGAGGTAATTACAGACGTTGATCATGCATTGTCTGAACCTGCGTACATAAAAACACCAAAATCATCTACCTCTCTTCACACTATAAGTGAAAGTAAGGTTAATCAAGAGTTGTCTGGAGTTACTGATACGCAGGAAAATATTTCCTCTCTAGATATAAGTGGAAGTAATTTTAATAAAGTGGCTGGTACACAGGGGGGAGATATCCATCCGGCTATTAATAAGTTAATTATAGTAGTGCTGGATGTGTTAGAAAAGATGGCTAAAGATGCAGCAAAAGAGCTCCCGGATAAAACAAGAAAAAATCAAACAACGGCTATGGGATTGAGTTATGACGGAAAATTATACCTCGCATCCAGCACAAAGCATCTTTCGCTAAAACAACAAGCATGGGCAAAGCGTTATAGAGTAAAAATAAAAAGTGGCCTACCTGACGAAAGAGACTCAGGATATCATGCAGAGGAAAGATTGATTATCTACGAACCACCGATGAGATTTATTAATCCCGACCGACTAATTTGTATCGATTGCGAAAAAGCAATGAAAAGAAATGGTGTGCGTTTTAGTGTGGAAGGAACAAAATCAAAATCAAAAAAAAGAATCGTTGGTATAGATCTGAGCACTGACAACTATGCTTCAAAATTAAAATCAAATTCAGGAATAAATAATGGTGGGCATTTTAAACTTTTAGCGCCTATTGACAGCCCCTTGAATGTTCTCAGAAATAAGGTTATTTTTAATGTTTCTTATTTGGGAAGTTTACAGGAACTTAGCAATGATGAACGTTTGAAAGGGTGGGATAGAGTTTTTAACTGGTTGAAAAAACATTCATTTGACCAAGAAAACCTTGAAGATGTTATGTCCGTATTGGCAGAAAATGGGTTTATAATTCCAACTGAAATGTATGTGGCAGTTCTGCTAAGGTTCAGACAGCTTCATGTTATGGAATCCTCCTTAAAACCTGACTAAGGTGTTTTGTGGTACTGTTACAAATAGTTGATGGTGATAAACTTATCTGTATTAGGCTGTGTCCCTTAATTGCATAATCTTTTGTAAAACAGTCGGACACAGCCTAGGTGGAGGGATTGAATCTCCCCACCTAGTTATAAAATGCCGTCTGCATGCACGACCTTTGCGGGTAGATGTATCACACACTTTTCATGGGTAAATTTATGCGTCTCATATAACTTACGGTGTTGTTATCAATAATGACTATGTTGTTTAAACATCAAAAAGGAGATTTGTATGTTCAACAATAACGAAACGCTGGTCGCAGCGATTATGGCCAATAAAACGGCATGGAGCGCATTGTTGGGGGCGCTTATTGCCCAGGGCACGGTTGATCCTCTACTGGTGCAACAGCATTTGAAAACCTGTCAGCGGGAATTCCACCAACGAGATTTGGCCGTGATTGCGGAGGCGCTTGATATGCATGTAAAAGCCCTCGAAGCATGGATACAGACATCGTTTAATGCGTGAATAGCGTGAAGCTCGGTATATTCACGCCTCCCTGTGTCACGATGATGCAAAAAATAAGGGCAAGGCATTTCGTTACCATGGTCCGGAGCAAGCCAAACCCGAATGACGGACAACTTATTACGACGAATTGACCCGAACCTTGATTCAGTTAATGTGTTGAGGTAAAGGAAATACACAGGGTGATACCCGCGCCTCAATAACCCGGTCTGGCGGAGTACATGCCTGTGTGGCCGGTTGGATGATAACCCTCACATGCGTCGAAAAATCCACGCCCGTCAGGTTGAGCGTCTGAGGGGGATATCCCCAGGCCTCATATTTATGACTGCAACAGCATGCCGTATGAAACCCTGTTATACACTGATGTTAACCAACCCTGCTCTGGAGCCCTATAAATGAAAATGAATTCCGCATTGTTAATGACTTTGCTTTTCATAATGCATTCTGCCCATGCCGCTCAGGAATGCACGTCGTTGACGAGAGAGATTAATAACGAAAATATGAACCACTACAAGGCGCTGGTACAAAAATCACTGTCTCAGAAAGTCTCTCTGGACAAAATCGACATCACCCAGATTTTAAGTGAGGGTAGAGTCCAGGGACGTGGTGTAAATTCGGAAGGATGGTGAGAGCCATCGGCTTATCCGGTAAGGTAATAGTTTGCAAAGACAATTATCTTAAAAGGAGTCAACCGATGGCTGACCACAGCATGACATTCAGCAACACCCTGGCGCAACTTGGCGGCGAGGATTTTTTACGTGAGCTCACCGAGTTTATGCTCAACCGCATCATGGAAGCTGACGTCACTGCGCGCATCAACGCAGAGCCCCATGAGCGCAGTGATGAGCGCGAGACCTACCGCAACGGCTACCGTGACCGTCAGTACAACACCCGCCTCGGCACGCTGGACCTGCGTATCCCGAAGCTGCGGGAAGGCACCTACTTCCCGCCCTTCCTCGAGGCCCGCAGGCTCTCGGAGAAGGCGCTTAACGCGGTTATCCAGGAAGCATGGATAAACGGCGTCTCGACCCGCAAGGTTGACGCCCTGGTCCAGTCGATGGGGATGACCGGTATCTCCCGCAGCCAGGTGTCATCCATCTGCCGCGGCATCGATGAGCGCGTACAGGCGTTCCTGCAGCGGCCGCTGGAAGGGGAATGGCCCTACTTGTGGCTGGATGCGACCTACGTGAAGGTGCGCAAGAACGGCCGGGTGGTCAACGTGGCGGTAATAATCGCCTGCGCGGTCAGCTCGGACGGTCGCCGGGAGATTATCGGGATGGGCATCGGTGAATCAGAAGCCAAGGCGTTCTGGCTGGCCTTCCTGCTGAGCCTGAAGGAGCGCGGTCTGGAAGGTGTGAAGCTGGTTATCTCCGACTCGCACAGCGGCCTTAAGGCGGCGATACGACAGGTGTTCTGTGCAAGCTGGCAGCGCTGTCGGGTCCACTTCATGCGCAACGTGCTGGGGCGCGTCAGCAGGGCCAGCCAGTCGGTGGTCCGCGCCGCTCTGCAGCAGGTATTCGTACAGACCGAGGAGAAAAGCGCCCACGCCACCTGGCGCGAGGTTGCGGCCCAGCTGGAAAAGAGCTTCCCGGCGGTCACGGAGATGATGGACGAAGCGGAAGCGGACGTGCTGGCGTACTTCGGCTTCCCGAAGGCGCACCGTGTGAAAATCCACTCGACCAACACGCTGGAGCGCCTGAACAAAGAGGTGAAGCGGCGTGCCGACGTGGTGGGCATCTTCCCCAACGAAGAGAGCATCATGCGGCTGCTGGGAGCGGTCCTGACGGAGCAGAACGAAGAATGGCTGCTGCAGAACCGCTACCTGCCGCAACACAGTATGGCGGAGATAGAGTCGGCCGCTGAAGACGACGTTATCGAGGCGCTGCCAATCAGCGCATAACAGGCCCATTACCGGACCGGAAGGCTGTAACTGAATTTACACCACCTTGACGGACTCGACCCCGTGAACGACCTTGCAAGGTGCCAACAGGGCGATGGAGCGTCTTTACAGGGAGCTCCAGGGGTTTCAGCGCCTTTTCGGGAAAAAACATTCTGTCTTACCCAAGAGGGCGCGCGGGCGTCAGGCGCAATTGAACAAATTGGCGCACAGCCTTTCCAGCCTGGGGGACGTCACCAAGGCCTCGATAGTTGCCGCCATTAATTGTCAAAACAAACGCTGGGCCGGGGTGATTAAAAAAGTCCATGGCAGCAATTGGCAGAAGGTCAGGCGTTGCCAGTGGGAGGGGGGGCCTCACTGCCGGCTCTCCCGGTTGTACGCCGTGGCGTATTCTGATGGTGAAGCTGCCGAGTTTGCCACGGCAATCAGGTTTGGCATCTTGTTCAACGGGATCAAACAACATCAGAAGGTGTTGTTAGGCCAGGCGATTGTGCTGTTGCAGCATCTGAACAGGGAGCAAGCCGCCTTAGCCCGCCCCCCCGGTGAGTCCTCGGGCCGTGCCCGCGGGGAACCATACCGTCATCCGCGCGCGATGGCGATGGGGATAGAGCAGCTGACACCTGACCAGGTGAATTTGTCAGATGAAGAGATTGACCGCATTGTGAGCCTCTTTGTGCTGAGAGAAAGGGCCGCGGGGGTTATCGACTGTTATCAACATGGAGATGGCATGCTGAGGGAAAACGCGGTCACCGCACAGATCCCGGTTGAGATAGCGACGCTTATCCTTGATAAAATCCGTTTCCAGCAATACGTTCAGCCCGCCCTTGGTGTTTACGGGGTGAGTTATGACGTGGCGTATAACGCCAGGGGCCCCCTGCAACTGAGCCTGGAGTCGAACGACATGCTGGATTGGTTTACCGACAGTGATAGCAACCCGCCGTGGAGTGGGTTGATGCTGGCCGCCGGACACGCGAGCCCGGGGCCCCGACGCGGAGCGGCGTCAAACAGCACCGCCCCCTGGTCAGGTCAGATTGTGTTCGTCGAGCATGGGGGCAGTGACTGGCAGCACATCGCTGCCACCTTTGACATCAAGGTCAAATCCGACGTGCAGGCCCGGCCCGACGAGGGGAACCTGAGCATGAGGTTCGACACGTCAGGGAGTCACTGGACATTGTGGCTTTCGACCATTGCGTACCTTGACAACCAAACCGCGCCGCTGCTGCTTGCCCGTCAGCTCCCCCCCGATGTCCGGGGCGACATTGTCACCCCTATCAACGCCATGGCGTTGATAGGCGATAGCATAGTCAGGGGGGTTTTCGTGACGGCAATGACATCCATGCAGAGCGGTCCCATCAATTTGTTCAGGGTTGGCATTGATAATGTCGGCCATGTCAGTGAGCCGATTACTCTCCGGCAAATAGACAGTCGGGGGGTTTATGTCACCAAGGGGGGGGCACCCCGGTTGCCCGAGAAAACGAAAGAACGGCTTCCGATATCACCATTGCTTCTGGCGCCCGCGTGGCGCTGGATTTTAATGTTTACAGCATGAGGGACAGTGAAAACAGCAGTGTCACCCTGATGCTCGCCATTCCCTACCCCACCGCGGCGTCGGGGATGTACGGTGCTTACGATCTCACGCTGACCTTCAGGACGACACCGTATGGTGTCGGGTTGGGTTACATGGAAATCAGTGCCAAATGTGACCACAGTTTCTGTTTGGGGGTGCATATCGAGGATAGGGGCAGAAACGCGTCGGGCGTGCTGACAGGGGGGCGTGATACGTTTGCCAGTCAACTGCTTAACGAACGCCTATGGCTATCCCCGCTGACCGGCAATGCCCCCGATTTGCCGCCCCCGGAGGAGGCTGGGGCGTGAACGCCGTCATGCGAGACAGGCAAGAACGTCCGGATGGCAATGGACGCGCCCCTGTTGCCGGACACCGCCGACGACAAGGGGCTGGCCGTCGCTCATGCCAATTCTGGACCGATGCTGGATACCGCAGCAGCAGAAGTCACGGTCAACGTGACCGTCAGGCCGGTGGGCCAGAACGTCAGTATTTCACCGAGCGGTTCGGTGCCGGCGCAAGGAGAGCTGACGCTCAAGTGCACAATATCGGCAGCGCAACGTTGGCTAACCTGCCAGTGCTAATGCGACAGAACCTTGCGGCCTCGGCCGCTGGCGTAAAATGGCCCGTGTTACCCCGGGTGGATTTGATTTTCAATGGGTACCAACAGCAAGAAAGCGCAATACATATATTCTCATGTACATGGCCTAGAAAAATTTGCCTTCAGCATGAAGCCGTGACTAAATACAGTAAATCTAATTTTAAAAATTTTGCGCATTGAATACCTTTTTACGTTATATATCAGTAGGTGTAATGAACACCTGTGCTCATTGGGCTGTTTTTGCGCTCATGCTCTTTAGCGGCTTCTCACAATCAGTTTCTAATGTTGTCGCTCTCAGCATCGCTGTGACCGTTTCGTTCTTTGCTAACGCCAAGTGGACGTTCAAAGCACAAGCTACGACAAACCGCTATACGGTTTATGTGTTGTTTATGGGTGGTATGGCATTCTCTGTAGGTTGGGCAGCAGATACGCTACATGCCCCACCAATTGTAACTCTCGTTACTTTTTCAGTGTTCAGCCTGATCTGTGGCTTCATTTATTCTAAGTTAGTTGTCTTTAGGGAAGATAAATGAAAATTTCACTTGTAGTTCCCGTATTTAACGAGGAAGAAGCAATTCCTCTTTTCTATCAATCTGTCCGTAAATTAAAATCTTTTGAGCATATAGATGTTGAGATCGTTTTCGTAAACGATGGCAGCTCAGATACGACAGAAGAAATAATTTCTTCGCTGGCTGTCAATGACCCCAAAGTAAAAGCAGTAAACTTTTCCCGGAATTTCGGAAAAGAGCCCGCACTATTGGCTGGCTTGGAGGCCGCTACCGGAGATGCTATTATACCAATAGATGTTGATTTGCAGGATCCAATTTGTGTAATTCCCCGGTTGATCGATAAATGGCTCCATGGGGCTGACATGGTATTAGCCAAGAGGATAGACAGATCAAGTGATAGCAGACTTAAGAGAAAATCTGCAGAATTGTTCTACAAGTTACACAACAAAATTAGCTCACCTAAGATTGAAGAAAATGTTGGCGATTTCCGCCTGATGTCTCGAGAAGTCGTAGAAAAAATCAAAGAGATGCCAGAACGAAATCTTTTTATGAAGGGCGTTCTATCGTGGGTTGGCGGCCAAACCGAACTCGTTGAGTATTCGCGTGCTGAACGAGTAGCCGGAACCTCTAAGTTCAATGGTTGGAAATTGTGGAATCTAGCGCTTGAGGGAATTACTAGCTTCTCTACCGTTCCATTACGCATATGGACTTATATAGGGTTTTTTATTGCAACTTTATCTTTAGTTTACGGTGCGTGGATGATATTTAACACTCTTGCTTTTGGAAACCCTGTAAGAGGATATCCATCGTTACTTGTGTCTATTCTTTTTCTAGGTGGAGTGCAGTTAATTGGTATAGGTGTCCTAGGTGAATATATAGGAAGGATTTACATCGAAGTTAAGCAAAGGCCAAGATATATATTAAAGGAAAAATGAAATGCCAGGAACTTTGAAAAAAACAGGATTTTACTCAATTGCATTTATAGTTTTAACTTCTTTCTATGCATATATTTCCAGCCAGATCCTGCCAAGTTCTGATGCCGTTTCAGGATTGCTAGAAGGCAATGACATGGCCAACGGGAACTGGACTCTTAGCGGCTGGCATCTTTCTACTGTATCATTCTATTTTACAGACATAATTTGGTACGGCATTACCTCAAAGCTTTTCTGGTATGGCCCATATCAAGCATATTTAATACCAGCTATAATGTATTCAATGGTAACATTGATGGTGTTTCATCTATCAAAAGAACACGCCAGCTCACTTTGGGTGATTACGTTTTGCGTAGCTATCCCATCTGAATTCTCTGCACTTAATACATTAATACCGGTCATACATGTCGGTACATATGTATCCATGCTCTTATGCTTCATAATGATTGAACGTTACATTAAAACACACTCATCATTCTCAATAATTATTTATACATTATCGTTAACATTGACGTGTTTCAGTGATGATGTAATAAAACTACTTATAGCTTTACCAATATTAATATCTTCATTTTATTTTGCCTTAAAGAATAAAACATTTATATATACTACAATATTTTTTTCCACAATATTTTCATATATAGCATCAAAGCTTATGATTGCATTTGTAAACGCCAATGCGTGGTTTATACTTCCAGGGGTTCCAGATCCAACATTTGTTGCCTTTGATGACATTGGGAAAAACCTGTATCTCTTCGCGAAAGGACTACTCCTCTATAGTGGAGCCTTCTTTTTTGGGAAGCCACCATCCGATATTACAGCTATATTTTCTGTTTTTTGCTTCATTATTTTGATTGTTTTAATTATCTTTTCCGTATTATCAATAAAGGAAATATTCTCTACCTCGATGTTGAACATGGCCATATGCATAGCCTGCCTAGTGATGGTTCCAGCTTACCTTTCCAGTAATAGACCAATAGATGAATATACAATAAGGTACATAGTTCCTTTCTTTATTCTAGCGCCCGTAGTCATTGGTAGATCTTCCTTATCAAAAGGGTGGGGTTTTTCCACGCTTGGTTTTTTTGTAATTGCTATGCTTCTTTCTTCCGTTGTGCTCAGTGAGAAAAAAGACATATCGAGTGATATCATAAACCAGATAAAAAACTCAATCCGAGAAAGTAATCTAAAAAACGGATACGCCTCATTTTGGTTTGCTTCATCTGTTAGTATTGATGGTGACGTATCAATTGCTCCACTTGATGTAAACAGAGACTTGAATGCCCTCGCATGCTATAAGTGGCTGTCGAAAGCCGAGTGGTACGAGCGCGGCGGTAACTTCATAATAACTGACGATAACTTAATGCGAGACATTACAATAAAAGAGTTTGGCAAACCATCTAAAGTTATTAAGGTTGGCGACAAACAAATATTTGTTTATGAAAAAAACATTACATTCAATTGCAATTAGTTTTTTACTCGGGTGTTTTCACCCGATTCAACTCTGACTCTTGACATTTCTATTTACTTTTCCATACAAAAGCCAACGCTGATAGATGTAAATACGGTCAATTACGGATCGGTGGTCGCCTGGCTTAGACGGAACAAACTCTTCTGGGCCAGTTGTGGAGCTTGATGGCGTAAGGTGAGCTACTGCCGATGATGTCTTGACCACTGTCAGCATAATGGTTACACCGGGGCGCGGATCGCCATTTGGACCAATCAATTTACCGCTGATTAACACAGCCATATTTTCGGTTGTGTCGCATTAAGGCGTTCATGGTTAGGAAAGTAAGCACGCGGTGAACTCACCTTGCGTTGCAAAGTGATGTAGCCCCCTGAAACACCAGACAGTAGCTGTATCTCCAGATAAGAGATAGGCTTGAATATATGTCTAACACTAACACCAATTTTGAGATGACCGGGATCCTGTTAGGGCAAGAAGTCCGTAAACGTAAAACTCCTCAGGAAAAGATCGCCATTATCCAGCAGACGATGGAGCCAGGCATGAATGTCTCCCATGTCGCCCGCCTGCATGGCATCCAGCCCAGCCTGCTGTTTAAGTGGAAGAAGCAGTATCAGGAAGGCAGCCTCACCGCCGTTGCGGCCGGAGAAGAAGTCGTTCCAGCTTCTGAGCTTACTGCTGCTCTGAAGCAGGTCCGGGAGCTTCAGCGCCTGCTGGGCAAGAAGACGATGGAAGTTGAGATCCTGAAAGAAGCTGTGGAGTACGGTCAGTCGCGAAAATGGATAGCGCACGCGCCCTTGTTGCCAAAGGACGGGGAATAGCCCTGGTCAGCCGCACCATGGGCGTGTCGCGTGCGCAGCTGTCACTGCGAATTAACCGTTCTGCCGACTGGCAGGACAGGCGCTGTAAGCGGCGTAATGATGAAGCAGACGCTGAAATACTGTCAGAGCTCCTCGATATCATCAGCGATATGCCCAGTTACGGCTATCGCCGTGTGTGGGGCATCCTGCGTAAGCAACGTCGCACAGAGGGGCTGACACCCGTGAACGCCAAACGGCTTTACAGGATAATGAGCGAGCATAATCTGTTGTTATTGCATGACAAACCAGAGCGGCCAAAGCGTGAACATAAGGGCAAAATAGCGGTGGCAGAAAGCGATATGCGCTGGTGTTCAGATGGCTTCGAGTTCGGCTGTGACAACGGAGAAAAACTGCGGGTTACGTTCGCGCTGGACTGTTGCGACAGAGAGGCCATAGACTGGGCTGCAAGCACCGGAGGCTACGACAGTTCGACGGTGCAGGATGTGATGCTGAGGTCGGTGGAAAAGCGCTTCGGCGACAGGCTGCCGGAAACACCAGTGCAGTGGCTGACGGACAACGGTTCAGCATATACCGCGCATGAAACGCGGAGGTTCGCCAAAGAGCTGAATCTGGAGCCGTGTACAACAGCGGTGAGCAGCCCGCAGAGCAATGGCATGGCCGAACGGTTCGTGAAGACGATGAAGGAAGACTATATCGCGTTCATGCCGAAACCGGATGTGAGAACAGCCCTGCGAAACCTTGCAGCGGCGTTCACGCATTACAATGAAAACCACCCGCACAGTGCGCTGGGATATCACTCTCCGAGAGAATACCGGCGGCAACGTGCATCGTTAACCTAAGATACAAAAGCTGTCCGGAGATGGTGGGTCAAGATCACCTTGCGTTGCAAAGTGAGTCTGTGCTTTGGATTTTCAGAGGATTAACGGAAGGTATTGCCGGCGTACGGCAGCAGCTCATTCAGCCGCCGGTTCGGCCACGACGGCAACCGCGTCAGCACATCACGCAACCAGGCATACGGCTCCAGACCGTTCAGCTTTGCCGTCTCCAGCAGACTCAGGATATTAGCCATTCGCTGACCCGCTCGCAGACTGCCTGCGAAGAGCCAGTTTTTACGCCCCACCGCCACCGGACGTATCACGTTCTCCGTCCGGTTGTTGTCTATCGGTACTCGACCATCCTCCAGGTACACCAGCAACGCCGCCCACCGCTTCAGCGCATAATCAATGGCCTTGCGTATCCCCGAGTTCGGTGCCGTCTTCTGCTGTTTCAGTTGCAACCAGCTTTCAAACGCCTTCAACCGCGGTTTGGCATAACGTTGTCGCCATCGTCGTCGTTGTTCTGCCGGGCGCTGTTTTATCCGCCGCTCCAGTTTGTACAGCTCGCGGATAGTGGCCAGGGCGATTTCTGCCACCGGACTGCCGTTCGCCTTGTGCTGGTCGAAGAACTTCCGACGCACATGCGCCCAGCAGCCGGCTTCCTTAACACGGCCTTCGCCGAACAGCGCCCGGTAACCGGCATAGCCGTCCACGACCAACGTACCCTGCCAGCTATCCAGCATCGTGCTGGCATAGGTGCCACTGCGGCCCGGCTGGCAGTCATACACCACCACCGCCCTGTCAGCCCCGGCGGCGCTGACGTAGGCCCACAGATACCCCTTCTGGCTGTGACCTTTTTCGGGATTGAGCAACAGTAATGGTGTCTCATCCGCCTGCAGCACTGCTTGCTGCAGCAGGTCCTGTCGCAGGGCGTCAGCCAGTGGCTTCAGTGCCGCCCCCACCGCACCGAACCAACCGGCCAGCGTGCTGCAGGGAATATCGATACCGTGACGCAGGTAGATTTTCTGCTGACGGTATAGCGGCAGATGGTCACTGCATTTGGCTACTGTCAATACCGATCGAATTCTGACCCCCCCCTGCCAAAGTAAAACTGACCCACCCCCTTTGAATTACTCGAGCGCTGTTGCTTTCGTTTTCTTCTGGAGTTGGCCGCTTTTCAGCTTATCTTTCAGTCGATAGCTTTGACCGCTGATTTGCGCGATATGCGCATGGTGAAGCAGCCGATCCAGCATTGCCGCCGTCAGCGTCTCGTCATCACCAAACGTTCCTGACCACTGCGTAAACGGCAGGTTGCTGGTCAGGATCACGCTGCCTGACTCATACCGTTTAGCGACAACCTGGAAGAACAGGTTCGCCTCCATTTTGCCGAACGGCAGATAGCCCACTTCGTCGATGATCAACAACTTAGGCTTACCTACGACGCGGTTCAGGTAGCCCTTCAGATCACCCTGACGGTGTGACGCCATCAGTTGCAGCATCATATCGGCGGCGGTGATGAACCGAATGCTTAAACCCGCCATCGCGGCTTTATAGCCAATCGCGGTCGCCAGGTGCGTCTTGCCGACGCCAGAAGGCCCGAGCAGGACAACGTTCTCCTGACGCTCTATAAATGCAAGACCCGCTAACTCCTGGATCTGGCTTCGTGGAACGCCGCTGGCATAGGCGTAATCGAACTGCTCCAGTGTTTTTATCACCGGCAGGCCTGATAACCGCAAAATGGTCTGCCGACGCCGTTCGTTCAGGCCATCATGCTGGAGCTGCAAAACGGCTTCCAGGAAGTCGGCATGTGTGCCGCTGTTGTCGATGGTCGCCTGTGCCACACCGGGCCACTCTGCCGGCAGGCGGTCGAGCTTGAGTTGTTCGCAAAGCGCTGTAATACGATCATGCTGAAGGTTCATGCTGGCACCTCCAGCAAGGCCTGATACGTTGCAAGAGGATGTTGCAGGCTCTCGGTCGGCAGCGGACGCTGCTTGAGTGTTGGGACGGGGGCAGGCAATGCCAACGTCACCTTCGGTAACGGCAATAATGCTGCGCGTTCGCGCGGCATGCGCTGCTCAGGCGGTACGCCTGTGGTGCCATGAACTCGCGTGTTCGCAACGGTGACCAGCCACTCGCCAATGCGAGCGTTGGCAGCGGGAACATCCAGTACCAGCCCGGCTTGCCGGAAGGTCACGGTAAGGGGCACGATAAAGCTGTTCTTGAGGTAATGGTTAAACCGCTCAACCTTGCCCTTGGTCTTGGCGCGATAGGGGCGGCAGACCTTGGGGGTAAAGGCATACTTCTCGGCAACGTGCATCAACTGTGGGTTCCAGCGATGCTTGCCGGGGCCGTAGACATCGCGCTCAATGATGATGGCCTTGGCGTTGTCGAACAGCAGCTGATGCGGCGTCCCGCCGAAGAACCTGAGTGCAGACTCAATGCCGTCACACCAGGCAGCGGAGTCCTGGTTGCTGTAGAACTTGACGAAAGTTGCGCGGCTCCAGCCCAGCGTGGCGACGAAGGCCAGCAGTGGGTTATGACCGAGCCTGATGATGGTGAAATCAACCTGCATCTGAAAGCCAGGCTCGGTCTCGAAGCGCGTGACCTCTTCAGTAACGGGCTGCTTCATGGGGTGCAGGAAAGCGGTCAGCATGCTGTAACCGCCCTCGTAACCACGCTGACGGATCTCACGCAGCAGCACACTGGCGGGTATCCACTGGGGCCTGGCAGCGGCCACGCGCTCAAGGATATAGGTCTTGAACGGGTCAAGCTTGCAGGGTCTGGGTGCGCGAGGCTTGTAGCGCATATCCGCTACGGGCAGCGGGCTACGGATATATCTGCGAACGGTCTCACGAGAGCATGAAAGCTGGCGCGCGATGGCGCGTATCGACATGCCCTGACGGTGTAAAACACTAATCTCCACTCTGGTCTCCAATGTCATCATTGGCAGTGCCTTAAAACTGCCATTTTTACCCTAGGTGGGTCAGATTTACATCGGCAGGTGGGCCAGTTTTACATCGGTAGCGACACTACGGTGACCTGGGCCAACAACCCCGGACCGGGCTGGCCTTTTTCGATAAGCTGAAGCGGTAATGGAACGGCATGGACGGTTTCACAGCAGGGACAGCTGTAGTGCGGGCGCACCGTGCGATGCACCACCACCCGGGCCGGAATGTACTCCAGCCGTTCGCTCACCTCATCACGCAGGGGGCGCAGGGCGTGGCCGCAGTCGAGGCAGTCAGGACTGCTCAGGTCAAGGCGGACCGTTTCACGGGGTAACTCTGGCGGCAATGGCTGGCGTTTGGGCGGTGTGGCAGGGGGCACCTTGCCTGCCGGCAACACGGCCGCCAACTGCTGTTCCAGGTCGGCGGTGTCGGCATCGACATCCTCTTCCGCCAGGCTGCGCTGTTCGCCCTGAAAGGCTTCACTTTTACGGCCGAAGCGCCAGCGACGGCCGGCCTTCAGCGCGTCTTCCAGGGCCTGGATGTAGTGAGCCTGAGCCTCGAGCAGGGCCAGTGCCCGGACACGTAACTCATGGGGGTCTTGTGTGGTAAACAGCGCGTCGATATCCATATCAGCAGCTTGACATAACGGACGGTGATAATCACGTCATATCATGACGTTAACGTTTAACGTCTCAGGTTTCCCAGCCCGGCAGGTCAAGACCCTCAACCTGTTGCCAGTCCACCCCCTTGGTCAGCCAGGCGAACTGCTCTGCCGTCAGCGGCCAGGCGGTATCCCCAGGCCGGGGCCAGGTGAAGTGGCCCTGATGCAACCGGCGGGTGCACAGCCAGACGCCGTGCTTGTCCCACTGCAACACCTTGATGCGTGAGCGTGCCTTGTTGCAGAAGACCACCGCGGTTCCCGGCGGTAAGGGCGAGGGCAAGTATTCATCGGCCAGCCGGGTCAGGGTATCAATACCCCGGCGCATATCGGTTGGCTCACGGGCCAGCCAGATGGCATGAGGCATCAGCATAGGTTGAGCTCCGCCATGATGGCCGGCAACTGGCTGGGCTGGCAGGTGATGGAGCACCGTTTTAAATTCAGGATAATGGCAGGCATATGCCGATCTATGTTGGGGAGGGATAACAGCGCCTCTTCAGGGGCAACAGTCGCCGGAATAAAATGGGATCCGGCGGCCGGTGACGTTGGGATTTTGGTCCACTTGCCGACCCAGTTGCAAAAGGTTTTGACATTGAGATGGTGTTGCAGGCTGTACTGAGTGCGGGACAGACCGCTGAGTTGCCAGTCGGCGACATGTTGCTGCTGTTGTTGGATGGTATGGCGAGATTTTGGCATGGGGGACCCTGCGTAGTGAACAATGAGGTTCAAGCGTGCCGAGTCGCACAAGGATTAACAATGTGAGTTCACCGGGCGTTTACATAGGTATCTGAGTGATGGGTGATGGGTGATGGGTGATGGGTGATGGGTGATACAACTGTGGAGATTTCAGACTGAAATCCCCATAGAAAAGTTATTATTTTTAAAAAGTTAACACTAAAAAACTTGTGGGGAACATTTTCAATTATGATTTCAGATGCTTGGCCAAGACAGCCTTCACCGCATCATCAATAGCACCCTGCAGTTCGGGCGAAACACGGTTAAATTCATAGCTAAACATGCGCCCCCGGATCTTCTTGCGGGCATACTTGTTCTTGTCAGAAAATTGCCAGAGTGGGGTGATGACAGCTGCTTCTCCTTTCGCTGGCTCTCCCAATACTGTGGCTTCATCCCGTATTGCCGTGAGGATTTTAGTCTTAACCTCATCAGCGGCCAGCAATGACGGCTCACGGATCCCACTGACGACGCTACTGATATTTTCGATGAGTTCTGATACTGAACGTTGATTGCTGACCAACAATTCTTCTGCCGTCAGCAACACTTTATAGTCAGAAAAAGACAGTTCAGATTGGATCGGGAAAAGGGATAGCAACTCAGAAGATACACTGGCTGCCTGCAACGCTCGCGTAACTTTGGCTTGCGACAATCCCTCTGCTTCAGCGATTTCTTTTTGTGTCAGTCCACTTTGCTTAAGGGCCAGTAGCCGCGTTCCCACTTCACGAATGTTATGTTCTCGAGCCGTTTGAATATCCTGGGCCAGCTTTCTGGCTTCGCTGACCGAGAGTGGCTCATCTGTGACTAAAATATCCAGACCGACATGTTTGAGAATGACAGAAGCACGACGACGTGAGCCATCCAGGATCTCGATACGATTATCGCGACGGACACCAATGGCAGGGAAAAACTGCTGCAGGCTGATGGTCCGCGTAATATCCTGAAGAGATTCAGGAGTGAGCGCAGACTGATCACGTCCGTTGACTTCCTGGGTCACATACGTTTTGGTTTCAACCTCTACCGCCGGCACGGTCACTTTGGTGAAGACAACCTTCCTGCCAGACGACAGGGTAAAGACCTGCTTGAATGCTTCTGGTTCGGCTTCGCTGTTAAGAACTGGCGCACTAAACGTGCGCCCGATTGTCAGACGTTTTGTGCTCATCGGGCACCTCAATTCATTCGGATAAATTCAATGCGGTCAAATACCGCTTTGGCAAAGTCTTCAGCAGCAGTACGCGCATTTTTCAATGCCTCGCTGCTCCCCACGTAGGTCGCCGGATTCGCGGAGATCACTGTATCAAACGATTCGCCACAACGTTCAAAACCATCAAGGCGTGGCAAAGCCGCATCGAGCATGTCTCCGCCAAAAATCTCTTTCGCGAGACTGTGGCAGACTTTGTGATCGGGCTTGTTGGACAGTTTAGACATAAAACCGATGTTTCCCTGCAACCGGCACGGGCAACCAGAGGCTTCAATGATACTGACCAGCTCAGGCAGACGGGTCAGGTACTTCAATGTCGAGTGGAAATCCACCTGTGCAGGCGGGATCGGCGTCATCAGGAGATCGGCGGCCGCAATCGCGTTCTTGAGGAATGCATCCAGGTGAGGGCCGCTGTCGACAAAGATAAAGTCATAATCAGACTTCAGTTTATCAATGATGTTCTCACGCAAGACAGCATGGGGGTTTTGGCCAGGTAAATGCTCGGCACACAAACTTTCCCAACCTGAAGCGATGAAAGCATCATCGATGGATGCGGGAAGAACGTCGACGCCGGGTACAACAGACGGCACGATGAACTCATTGAGCAACTCTTCCCGACTGACGTTTTGGAGCATGGCCTGTGCAGAGGTTGTCTCAACCAAGCCCACAGCACGGGTATGGTTCAAAAACATAGTGGCCGATGACTGCGGATCCAGATCAATGACTAGGACGCGTAAATCTTCAAAAAGGAGGTGAGGGTGGGCACGCAGTGCATGAGCCAGTGATACCGTAGAAACGGTCTTTGAGACCCCGCCCTTTAAGTTGCCGACAAAAAGAGTCATTGCTTCAGGATGGCGATCGCGATATTTAGGGACACCTCGGTGATGATAAATATCGACAATATTCTGGACGGTCATCGCGTACTTGGTGGACGAACCGGCCGCACGTTTCTCGAAGACATAACCGCCATTTTCCATCTCGCTGACGGTATAGTCCACGTTAGCACGCGTCAGTTTTGGAAATTTTGCCACGGCAGCTTTAGAATACACCTGAAAATACTCGTTTTCCTTGAGCTCTTCTTTCTGAAGTTGTATCTGCTCAGTCAACGCGGACAGCATTTTTTCGGCACGTAATGCGACTTTCTCTGTCTGATGAGAATCCATAATCACCAACTCCACATTTATGTAGCTTATCTGAATTAAACCAATAATCTTGCATAAAAGATAAAAAATCAACCTAATTAAAAGTAAATTTCTCACGAACTAACCATGACGATGATTCACCTTCAGCAGCATCATGCAGAAATGAGGAGCGGTTGAAATTCCGCATATTTCCTTTAAAACCAAGATGCTCCTTTTAAAGCTATAGATCCCAGGCAGAAGACGGCGCTACTGTGAAGCAAAGGACCACATATACTTTATTTATTGTCGGCTATACCTTATTATGTATATACAAACGTAACCACCTGGAGATATCGACATGGGTACAATGAATATTCGTATCGACGATGACTTAAAGGCCCGGGCCGGTGTAGCGCTAGACGGATTGGGGATCACAGCCTCGGAAGCTGTACGTATGGTACTTGAATACGTTGCACAAAATAACCGCCTTCCGGTTCAGGTGGCATTACTGGCTGATGAAGACGCAGATATCATCGAGTTAGCGCGTGAACGTCTGGCGAATCCTGGCAAACGGATCCGAGTAACACTCGATGACTTATAAGATTGACTTTGACAATGCAGCCTTCAAAGAGTGGAAAAAATTAGGTGAGACTGTACGTCAACAGTTTAAAAAGAAGCTGGCGCAGATTGTTGAGGCACCACACATTGAGGCTAACCGACTGCACTCCTTACCTGATTGCTATAAGATCAAGCTCCGCGCATCCGGTTATCGGCTAGTCTACAAGGTCGAGGATGAAACTGTTGTGATCCTCGTCCTTGCTGTAGGTAAACGCGAACGGCTGGAAGTTTACAAAGCAGCCGCCACAAGGTTGGGTTAGTGAGGAGCGCTAAAAAACCCATTAAAAAATGACATGACCATAGAGAAAAAGGCATTCTTCCAGGAAAACTGCCGTCCTCTCATCATGTCATAAGCTCCTATACGCCCAACTCCCTCACGCCACAGCTCTGGTGCTGTGTGCATGTCAGGCTCTCAAGCAACTCGGAATTCACAGTGAAATATCTCCGTCCTGGCTGTTCACCTGAGGGCGGAGGTATTTGAACAACCGCAGAGCGTTAGCACTTTATTCGTTACGCCCAGTGCCTAGGGACGCTTCAACCTCCCGTATCATCGTGAGCGCATCCTGCGTCGACAGAGTGAACTGTACCTGGCGGTTGGCCACGATATCGAGCGCAAACACCCGGGTATACACTTCCGTGCTTTCCCCTTTTTCGTGGCCCATCAGCCCCTGCAACACCTTCAGCGGCGTGCCCTGATAGAGCATATGCATCGCGTAGCTGTGCCGAAAAACATGCGGTGTCACCGGCACGCTAAAATGAATGCCCTCGCTGTTAGCCTGCCGTTCGGCTTTCGTGAGCCAGTTGCGTACCGTGCGATCGGTGGTTTGCCAAATCGGCAAGGGGGTACGCTCGCCCGTTTGTACATCGATCTCAAACTGTTCCTTGGTACTGGCGAACAGTCGTCGCAGTTCGTCGACAAAGTGCGGATCGGTCAGGGGGATAAGCCGATTGGCCGATTTCCCCTTGGCAGGACGGCCAGGGCCACTGCGTCGTTGTTTAGCGGTACGCAGAATGATATGGGGCATCTCCACGGTGAGCCGGAGGTCTCGCCGCTTGAGCGAAAGGGCTTCATTGATCCGGGCACCGGTGTTCCACAGCAAATTAATGAGCGCATGCTGTGGCCAGTCAGGCAGATAGTGAAGCAGTGCAGCCACTTCCGGGGCCAGCAGATAACGCGGCAGTTCATCGTAAACCAGCGCCATTTTGCGCAGCGTCAGCGCATGCTGATAATCCCGTGAGTCCAGCAATGGGGTTTCTTGGCCATTCGGTGTGCCGGTGGTGGCCAGTCCTCCCCGGTAACCTGCACGCTGCATCATGGCCAGAAGGGATCGCGCAGCCAATGGATCAACAACTGACGGTGTTTGCTATCCACGACACGTGCTGCCGCCAGCAGGTCAAACCCCTCATCATTACCGGTCCACAACGACAGGAAGAACAGTGCCAACTGCCGTTCACCGCGGCTCATGAACTCCAGTGCCGACCGCAACGCGTTCTCATGACATCTGCGTGTATCAACGTCCCAGTACCCGGCGATCCGCGGAGAGTCGGTCAACAGCACGGCAAACCGTGCCTGCTCAGGGGTGAGATCCTGTCCCATGGTGTCTTTCTCCTCGCGTGAACTCGCTGATATCCTTTGGTAGCGCTACGTAAAATCTCCCCGCCTACGCCCCACGTCGACGTTCAGATTTCACGTAGCGCAATCTTGTCTTAAAACGCCCGTTTTTTCACAGAGTGCATCGATGGCGATCGCCCGTCACCCAAATTATCCCCAATGTTGCCCTGAGCTGCACCAAAAGTAATTCGTCGAAGGATCCTCGCGGATCCTAAAAATACTTCCGACTTTCGGAAGTATACCATAAGTCGGAAACAAAATAATCCCAAAGCACCGCTTTTGTGCGAGAGCTCACGGGGCCAAAACACCTCATCTAGTGGCTCATCAGTTTGCACTCACACTGCATATGGCATTCAGCGAGGCAGGGTGCCGACTTGCCGGAAATGACACAAAGCGGAAAGGGTATTCCTCAATACGCCCTCTCCAAGCCTATGCCCAGTCTATGCTTGATATCAGCGCAATTCAAGCATAGACTGGGCATAGGCTTAAACAGTAAGGAGGAGTTGATGATGAGAACCGTCGCCATTTTTAAGAACGGCAGTAACCGGGCCATTCGTCTGCCACGGGATATGGATTTTGATGGGGTGAATGAACTAGAAATTGTTCGGGAAGGGGATACGCTTATTTTACGGCCGGTCAAACCCAGCTGGAATTCTTTTTTGTCGGAAGAAAACGCGGACAGCGACTTTATGGTTGAACGCCCCGATATTATTGAGGAAGGGCGCGTCAGGTTATGAAGAAAACCTATATGCTGGACACCAATATCTGCTCTTTTATTATGCGTGAACAGCCGGAGGCGGTTATTCATCGGTTACAGCAATGTGCGCTGCGGAATAATCGTATCGTGGTATCAGCCATTACCTACGCCGAAATGCGCTTTGGTGCTATCGGCAAGAAAGCCTCACCACGCCATGGCCTGCTGGTCGACGCATTTTGTCAGCGTCTCGATGCCGTATTACCCTGGGATCGCGCGGCGGTAGACGCCACCACGACGGTCAGACAGGCGCTGGCCGCCGCCGGTACACCCATTGGCGGCAACGATGCGGCCATTGCCGGTCATGCTATTTCAACCGACGCCATCCTGGTTACCAACAATGTCAGGGAGTTTGAGCGGGTGCCTACATTGCTCTGGGAAGACTGGGTAAAATAGCGCATAAACGATAGACCCTCAATCATCGCAAGTCCCTTTTGCCATCTCCGGGCCCGGTGATCACTCACAATAATGATACTGGCCCGGCCCCACCTTCAGTAAAATAGGCAAATGGGAGTATAACGGATAAATACCGAGAGGAGGGGCTCGGAATACCGGCGGCGGCTGTCGCCCGTCGAACCGCCGCCAGGGGTTAAAAACACCCTATGCAGAGTTAAAAACCGCACCCAATATACCATTATATGGGTTATCCACAGAAACGGGGGATACGATTGTGGGGGATCGGCTTTCTCGCGTTAACCCGTATCAGGTATAAGTACGGCCAGAGCGGCCGTGTTGGCACCACTTTATCGATAGTCACTACATCGGACTTACCGTGGTGACGAATCGCCTTGCGAAAAGAAACTCAGAGCGGCTGCTGTATCCCGTTTGGCGATCAGCAGGAATTCGATGGTCTGGCCTGCAGTATCTACTGCGCGATACAGAGATTTCCACTGGCTTTGATTTTGGTCCATGCGCTACCGCCGACCCACAGTGCGCTTGTGTAGACGAAAAGCCTTATACAGTAGCGGCACCAGGCGGATAATCCAACGGTGCAGGGTAGAATGGCCAACGATAATGCCGCGCTCCGCCATCATTTCTTCGAGATTGCGTAGGCTGGCTAAAGGCATAAGCCAGATACCATCGAACGCATTGAGCAATAACATCGATGGGACAGTGCAGGCGTTTGAATGCTTTTCGTATCATAGGTATGAGCAGGTGAAATCATAAAAAAAAACAGCATGTTACCTGACGCGGTCTTAATGCGACAGAACCTGTCTATGAATCACACACGTCAGTATCCCTTAGCAATCACACTAATATATTACAAAAAAAGAAATGAGCACCTATCAGAAAATACGTTTGACAAGTGACCTGCGGATATCAAGAACACCTTCAATCCGGCGAGTACGATAATCACTCTGACTAAAGGTCACCCCGGCACCATGATATCCTGTTACCCGCGTACTTTTATACCCGAGCCGATTAAGTTCTCTGCTTATTGACTTTGCTAATGGGGTGATATCGGTTGGGGGATTAAATAGCTCTCTTAATATTCCTGTTTTTTGTCTGAGTGCACCTGATGTTTCATCCAATTCCTCCGATGAAAAGGATGTTGGTTTCATTGAGTCTGCACTGTAGCAAGCTGTTATCCGTATATCCTTGAATGTTTTTGGTAATCCACCTTTTTCCATCTGCTTAACGAGCGTTTTTGCACTCATATGGCCCAGTGTCATCTCCTCATCTGCAGCTAACAGATCTATTCCAGCTCCGCCGTGCCCAAGAACATAAAGTTTATCTCTTTCAGGTGACAACTGGCTCAAAGATTTGCGGGAAAACTGCATATTTTTTAATACAGACAACTGTTGAGATAATTTTGCGACACTAATAACGAAGCTATCGAATGTCTCATGGGAGATTTTATTTCTTAATGTCTCAGAATTCCAATCAGCTTCACTTTTTAGACTGATATCTACCTTCTGAAGTTGATCACTGACTTCATTTATCTGTGTTGTCAGCTTAATGACCTCGGCGGCGCGTAGCTTTTCCATCTCTACGAGAACGTTTTGATTAGACCCTATTAAGGGATAAAGTGCTTTCCCTTTCAGGTGCCGGTGTAAGTTTAACCCGAGACTCTGATCAACCAGGTCCGGCGCTGCAAAAGGAATATAAATATAACCTTGCTGGGCAGTGAGAAGATTACAAATATTAGCTTCGTCATTACGAGTATCAGTTACATCATTTTTCATTTCTATAGGTGTTTCTTTTCTTTTTTGAGCGTACATTACAATCTCCTTAGGCTTGTCATCAATACGTTTCATAGTGCTCTATTAGGAGAGGCTCTCAATAATCCCAAGATTTTCCAATCCATATAATAGCGAAGCCAGATATAACACAACAGATATAGCCAGGTTTGCTCTTTCCTGAGGTTACGCAGATCGTGGATAGTGTAAAAGTTGGCCAGACTGGCAAAGTACAACAGATTTTGTTGCGAAACGCCGAGTCCGGGCAGCAGTTGCCGCGCCACCTGATATAACGGTGCCAACTGGCCCCGTTTCTCCCGTTCACTGGACATTTGTCGCCAGCGAAAATCTTTTGCTTCCTGTTTCAGCACTGCCAGGCCAGACAGGGCGTCATCTTTCTTCAGGGTAAGCGCCCTGTGTAGGACGTAGCGTAAGGATTATTTTACGGTTGTGAGGTTCCAGGGCAGCAGTTCGTGCACCCGGTTCGATGGCCAGTCGCTGATTTTGCCGAGTACATCGCGCAACCAGCCCTCTGGCTCCACGCCATTCAGCTTGCAGGTGCCTAGCAGACTGTAGATGATCGCCGCAGCTTCACCGCCTTTGTTCGAGCCCGCGAACAACCAGTTTTTTCGCCCCAACGCCACGCACCGCAACGCGTTTTCAGCGATGTTGTTGTCGATTTCGACCCAACCGTCTCCGCAGAACACGTTCAGCGCACCCCACTGCTTCAGCATGTAGCCGAACGCCTTCGCCATTTCTGCGTGTATAGACAGCGTTTTCATCTGTTCCTGGATCCACTCGTACAGCGACTGCATCAGCGGCCGGCTCTTTTCTTTCCTGACCGCCAGCCGACTTTCCGCCGGGCTGCCCCGGATATCGGCCTCAATGGCATACAGCTCCGCTATTCGTCTGAGCGCCTCGGTCGTCAGCGCCGTTGGGCGCCGGGCATGCTCGTCGTGGATTTTTCTTCGCGCGTGCGCCAGGCACGCCGCTTCCGTCACTCGACCGGTTTCATACAGCGCGTCATAACCGCCATACGCATCCGCCTGCAGTACGCCACGGTATTCCGCTAGGTGCCCTTGAGGATGTGCACCCTTGCGGTCTGGCGAGTAGGCGAACCACACCGCCGGTGGCATCGATGCCCCGGCGTTTCGGTCATCCCGCACGTAGACCCATAACCGGGCGGTGCGTGTTTTGCCATTGCCCGGAGCCTGTACCGGCACCGTCGGTCGAGTAGACCGGAGGGAACCGCCCCCTCCAGCCGCTCACAGAACCGTACGTGAAGCTCTCACCTCATACGGCTCCTGTTATTCAACCCTTTCTGATCATGAACTTCCAGTGCGCAAACAGCGACTTATTCCGCTGTCTGATACGCTCCAGTACTTCACTGGCGCGACTTTGATGCCACCGGTATTGCTTATAGCGGCACCGGACCCACTTTACCAACCGCCAGTCCAGTATTCGCCATAACCTGTTCATTTCACTTGGATAAAACTTCCCATAATAATTGATCCATCCACGTAGTTGCGGGTTAATTCTGTCCGCGATTTCTTCTGCCGACAGGCTTGTCAGCCGCTGAATATTCCATGCCCGGAATGTCCGGACAATAGCTTTCTGGGCCTTATTGCTTATCGCCGGTAGAAATCCGGTGAACAGACCGCCTGCAATCTTCCTTGCTGCACGGCGGCGGAAGGTAAAACCCAGAAAATCGAAGGAATAGTGACCATCGTTTTTACGTCTGGTCAACGGATGGCAATTCACTATTCGGGTTTTCTCCGGATGCAGTTCCAGCCCGCATGCCTTCATTCGTTCTCTGAGTTGACTGAGAAGCAGACCTGCTTCTCTTCGGCTTCGACAATGAATAATGCTGTCGTCAGCATACCTTTCCCATGAATTATTGGGGTAGTGTTTCTCCAGCCATTTATCCTGGGTGTAGTGCAGAAAAAGATTTGCCAGCAGAGGACTGATGACGCCGCCCTGCGGGGTACCCTTTTCTGGTGAATGACGATGCCCGTCCGGGAAAATGATCTCAGCTTTCAGCCATCGCACAATGCATAGCCTGACCCATGGAGCCGGATGCAGATGATCCACTGCCTTTAGCAACAGAGCATGATCAAGATTATCAAAGAAGCCTCTGATATCCAGATCAATCACCCATTCGTATTTCCAGCAGTTCGCTTTTGCCTGTGCAACGGCATCATGCGCCGATTTTCCCGGTCGGTAACCAAATGAAGAATCGCTGAACAACGGGTCCCACTGCGGTTCCAGTATCATCTTGACGGCCATCTGTGCTACCCGATCGCTGACAGTGGGGATCCCCAATGGACGAGTTTTCCCGTCTGACTTAGGAATTTCCACCCGCTTCACCGGCGGCGGCATATAACAGCCAGAACTTAACCGATTCCAGATCTTGTAAAGATTTCGGGCCAGATTATGCTCAAACGCTTCAATTGTCATTCCATCCACACCTGCTGATCCCTTGTTGGCTTTGACCGCCAGCCAGGCTCTCCAGATAATGGTTTTATCGATCAGATAAGGTTTTACTTTGTTCAAAATAATCATCCTGTTAACAGTTGTTGCTTTAAACAAAGCTGAATAACGTTCCCCCTTCGCTCCACCGCCATTACAGCGCCTTCGTCACTACTACGGGGAACTCCGTCCCTGTACGCCGCATCGGTACTCTTTCTGCGCGGTGTTCTGCCACAGTTTCTCCCTTAGCATCGGCGTGTCAGGTTCACACGTTCCGTATCTGAGCCTGAGCAGAGATCATGCCACCTCAATGCCGGTTGCCAGATGGTCAGTAAACAGGTTTCCACCATCCTTATCCCGGGGTAACGACAAGAACCCGGTTTTGACAACGCTTACACATAACGACACTTGTCCAGTGGTTCACTCGCGTTCATCTTCTCTGCTCCTACCTGACGACTTCTTGTCGCCTTTTCCTCAGCGCTTCCTGCTGTGGCTCTTTACCACAACAGTCTGAGGTGGTTTGTATCCTCCTCCTGTAAGGCGAATACGGAAGGCCATCTTCCATCTCAGACACAGCATGGGCGGAACCATCCCGGATCCGTCCTTCGTGTCACACTATCGTCAGTATGCACCTTGCCCGCCGACAGGATGTACCGGTTCAGCGCATCGGCCAGCGGACTCAGTTTTTCCGCCAGTGCCTGCACCCAACGCACCATCGTGTTACGGCTCAGCTCAAGGCCGTGCCGCGCGTAGATTTCGCTCTGACGATACAGCGGCGTATGCTCAACGTATTTACTCACCAGGATACGCGCCAGCAGCCCCGGGCTGGCATAACTGCGGTCCAGCGGCTTCGCCGGCAAGGGGGCCTGCACGATGGCATCGCACTTCCGGCAGGCCAGCTTCGGCCGCACCGTTTCGATGACCCTGAAGGCATTGTTGATGATATCCAACTGATCGCTGACCGTTTCACCCAGCGCCGCCAATTCGCCGGCGCAGACCGGGCAGACCTTTTCCGCCGGTTCGATACGCACGGTCTCACGTGGTAACGTCGGCGGCAGCGGCTTGCGCGATGAAGGGCGCGGTGTGACCGGTTTTTCTGCCGACCCTTCTGGAACAACGCCTGTTTCAGCAGACTCCGCCGTTACCGCTGCTACGGCCTCCAGACACCCCTTGGCGGTATGCAGCCGGCCTTCCATTTCGTCCAACCGTTTTTTCGGCCTCGCGGATTTTTTTCTCGAGCTTGTTGCGCAGTTTTTCCGAGCTTTGGCCGAACAGCATCCGTTTAAGTTTATCGAGCTGGCTCTTCAGGCGTTCGATTTCCCGCTCATAGCCGGCTACCTGCCCTTCATAGCGGCACATCTGAGCCTGGAGCTGCTTTAGCAACACCTGCTGCTGGTGCACCATGGTTTTCAGCGCGTCAATGTCGTCGGGGATTTCGGTTTTCATCTCTCAACATTACAACAGGTTATACGCGCAGGCCAGACGGATATACGCGCTGAGGGTGTTTCCAGTTGAGGCCTTCGAGCAACATGGCCAACTGCGCTGGCGTCAGGTGGATTTTGCCGTCGCTGACGGAGGGCCAGACGAAGTGACCGCGCTCCAGGCGCTTGACGAACAGGCAAAGGCCATCCTCATCGGCCCACAGTATTTTTATCATGTCACCGCGGCGTCCGCGGAAGATGAACAGATGGCCGCCGAACGGGTCGTCGTTGAGCACGTTCTGCACGCGCGACGCCAGACCGTTGAAGCCGTTGCGCATGTCGGTCACGCCGGCAACCAGCCAAACTCGGGAGCCTGAAGGCAAGGTGATCATGGTTTTCCAACCTCACCCAGTTCACGGACCAGCGCCTGCAACATTGCTGCTGTGACAGCACCACTCAGGCGTAATGTTCCGGCGGGCATAAGCAGCTCACAGGTCAATGCTGACGCTGTTGTGTGGGGTAAATCCGTTTGGCGACGGCTGCCGCCCGTTGCCGGGACAGGTGAATCAGACGTTTTTGCGGGAGAAAGCGCGACGGGGATCAGAGCAGCACCCTGCCGATTATCAGGCGTCAGTTTCCCCAATTTATATTGATGGCGCCAGTTGAACAGCAGGTTGGCATTGATATCGTTGGCACGCGCAACATGAGCCACGCTGACACCCGGTTTCATCGTTAGCTCAACGAGGTGGAGTTTGAAGCCGTTGGAGTAATTGGGTCTGCGCTGCTGAACATCGCCGTCTGGCCTGGGGCGGGTTGAAGGGTAGAGCGTCAACTCGAGTTTGTCAGCAGTCCAGCTGTCATCAAGCGGCCACATAAGGTTAGCCCGCAGGAAGCGCTGAACCAGTTTATGGACAGCGGACATGCCCACGTCAAGTTGTTCGCCGATTTGGCGGAAAGAAAGACCGGCTTCGAACCTTAAGCGGAGCGCCTCGGTGATGAAGGGCCGGGAGGGTTTGTATTCATACATGGGATAATGTCCATTTTCGCGAAAGTGGACATTATCGTGAACAGGAAAATACAGGGGAAGACGGTGCTGATGGAGCGCTTACCGAATGACAGTGATCTCTTCCCTTTGTTCAGTACCGGCGTAAAGTAGAGTTTTCGGCCTTTCTTCTCCTGAAAAAAGAGGTCATCTGACATGAAAAAGACACGTTATACCGAAGAACAGATCGCATTTGCCCTGAAACAGGCGGAAACCGGCACGCGCGTGGAGGAAGTGTGCAGAAAGATGGGGATTTCTGAAGCCACTTTTTACAACTGGAAGAAGAAGTTTGGCGGCATGGGCGTGACGGAACTGCGTCGGCTGCGCCAGTTGGAGGAAGAGAATCACCGCCTGAAACGGCTGGTCGCCGATCTCAGTCTGGACAAGGAAATGCTGCAGGACGTCATCCGAAAAAAGTTCTGAGGCCGGTGCAGAAACGCGAGGCGGTCGAATACCTGCTGGCGGCGTACCGCATCGGGGTTCGCAGGGGATGCCGGCTGATGATGCAGAGCCGAACGGTCTACAACTACCGCAGCTGCCGCGATGACCGGGCCCTCACGCAGCGGATACGGGAGATTGCAGAAACCCGCATACGTTATGGTGTGCAGCGGATCCATATCCTGCTGCGGCGCGAGGGCTGGCTGGTTAACCACAAGAAAACCCATCGGATTTACTGTCTGGAGGGGCTGAACCTGCGGTCAAAACGCCCGCGGCGGCACGTGACGGCCAGGCACAGGCGTATCCGCCCGGCGGTGACCGCGGTGGATCAGTGCTGGAGTATGGATTTCGTTGCTGATAACCTGTTCAACGGACGCCGGATCCGTGCCCTGACTGTAGTCGATAATTTTAGTCGTGAATGCGTGGCGATCGAGGTAGGCCAGGGACTTCGCGGTGACGATGTGGTCGCCGTGATGGAACGGATCAGGCAGACACAGCAGCGTGTACCCCAGCGGCTACAGACGGACAACGGCAGCGAATTTATCTCGAAAACGCTGGATCGCTGGGCGTATGAAAACAGGGTAACGATGGACTTCTCACGCCCCGGGAAGCCCACAGATAACGCCCTGGTTGAGTCATTTAACGGCAGCCTGCGTGATGAATGTCTGAACATGCACGGGTTCCTGTCACTGGAAGATGCTCAGGAGAAGATCGAGCACTGGCGGCAGGAATATAACCAATACCGGCCACATTCCTCGTTAAATAACCAGACTCCGGCAGAATTTATCCGAAGCCTGCAAACAGGCCCGGATCTCTGATTTAGCCTGGCACCGATATTGGGAAGGGATCAGGTGGTTCTGTTTAAGTATACTTAACGCGACAGAGTTTGTTTAACCAATGAGCTCCTTTTTTTTACAACACTCTCTGTTCGCCAATTATCCCCATCACTTACTTTAGGACGAGAGGAGGAATAAAACCGACTTACATCCGTCATTGCAGCATGTTTCTCTGTATACTCTTCGGGGTGTATCTTTATCCTATTACGGGCGATACTAAGCGCATCAGGATGATAGCCTTGGAGATCATTACTATGTTTACCTTCGGTTATTTCACTTCCACTTCCATTTCTATAATGAAAGTTGAAGGTGTTTTCCATAAGTCCACTGTAGTGTTCATTTGAATAAGTAGCATCTCCACCTTGACTTTTTATAAAGTCGACAATCATTTTTCCAATAAAGCTACTCGGTTTGCCACATCGTAAATAACTCAACACTCCATCACCACCAAAAACACACCACCTAAGGTCACTCATTTTCAGACCTTTATCCTCGAGGGATTTTTTTATATCTAGCAAATTTCTCTGCAGATTAAGTGATGTATCAAAGTGTGCACAAACCACATGTCTTTCCGACTCAGTATAGAGACCTAAACAAGTTTGTACCGCGGGCATTGATAAATCCAAACCCTCTTTTTCAAAGATACCATACTGCCCTTGAAAAATGACTGCTCTCATATGTCACCTCGTTAAGATCAAACTAACTCATACAATACCGTCGCATCGCTACGCGTTACGACAAAACAGCGAGGAATTATCTGGCAATGGTGAAACCGGGCTGCATCCGCCTGTTTTACAGAAGGTTATGCAATTAAGGGACACAGCTTGGTACTTTTTATTGAATGAAGATATTAAATAATTTGACGCACACGTATTTTGTTACCTCCCTCCTCGCTGATAAACTCAAACGTCGAACCTCTATTTATGAGAAATTCAGCCTCATTTTTATTTTGATAGATATTGCGCACGTTTTTACCATATCCACCATGAATCTCAATAATATACTTACCAAAATCTTCAGTATTAGATACTACATGGCTAGTAGGAACAAACCTCTGAGCTATATACACTCCATTCATCCATTTCGAGAACTCATCTTTTGTAGTGCCACGATATAATAAACCACTGCTATAATCTGAGTTTTCAGACAGATAACTCTCAAGCTCATTACCGACTTTATTATAGCTCAGACCGTCCAATTCATACACGGCATTAATTATATCCGTTCCATAGGGACCCGTTTTCCAATGAGTATCACCTGAATTCAGGGATACCAATTTGTCTACTAACTTCTTCGCAACAACTGTTTCACTTGAGCGCTCCTGTATTTTTTTGAAACCTGAGTTCATCGCCCAGATAGTCGAAAACCCTAGCCACCCTCTGTCTTTAATTATTTTATTTTCAGCTTCCTTTGCAGAGGCGGCTTCTTGTTTTTTGTTTTTTATTCGCTCGTCCTTTTCTTTGACTTCTCGTGCAAGAGCGTCAAAGAAATCATTATTTTTTAAAAGCTTATCACTCTCAATTTTAGCCACCCGGTATAACTTATCATATCTTTCTTGTTTCACATCCCCCCAGTCTATATTTGAAATATAACGACTAGGATCTGCCTTGTTATAAAAGTAATATTTATTTGTTTTTATATCATGATAAGCTCTTTTTTTATTAAGCAACTGACGAATAATTTGATTTACCACATATCTTTTTCTATTTGATAAGGAGTTGTACTCTTCGTCAGGCTTCATCCCATAGACATCAATTAATAAATTACCAGTCTTCATTGGTGTGCTGCTTGTACTTGCTTTATTTGAATACATATGTAAGTTTTTCCTTTATAGTGTGCGGCGACCGCCATGCAATAATTATCTCTATAACGACACCATAATTATAGCTTATAATTATCATATGGGTTTTTGTTTTGATAAAAACCACAAACGGCGTTGTTGAATAAATCGAACTTTTGCTGAGTTGCAGGATCAGACCACGCATTATTCAGCAACACAGGCAGTCCCGTGGCAAAGCAGAAGTTCAAAATCACCAAACGGTCCACCTACAACAAAGCCCTCATCAACCGTGGCTTTCTTACTTTCTGGCTGGATGACGAAGCTGTTCAGGCCTGGTATGAGTCAGCAATGCCTTCATCACGGGGGCGTCCTCAGCGTTATTCTGACCTTCCCATCACCACTGTCCTGGTGATTAAACATGTATTCCGGCTGACCCTGCGAGCCGCACAGGGCTTTATTGATTCCGTTTATGCCCTGATGGACGTTCCGTTGCGCAGCCCGGATTACACCTGTGTCAGTAAGCGGGCCAGGTAGGTCAATGTCAGTTTCAAAACATCCGCCCGTGGTGAATCGTCGTTGTCCTGACTCTCCACCTCGGTCGGACCTCAAGGGAAACGCACGTATTCTACCTCTTCAGGAACGTCTGGTATCCCGGAGACGGCCCCCCTATCAAACGCACTATTTCAAGAACCACTGTACGTCACGACTCATACCGTTTATTAATGCTGATTGATGAGGCTCCCTCAGTGTCATGCCTGCAATTTTATTTCCCATCCGCAGGTGCCAGCAAAAACCTTGTGGCTTCTAACAGCGATGACCCATCGCTTTGTTTCCTCTCGCTAACGGAGTCCATTTTCAATGTGGTTTGCTCAAATGCCACCACGACATTCCCAGTAAAAAGGGTCGCATCCTTCTCTTTTGAAATTCTCTCCGAAGAAACTGTGAATTTTTCGCCGGGCTTGAACATTATCCGAGCATGCCCATCGTATTCCTGAACCGGGCGGTTCGTATCGGCGGACACCTCCATGGCATGTGCCGGAACGATGAAAAAAAGCGTTGCTGAGACGACGGATATTGTAAGTGTTTTTTTCATATAAATGTTATGAGTGCATCCCGTTTACACGGCACCCGCAGTGTTGACATTGACAGTCGTTCGCAGCACTAGAGCCGTGCCCACGCGACGAGCCTCAAAGATGACCTGCACCTTATTCCCATCACGGGCTTTAGGTACAGGCGAGTCACGATCTTGCCTGTCGTTGTCATTACAGCTGCCCATGCAACCTTTCCGCACCCATCCTTTTAATTAAGCGTGTTAATAGGTTATCAGCACATACCGTTCTGAACGGCTTGATGCCGACATGTTTTTGCTCAGACTTTCGGACACGGGCACCGGGCCCACACCGTCCGCCCTACCTTGCCTATCATCCTCATCACGGTGACGCCGACGAGGGCATTTCATCGCGGCGCCTCCCGTAATCAGAAACCGTATTCTTTTTCCCCCCCTCATTCACGCACTCACGCACTCACGCACTCACGCAGCGGCAGGGGCTCCCTTAATCCGAGGGGACGACCTATCCAGAATGTCCGCTTCAGCGGACGCAGACGAGATTGGCGGCCACCACATGACATGAGCACCGTTGCCCGCCTCACGCTTCGCCCCCCCTCACTTATTCTGACTGGCAGGCTTTGTTTGCCTCCTCCCGGTTTGGCTCCCCCTTGTTGGTAAACAAGCGCCCCAGTCAGAAACTGTACGAAGCCTTCTCCCTGTTTTTTCGACGTACCCGTGATGGTCACCGGGACACCATTTCCCTTTCCTGTTAAATTCACCATCCCGTTACCCACCGACACCCATGGCGCCTCCACCGTCCAGGTAAATTCAGCGACGTCGGCATTCTTCAATACTAGGATGAATGCTGCCCCCTTAAAGCACGTCGTCGGAAATCCGGCCCCCGTGTCAAAATTGTGACCATTAACCGCAATATGTTTTATGTTGACGGGGATATCGACAATGCTGACTGCGGCACGCTCTATCATCTGGGGGGAGTACTCTGGCAGCGCTTTGCTCTTCGGGGTGACCTTCGCCTTGATCTACACCCCAATACAGGTATTATCCGGCGTTCAGGCGCTCGCCGCCGGCCCCGGCCACCTTCGCTCACGTTTTTTTGCAATACCAATGAACGATGGAAGCATCATCCGACGAGGGTGTAAAGTTGCTCGAAAGCGTCAATGGGATAGCGACCTGCATAGTATCGGTAGGTGAAATCGTCACGGCCGTGATGGCCGGAAGGACCTTCACCGTAACGGTGATTTCCGCCCCGGCAATATTCAGACTCCCCGCTTTCCTGGCGACGGCCACCGCCAGCACCTGAACGGTATTTAACGGGTAAATGTCACGGTGAGTGTCATGTCGTTATCGACAGTAAAAGCCACCTGACGATCAGTGGCTCCCCCGATATTCCAGGACTTGACGGTGTAACCGGCCTTTTGGGCTTCCTCACTCAAAAGGACCTGCGCATACATCCGGGTTCCGCGTGCCACCGTCATGCTGGAAACCGAAGGGAAAGTGCTGTAGGCCACGGCTTTGACATCCAGCGTCGCTTCCCGGGACAGCAGAATTTTCCCGACGTTGGCATCACAGTCCAGCAGCACTTTTCTGACCACCTGCGCCGTATCGCCGTCGCCGAACGTGATATCGACCCCCACCGCATGGTTAACATCTGCCGGCTTGAGCTCGGGGACGAGCAGGCTTTTTGAAAAGTGCAGGGTGTCCCCCTCCGACCGGGCCAGCTCCACACCGTGCAGGGCCACACGCCAGGGCGTGTTGTTGCCATTGCCATACGTTTTCACGGTATAAAACGGCGCCGCATCCTCATACTGCTCATAGACAAGGTACCCCAAATCCCCCCGTTCGACATGGAAGTCCAGTCGGACAGGCCGGGTTCCAATCGTGTGATTTTGGGTAACCCTGAATCGGGGGGCTTCGGAGAGGAAGGACGCACGGTCAAGCGTATAGACAAAGATATGGCTGTTTATTTCCTTGTTGACGTTAGGCAGGCTTTCCAGCTCGACATCCGTGCCATGAGGAAGTTTCAGCGTAACATGACCGTTACCCGGCACGCGGTGTTTATACACCGTCAATGCGCCCTTGTCGTTGAACAGCTCATAGAACACCAGAAACCCTTCCACCGGCAAATCGGCGACAAAGGTGACATCATGCATCTCGGCCAGTTCCGTAAAGCAGGCCCTGACCGTGCGCGGCGCCCCCGTGTTAATCACGATATGCGGCTTGCCCCGTTCGACAATCGCATCATCCACACGCCAGTGTGAAAACGTCGCACGCCCGGCAAAGGGTACCGCGGTGAGCATGAGCTTCTGGTCCCCCACGATATCCTGTTCAACCACACCGGGAACGGGACGCCCCTCCTGTCTCGGCATCACGCCGATATCAATGTGCGCCCCGACCCTCGCATACCGGTACGCCTGCGCCAGCGCCCTGGCCGTCACCCGCAGCCCTCTGGCCATGTCCGTTGGGGTAACCCCCGAGATGGCTTCACCGAGAGACAGCGCAGGCCGGCCTGACAAACGCACGTCGGCGCTTGAAAAATACGGCAGCCTTCTTTTGTACCCCATGACCGTGGAGTATCTTGGGTTGGCGAGGTGGTAGCCCTTCATCCAGTAATAGTCCTTGCTGCCGGTCAGGACCTTGATGTCATTTTTATCGGTATTCAGCTGGACAAAGGGGTGCTCCCCCCCCAACACGTGCCCCAGTTCGTGGGTGAAGGTGGCCCGATTCAGCGCCACGGCCGGCATGTTCTCATCAGCCAGCAACACCGAAATAAAACACTGGCCGAGCAGGTTGTCACGGCTGTCCAGCAGCGCCCTCAATGACCCCGGCACGCTGACGGCCACGCCCAGGCTGCTCTCCGCCTTTTTTTTACCCAGCAACACACAGACAACCTGCGCCTTCCTGTCCTGCTTGAGCCGGGAGAGCGCCTTGAAAAACTGCCGGTTGGCCAGCGTTCTCGGATTCTGATCGTTCGAGTCAATCGCCAGGCTCGCCCCTTCCAGCATGCTCTTTACTCTCAGGGGGGTTGCCGTGCCGATGAGATTGTCGGGGTCGTCAATTTCCTCAAGTAAAACCTCAACCGCTGTGTTAATGCGTGAGTTTTTAAAAATGATATTGGTGACATCCTCTGCCACCTCGGCCAGGTGCGCCACCATCTCTTTCCCCGTGGTCTTGCCTTGCATGTAAGGCTTGCCCAGGCAGATTTTTTGTAGCTCGTCGCCTGTTTTTTTTGACGTACACCGCCAGCACCCTGAGGGTGCTTTTTTCTTCTTTTATTTTGGTGGCATCAAACGGCTCCCACGCAGGGACGCTCTCACGGACCTCGTCGGACTCGAAGACCGCCTCTGACGCAGGCGAAGACACCGCCGCATCAGGGCCCCCGGGAAAGGCCTCCTGCTCATCGGCGTCAGGACACGCGCGCGGGGCCTCGGTAATGACAATGCGACGCCCTTCCTGCCCGGAGGCGACGCCTTCAGGCAGGGCGTTGACAAAATAGCAGGTGCCTTCCCGGGAAAGCTCCGCATAAAAGTCGGTCACCACGCCATGCTCATGCCCCACAACCAGAAAGCCGAAGGTGAAGTCCACGTCCTCACCGTACCAGACGGTTTTTCCTCTGCGGTTGAGCGTGGTGTGTCGGCACATCACCTTGATGCTCACGTCCGCGCTGACAGTAAAGGCCAGGATGCCGTTTGGATTAGCCATCGCCTTTAAAAGTTCATCGGAATTTAAGGTACCGACGTAACACTCCGCCCCCTCCCTCGTTTCTTTTTTGACATCAACAAATAAATCAATTGCCTTTAACATAGGTGAAACTCCATGAGGAAATAATAAAAAATCCCGTTTTTTATTCAATCACACGACCCAATCGCGCCATTGCCATGGCAGCCACCTGGGGAACGGCACTGCTGACATTCTGAGGCGCTGCTTCTCTCTACTCTCCAAGCCGGCTGTCGCCTGCACGCCCCCCCGTCATCCTGATAAAAGTGCGGGTGATGGGTTTTTATTTGACCCGTATTTAAAACAGCCACCGCCCTATTACACGCCCCTTCACCCCTTATTTTGCCTGCCTCGATGACCTGGCCGGCGTGAACATTATTCCATGGTCGTACCGCGTGTTTAATTTATCGTATTGCCCCCACAAACTGGAGGTCGGTTGAGGGGCAATGCGATACCGTCGACGGACATGCGTCGCCAAAGCTCGGCGCATACCATGCGTATTACCACGCCCTGGCTGCCTCGGAAACCAGGTTATTCAAGTATTTACAATGAAAAATCATCTCTTTTTCAGGCTGTCATGACCGCCACTGAAGATATCGGTGCAAACCCGCCTGCTGACGTGTATCGTCACCAGGGTCATTGTCAGGGTAATGCTCGGCACGTGCCTTGTTGTGAAAACAGTGAGGGGGTACTTTCATTGACGCCGAACACCGATGCCGTCACCGCGAAGGGCTCCATGGGCACCGATTCAGGCATACCCCAAGGTCTCCCACGTTGAACGTCATGATGACCGCGTGTCGAAGGGGGGCACTGACCCTCACCGCCGGGCGCCGGCCGTGCCCGTTGTCGCACAAGGCCGGTACTGATACCCATAAGTGATTGCCCGCTCGCACAGAAAAACCTTGCTGCGAATACGCACGCCCCTCCTAATGAAACATGTATAGCGGTTTATCAGTGCTGTTTTTTTTAGCATCGGCGTCTACCGCGGATTTTTTCTTCAAACATATGCGTGTATACGTCCCTTCATTCTTGATGCTGTCAATTGCGAGTTTTTCCATGGGCTGCATCACCGTTTCATACTCATACAGGCTGTGTATCACCGTTGTCGTGTACCCTGACCGGTCGGGAAGCTCATAGATAACCGGCTCCCCCACATGGCTTTTATATCTGTTACCCACAAATTTCATGGCCTGTTTAAAGCCGTCATGAACCTTTTCATCGTCTCCCCTTTTTGTCGGCTTCGTGATGTCCGGCGAAAAGGACATAAAGAACGTATTCACCAGAATATCCCCCACCTTAAAAGCCTCGAGCTGGCTCCTGGGCACGCGCGTCCCGCGATACTGGGGGGTGCGGGAGTGCCCCTCCCCCCCCTCCAGCGCGGCTCGCATGACCTTTTGCACGTCCCCCAACGCAAACGCCTGTTTGATGGCCAGCCGGCCAGCCGTTGAAAAAGTAACGTTACCTTCCGACGCGCCCGCCTTTGCCGCTGCAGCCACCGCACTGTCCAGGTTGGGATATGTGGGGGGAATGGCCCGATCAGGTTCTAGGTGCGCATTTCTCATCTGGGTATTGATAAAGCTGGCGCCCGCATTGGTGCCGTAGAAGCGCTGCACCTGTTTTTTTTGTTCGTCACTCAGCGTTAAGGGCGTCTTTTTTTGTTCGCTAACCGGCGCTGAGGCCGTCTTTTTCTGTTCGTTAGGCGGCGGAGGGGTTTTCTTCGACGCGGCAATAACACGCTGCTCCAGTGCGTGTAAAATGAAGTCTTGCTCTACAGGCGTGAACGCATCGTCATACTCCGTCATTGCCTGGTTCATGTTTTCCCTCAGTGTGGGGGACTTCGACCGAAACAAATAAACAATCGCCTCCTCACCGCCCACATATTGGCTGATCAAGTTCTCATAAATAACGTCAATATCGTCCTGGTCTACGTTCATGCTTCACCTCGTTGTATCGCGTTGTCATCACTGCGCATGCTGGCCGCCGATACCGGCCAGCATTGGCGCCAGGAAAGCCCCTTGCCCCCACGCCCGAAGCCGGCCATCCGCGGCCCCACCCCAAGCCAACACCAGGCCACCTCGCCGGCCTGTCACCACAACCTCATCACCGCGCCCTTATGATTTGCAGTTTTCACAGGCCTTGCTGGCCTCGGACCAGGTCATGGTTTGAGTGCCAAGATTGGTAAACCAGTGCTTCAGGGTGAAACGGTACTGGATAGCGGCATGGCCAGTGCGCGTCCCGGTAATGACAACCGTCGCACTGGCGGGTTTGCTGGCAAAGGTCACCACCACCCCAGAAACCTCTCTTGTCACCGTAATGGCGCTCCCCGCATCGGTCTTCCAGTCATAGTCAGATGCCCGAATCCCTGACGGCAGGACCAGGGTAAACCTTGCCGCCCCGAAAGCCGTGGTGGGGAAGCCCGCATTCTTCTCAAATATATGGCCATTCACCTCAATGTGGGCGATGTCGAGCGGTTTATCATAGAGAGTGACAGAGCTACCGCTGCAAGCCTCGGCGCCAGGAATGTTCGCCATCGTCGGCACCACACACCCATGAACCTCGTGACCGATATACGTCGCTCCTGGCGTCCACGTCTGCGCAGTCGCCCCCTCAACCGGCTGCCAGGCGGCGTCAGAGCCGGCTGTTCGGGTTTCCCACCGGTAAGTGTATGCCACGTCCGCCGCCGGAACTGTGGTGTAGGTGAGCGTCAGGGGCTCATACGCTGACTGTGAGCCGCTCGGTGAAATACTGACATCTCGGACCACCGGCCGCACGGTGACCTCGACTGCGACTTCCGCCGCGGCGATATTTAACCCCGGACCCGAGGCGGCATTCGCCACCGCCAGCGCCAGCACCTTGACCTTGCCTTTACCCACTGTCGCAGCAGACAGGTGCAGGTCCCCACTGGCAGACACCCCCTGCGCGCCGACAAACTGACGCCAGTTGACCTCATCGCCTTGCTCCGGCATAAAATAAAAATGCGGGCTGGCCAGCGTGCTGTCGGCCGAGAGGTGTGACGGGAGGTGCACGGTCGTGCCGGATGTCGTCCCCACGTCCAGCACCAGGGGAGTCACGGGTGTTACGGCGAGCTGGTTTTGCGTGTGTTTTTTTCCGTACCCCTTTGTGTAAGCGGCATTTAATGCGCCGGCGATGGCGATTTCGACCGAGCCACCCGTCGTTGTGTCTGGATGCTCACCATGGGCAGTATTGTCAACAGCCTTTTTGAGCGCCGCCGTCGACTCCGCTTCCAGCATGGTTTTGATTTTTTCAATACCGGTCTTGGTAATGGCCAGTCCGTTGGGGCCTGTGGTGAGGTAATTATCCCCGGATGCTGACAGATTAACTTTCAGGTCCCCCTTACCGCCAAAGGCCAGGCCCGACGCCGCGCCGTCCACGGCCACCGCCAGCTTGTTGTCGTCTGTTTTGAGCCCCCCGTTGGGGGCCAGGGTGACCGATAACCCCTTCGTATCGGTTTTCAGGCCGGTGCCGGTCTTGATGTGCATCCCTGTCGCGTCAACGGCCTCCAGCCCCCCTTCCGGTTTCAGGTGGAGTGCCAGCGCGTTTTCCCCTGTCACGGAAAGCGTCTTGTCATCGACCTTTACCGCCACCCCCTCCCCCCCCACAGCAACCCCCTTGCCCGCCTTGACCGCGAGCTTGCCCCCCGGCGCTTCCAGCCCATGCCCGGGAACAGGGGTGGTGGCATCCGTGGTCGCAGCCCCCAGGGCCTTGCTCCCCACCGAGGCCAGGTCGATGAGGGTGCCATAATCCAGTTCGTTGGGGGTTGCGCCCTCTTTAAAGGCGCCTCTCAATGCATTAATGTCAATGGTTTTGTTCTCGGTCATTAGTGTTCCCTCTTCTCTGTTGTCTGCGGTTCTCGTGTTGCGGGCGTGGACCGATGGGCTATCCTGCAGGACACCCCTCCCCCTTAATAGGGGCCTCCCGTGCCACTCCTGAAAACAACGACTGCTGATAGCACCTCAAAAACATGCCCTCCCGGATAAGCGCAAGCTTTCCCGGACGGGCACTTAACACTAATTTATTTTCTGTATCCATGCATCCCACCTCAGCGTTCCCCCGCGTCAAACGCGGGGGAGGAGCAAACAAAAAAACAAGGTTAAAAACTAAAAGTTAAAGGCTTAAAAACCCTGCCGACACACCACAGAGAAGCTGCGGGTGTCGCCGCCGCTGCTGCTGCCTTTGTAGGCGTAGCCACTGCTCAGGTCGACGAGGAAATGGGAGCCAGTGCCGTCCTGCTCGGACGACCAGTAAGCGTCGAGGACAAAACCAGAGCCACCATAATATTTGGACAAATCCCCCCATTCACCCCAGAGACTGTCAATGGCGCGCTCATCAGGACCTCTAGTCAGCTGACTTACTGTTGGTAATGTACAAGTCATATTTGCCTCACCCCATGTCATGGTCTGGTTACCCTTATTGGTAAACCAGTGCTTCAGTTGGAAGCTGTACTCGATGGCACCGCCTCCGTTTTTTGCGGTGCCCGTCAGGGTCACCCGCTGGTCAGTACCCTGGCCGGTAAAGCTCACTTCTCCGTTATCATTCACCGATACCCACAGCGCACTTGACGACCAGGTATAGTCGGCTGCCTTACCCTCTTTAACTTCAAGCGTAAATTTCGCCCCGTTAAAGCCCGTGCTCGGGAATCCGGCGTCCGCATCAAACCGATGACCATTCACCTGAATACCTGCAATGCTGCCGGCCACAATGCGGTAGACGCCCGACTCCCGCGGCTGACTCCAGCCACTCAGCGTCAGGGTTGCCTTCAGGTTGTCACCCATCGAGTTGGCGGTGTAGGTCGCACTGTAGGTACCGTCGCCCTTGTCGCCCCAGGCATCCTTCAGCGTTGCATTCCTCACATTGATACCGGCAGCCAGTTTTTCCTGCTGTCCGGTCACCGGGTTATTGGCCGCATCCCTCAATGTCACTGTGACAGTGAGAACACCACCGAGCAGGTAACGCTCACCGTCCACCACAAGGGCTGAGTTCTCCCATGCAGGCACGCCTGCCGTGATGGCGTAGGCATTGGATGCTATGGTGTTGCCTTCAAGTTTCAGCGTGGCTGTCTGATTGGTGCTGACCTTGGTGGCAACATACGTCGCGGCGTACACCCCTGTACCGGCACCCGTTTCAGCCCAGAGAGCCCCGACCTTCCGTGAGGCGTTAGGCACTGCCACGCCAGCATCCGGCAACTCTGCATGCCCGGACACCAGGTTGCCCTGCGCATCCTTCAGTATCACTGTCACCACCATGTCACTGCCGGACACGAAGCTGTCACCCCCCACCTTGATTTCAGAGGTAGCGGTCACCGCCGCCCCCGCCGTGATGGCGTAAGGGGTTGGCGTCGCCGCCGTCACACTACCCAGCGTCAGGTTGGCCTTCAGACCGGTTCCGGCCGTCTTCGCGGTGTAGGTCGCGCTGTAGGTGCCCGGGGTCGTTTCCGTCCAGGTGCCTTTCAGTTCGGCATTGGCTGCCTTCACCGTCTCCGCCGTCAGCGTACCGGCCTGATTCGGCACCAGGTTGCCCTGTGCATCCTTCAACTCCACCGTCAGCGTGATGGCACCGCCGGCCACGTAGGTCGCCTTGTCCGCCGTCAGCGTTGCCGCCGTCACCGTCCCCGCCGTGATGGCGTAGGTGCCGGAGGCTGCCGTGGTGCTGCCCAGTTTCAGGCTGGCCTTCAGACCGGTTCCGGCCGTCTTCGCGGTGTAGGTCGCGCTGTAGGTGCCTGCCGTGCCTGCTTCGGCCCAGGTGCCTTTCAGTTCGGCATTGGCTGCCTTCACCGTCTCCGCCGTCAGCGTACCGGCCTGGCCCGGTGCCGGGTTGCCCTGTGCATCCTTCAGTGTCACCGTCAGGATGAGGGGGCTGCCCGCCACGTAGGTCGCCTTGTCCGCCGCCAGCGTTGCCGTCGTCACCGTCCCCGCCGTGATGGCGTAAGGGGTTGGCGTCGCCGCCGTCACGCTGCCCAGTTTCAGGCTGGCCTTCAGGTTGCTGCCTGCCTTGTTTGCGGTGTAGGTCGCGCTGTAGGTGCCTGCCGTGCCTGCTTCGGCCCAGGTGCCTTTCAGTTCGGCATTGGCTGCCTTCACCGTCTCCGCCGTCAGCGTACCGGCCTGATTCGGCACCAGGTTGCCCTGTGCATCCTTCAACTCCACCGTCAGCGTGATGGCACCGCCGGCCACGTAGGTCGCCTTGTCCGCCGTCAGCGTTGCCGCCGTCACCGTCCCCGCCGTGATGGCGTAGGTGCCGGAGGCTGCCGTGGTGCTGCCCAGTTTCAGGCTGGCCTTCAGACCGGTTCCGGCCGTCTTCGCGGTGTAGGTCGCGCTGTAGGTGCCTGCCGTGCCTGCTTCGGCCCAGGTGCCTTTCAGTTCGGCATTGGCTGCCTTCACCGTCTCCGCCGTCAGCGTACCGGCCTGGCCCGGTGCCGGGTTGCCCTGTGCATCCTTCAGTGTCACCGTCAGGATGAGGGGGCTGCCCGCCACGTAGGTCGCCTTGTCCGCCGCCAGCGTTGCCGTCGTCACCGTCCCCGCCGTGATGGCGTAAGGGGTTGGCGTCGCCGCCGTCACGCTGCCCAGTTTCAGGCTGGCCTTCAGGTTGCTGCCTGCCTTGTTTGCGGTGTAGGTCGCGCTGTAGGTGCCTGCCGTGCCTGCTTCGGCCCAGGTGCCTTTCAGTTCGGCATTGGCTGCCTTCACCGTCTCCGCCGTCAGCGTACCGGCCTGATTCGGCACCAGGTTGCCCTGTGCATCCTTCAACTCCACCGTCAGCGTGATGGCACCGCCGGCCACGTAGGTCGCCTTGTCCGCCGTCAGCGTTGCCGCCGTCACCGTCCCCGCCGTGATGGCGTAGGTGCCGGAGGCTGCCGTGGTGCTGCCCAGTTTCAGGCTGGCCTTCAGACCGGTTCCGGCCGTCTTCGCGGTGTAGGTCGCGCTGTAGGTGCCTGCCGTGCCTGCTTCGGCCCAGGTGCCTTTCAGTTCGGCATTGGCTGCCTTCACCGTCTCCGCCGTCAGCGTACCGGCCTGGCCCGGTGCCGGGTTGCCCTGTGCATCCTTCAGTGTCACCGTCAGGATGAGGGGGCTGCCCGCCACGTAGGTCGCCTTGTCCGCCGTCAGCGTTGCCGCCGTCACCGTCCCCGCCGTGATGGCGTAAGGGGTTGGCGTCGCCGCCGTCACGCTGCCCAGCGTCAGGTTGGCCTTCAGACCGGTTCCGGCCGTCTTCGCGGTGTAGGTCGCGCTGTAGGTGCCCGGGGTCGTTTCCGTCCAGGAGCCTTTCAGTTCGGCATTGGCTGCCTTCACCGTCTCCGCCGTCAGCGTACCGGCCTGGCCCGGTGCCGGGTTACCCTGTGCATCCTTCAGTGTCACCGTCAGGATGAGGGGGTTGCCCGCCACATAGGTGGTGTTATCCGCCGTCAGCGTTGCCGTCGTCACCGTCCCCGCCGTGATGGCGTAGGTGCCGGAGGCTGCCGTGGTGCTGCCCAGTTTCAGGCTGGCCTTCAGACCGGTTCCGGCCGTCTTCGCGGTGTAGGTCGCGCTGTAGGTGCCTGCCGTGCCTGCTTCGGCCCAGGTGCCTTTCAGTTCGGCATTCGCCGCCTTCACCGTCTCCGCCGTCAGCGTACCGGCCTGGCCCGGTGCCGGGTTGCCCTGTGCATCCTTCAGTGTCACCGTCAGGATGAGGGGGTTGCCCGCCACATAGGTGGTGTTATCCGCCGTCAGCGTTGCCGCCGTCACCGTCCCCGCCGTGATGGCGTAAGGGGTTGGCGTCGCCGCCGTCACGCTGCCCAGTTTCAGGTTGGCCTTCAGACCGGTTCCGGCCGTCTTCGCGGTGTAGGTCGCGCTGTAGGTGCCTGCCGTGCCGGTTTCCGCCCAAGAGCCTTTCAGTTCGGCATTCGCCGCCTTCACCGTCTCCGCCGTCAGCGTACCGGCCTGGCCCGGTGCCGGGTTGCCCTGTGCATCCTTCAGTGTCACCGTCAGGATGAGGGGGCTGCCCGCCACGTAGGTGGTGTTATCCGCCGTCAGCGTTGCCGTCGTCACCGCACCCGCCGTGATGGCGTAAGGGGTTGGCGTCGCCGCCGTCACGCTGCCCAGTTTCAGGTTGGCCTTCAGACCGGTTCCGGCCGTCTTCGCGGTGTAGGTCGCGCTGTAGGTGCCTGCCGTGCCGGTTTCCGCCCAAGAGCCTTTCAGTTCGGCATTGGCTGCCTTCACCGCCTCCGCCGTCAGCGTACCGGCCTGGCCCGGTGCCGGGTTGCCCTGTGCATCCTTCAGTGTCACCGTCAGGATGAGGGGGTTGCCCGCCACATAGGTGGTGTTATCCGCCGTCAGCGTTGCCGCCGTCACCGTCCCCGCCGTGATGGCGTAAGGGGTTGGCGTCGCCGCCGTCACGCTGCCCAGTTTCAGGTTGGCCTTCAGACCGGTTCCGGCCGTCTTCGCGGTGTAGGTCGCGCTGTAGGTGCCTGCCGTGCCGGTTTCCGTCCAGGAGCCTTTCAGTTCGGCATTGGCTGCCTTCACCGTCTCCGCCGTCAGCGTACCGGCCTGATTCGGCACCAGGTTGCCCTGTGCATCCTTCAACTCCACCGTCAGCGTGATGGCACCGCCGGCCACGTAGGTCGCCTTGTCCGCCGTCAGCGTTGCCGCCGTCACCGTCCCCGCCGTGATGGCGTAGGTGCCGGAGGCTGCCGTGGTGCTGCCCAGTGTCAGGCTGGCCTTCAGGTTGCTGCCTGCCTTGTTTGCGGTGTAGGTCGCGCTGTAGGTGCCCGGGGTCGTTTCCGTCCAGGTGCCTTTCAGTTCGGCATTCGCCGCCTTCACCGTCTCCGCCGTCAGCGTACCGGCCTGGCCCGGTGCCGGGTTGCCCTGTGCATCCTTCAGTGTCACCGTCAGGATGAGGGGGTTGCCCGCCACATAGGTGGTGTTATCCGCCGTCAGCGTTGCCGCCGTCACCGTCCCCGCCGTGATGGCGTAAGGGGTTGGCGTCGCCGCCGTCACGCTGCCCAGTTTCAGGTTGGCCTTCAGACCGGTTCCGGCCGTCTTCGCGCTGTAGGTCGCGCTGTAGGTGCCTGCCGTGCCGGTTTCCGCCCAAGAGCCTTTCAGTTCGGCATTCGCCGCCTTCACCGTCTCCGCCGTCAGCGTACCGGCCTGGCCCGGTGCCGGGTTGCCCTGTGCATCCTTCAGTGTCACCGTCAGGATGAGGGGGCTGCCCGCCACGTAGGTGGTGTTATCCGCCGTCAGCGTTGCCGTCGTCACCGCACCCGCCGTGATGGCGTAAGGGGCTGGCGTCGCCGCCGTCACGCTGCCCAGTTTCAGGTTGGCCTTCAGACCGGTTCCGGCCGTCTTCGCGGTGTAGGTCGCGCTGTAGGTGCCTGCCGTGCCGGTTTCCGCCCAAGAGCCTTTCAGTTCGGCATTCGCCGCCTTCACCGTCTCCGCCGTCAGCGTACCGGCCTGGCCCGGTGCCGGGTTGCCCTGTGCATCCTTCAGTGTCACCGTCAGGATGAGGGAGCTACCCGCCACGTAGGTCGCCTTGTCCGCCGCCAGCGTTGCCGTCGTCACCGTCCCCGCCGTGATGGCGTAGGTGCCGGAAGGGCGCGTCTCGCCACCCAGTCGCAGGGTCGCCGTCTGATGGGTACTGACCGCCCCGGCAACGTAGCGGGCGATATAAATACCCGACCCCGCCGGGGTCTCGGTCCAGTCCGCGCCAGGCTTCATTATCGCATTCGGCACGGCAACCTTGTCGCCCAGTGAACCAGCCTGTCCGGAGACCGGGTTACCGGCCGCGTCCTTCAGGCTCACCGTGACCGTCATGTCACTGCCGGATATGTAAGCCTGGCGATCGATGGCTATCGCCGAATTACCCGCCGCTACCGCGCCCGCATTGATACTGTAGGTGGCCGGTGTCGCACTCGCGCCATTGAGCGTCAGCGTCGCCTGCAGGTTCGTCCCCGCCGTCTTCGCGGTGTAGGTCGCGCCGTAGCTGCCTTCACCCTTGTCACTCCAACTGCCGCTCAGGTCGGCATGCGCCACCGACACCGCCGTCGCCAGCAGCGCCGCCTGACCCGCTACCGGGTTGCCGGCCGCGTCCTTCAGCACCACCGTCACCGTCATGCTCTCGCCTGACGCATAACCCGCCTTGTCGGTATGAATGGTCGAGGTGTCCGTCGCCACCGTGCCCGCCGTGATGGCATAGACCGCCGTCTGCGCACTACGCCAGCCGCTCAGCAACAAGCTCGCCTTCAGGTCGGTGCCTGCCTCCCTCGCCGTGTACGTCGCGGTATACTCGCCGGCCGCATTGCCACTCCATGCACCGCGCAACGCCGCATGCTCTGCGGTCACCGCAGAAGACAACCCCCCCCTCCTGTCCGGCCACCGGGTTGCCCTGTGCATCCTTCAGCACCACCGTCAGGCCAATGTCACCCCCGGAGGCATAGCTCGCCTTGTCCACCACAATGTGCGAGGTCGCCTGAACCGCCACCCCCGCCGTCAGCGTGACCGACGCACTCAGGTCGCCCAGCACGCTCCCGTTATATTCCGGTACCAGGGTGTACGTCCCGGCCACCGCGCCCTTGAACGTCGCGGTATAGACCCCTTTCTCACCGCTCTCCGTCAGCGTGCCCAGCGTCACCGCCTCGGCCGCACGCGTCGTTCCGCCGCCGTCCTTCATCACCAGCGACAGCTGCGACGCCAGGCCGCTCAGCACGTCGCCTGCCGCATTCTTCAGCGTCAGCGTCAGCGTCGTGCTCGCCTGATTGTCCGCCGCCAGGGTTGCTGGCGCTGCCGTAAAGCTCGACTGCGCCGCCGCCGGTGTCATGTCATTGATGTTCACCCGCGCCGCCGCCAGCGTCACCCCGCTGACCACCGGGGTCAGGGTCAGCACCTCACCCCGCGTCCCCGCCGTCACCGTCACCTCATAGGTGCCGTCCGCGCTCTGCTTCGGTGCCGAGATGGTCGCCCCCGCCGGCAGACGCGTCGCGCCCCCCGCGCCTACGGCTATCTCCGACGCGGCCACGTCAACCGCCTGGCCCTGTCCGTCCTTCAGCGTCAGCGTCAGCACCCGCGTGCCCTTGCCGTCAGCCAGTAACACGCTGCTGGCCGGCAGGAAGCTGCTCAGGCTTTCACTGATGACCGGAGCCAACACCGTCACCTGTGTCTCGCTCCGGTTCGACGCGTTCCCCTTGGTGTCAACCGCCACGCCGCTAACCGTGTAGCTGTTCACGCTGCCCGCCGCCGTCCGGTACGGCGGCAACACCACGCCGTAGCCCTGCGGGCCGTCATTGACGATTTTTCCGCCGGCCGCCAGCAAGGTCGGTGCCGACCAGTCAATGCGCTCCAGCCCGTATTTGCTGTTGACCACCACGCCCAGCGACTTGCGCTCGCCCGCATGGCCCGTCACCAGCTCCGCCGTACGCAGTCGGATAACCTCTTTCTTGCGGTATTCCAGCACGATGTTGTTGTTACGCTCGACCAGGTCATGACGACTGCCGGCCAGACTGCGCATCGCCGCCACCGCGGCCGGGTCAACCTGGTGTTGCCACGGCACGCCCAGCTGGTAACGCATCTCCACCCCCAGGCGGGCGTCGCTCTTGCCGGCCTGCCCCTGGCGGTGCTCCGCGTTGAATGTCAGTAACGGGATGGGGGTGTAGTTCACCCCCGCCGTGATGGCGTGCGGGTTGCTCTGCCGCGCATCCTTGCCAAACAGCCCCACCTGGTCGCCGTAATACTGCTCAAAGGTCAGCTTGCCGCCCAGTTGCGGCAGCGCCGGCACCCAGGCCTGCGCCCGCAGGTCCCAGCCGTTGGCCGGACGCTCTTCATAATCCGTCAGGTCCGGCGAGTCCTTCCAGCTGCTCAACCGGTGGTAACTGTTGGCCCCCAGCTTCAGGAAGTCACGCCAGTACTCCAGCCCCACCCCCATCCGGGTATGCGACCGGGACAGGTCGTGGTCCAGGAAGGTGTTCCCACCCAGCATCCAGCCGTCATTGAACCAGCGATACCCCACCCCCAGGTTGGTCTGGGTACGCTCGTCGGTGCGGTGCACGCTGCCCTGCGCAAACACCAGCCGGTCCTTCTTCTCATGCAGCGGGACCAGCAGGTCGAGCTGGGACTGCTTGAGCGAGAAGTTTTTATCCGCGTCCAGCTGCACGCGGGCGGTACCGAACTGGCTCAGCCATTGCTGCACCTCACCGCCGACGGCGCCGGTCGCCATTCCCCGCGCCATGGACGCGGCGGCTTCACCACGGGCACTGCTCGACAGGAAGCCGCCCGCCTGTGACGCCAGACCGGCCACCCGGTGCGCCCCCGCATCCTGCGAGTCCGCCGCGCCCGTACTCCCGGGCTTGTCCTTGCTCTCCCCCTCCCAGACCACCGGCGGCAACGGGGCCACCGGGACGTCCAGCTCGTCCCCCGTGCGGAGGGCCTCCCAGCCGCCCGCAAAGGTGCGGAACTGGTTGAGCTTGCGCAGCGCGTCCGGCGTCATGTTGTAACGCTTCGCCACTGAACTCACGGTCTCGTGAGGACCCAGCACGTACGGACGCGTCGCCAGGGCAGACACCGTGGTGTCTGTCCCGAGGAAGGTCGGCTTGTCGGCGCGTGCCGCCATCGCCGGCGTGAACGCCAGCGATATCGGCAGCGCCACCTGAACACCAATGTTTATCCAGGATAAACACGCCATGACAGGCGATAACCGCATGGCCTCCGTCCTGGAGGAAGGTTTATTATTTTCCATAATGAAATGTTTCTCGAAATAATGTAAATACCGTGATTGCGGCGCACGCAATGCCCGCAGGGGACGTCCATACACCCTGCGAAATAACTAGCGCTATACGACACAACCTTATTTTCCTGCTTGTTTTCACCCTGCCTCAATAACAACCGGGCAAGATGCCATCAATAAAAGAATCAATGTCCTTGCAATAAAAACCAGCCCCTCCTTTTACGTATTAAATAAATAAACAAAAACACATCCCTCATCATCAAATAGAGGCATGCACACATAAATACAGAATGGTTCAGCGACGATGTTCATTGCCGCCAACAGCAGAAAACGGACTGACGAAAATATCCCTCACTCAAACGGTCAGGGTTCGCCCCAGCACAAAGGTATTGCACCATTGCGTCTTATAGGCCCTCCGGGGATTGTCCATGCCCAGGGAAAAGGCCATTTTTATCTTTTTTTCGAGGCAGAGTGCCTTTGCCCGCTGAATATTCATATACATGATATCGCCGAATTACCCGCCGCTACCGCGCCCGCATTGATACTGTAGGTGGCCGGTGTCGCACTCGCGCCATTGAGCGTCAGCGTCGCCTGCAGGTTCGTCCCCGCCGTCTTCGCGGGCACGCTGCCCACGCTCAGTGACGCGAAGTCCGGATCGTATCCCCCATTAATACAATCAAAAAAAATCCATTGCGGGCACTCCGCCTTGAACACCAAATCATAAGCACAGGGCTGCCCGTTCATCAGCAACACATACCCAAAAACCAGATGCCGAAGCGCACCCAATACGTCCGACAACGCGTCACGGGAATAACAGGATAATGTGTCTCCCCACCGTTTCGTGAAAAGCGAAATGTAAATATCACACAGGGCATCATTGGAGAAAACGTATCCTTGACAAGGCAGGTCCGCCGCTTTAATCCCGTCCAGTAAATCCCATTATAAAAATCCCCCGGGTGATAGGGTCAAAGGTGTTTGGTGCCAAAGGGCAGTAAAATCCGCTTCCCCCTTTTTTTTGTGCGGAATGATGATGTCATCGAAAACAAAAAGGTGTCCCCCCGGGGGAACCCGGATCTGTTTTCCCGAGACAAAGGTCGCCGACGTAACCTCCCCGTGCGTGCTGTAAACATAATCGGCGGGTGGAATCCCCCTCGCCCCAAGAAAGTCAATCACGTCAGGGTGCGAACAGACACGGCCCCCAGGCGCAAATACGCCGCTTTATAGGTGGCAAAATCCGCCACCACCCACCCACTGATGCACTTTCGCATAACATCCTGATGTCCGGAAAAGACGTTTCAACCACGCCGGCCGCGTCAGGCTCCCGCTCCCCCGGCCGTCCTGTTGTCGTTTAGGACGCGATGATTATCCGCGGGCTGGAGACGCTCGGCCCCAATGCCCCCCGTATCCCTGCCCTTTTTGGGTGGGTGTCAACGACACACGCACCGGCCATGCCTGATAACCGGGAGGAACGAGAAACGTCTTATCGCTGCTGACGCGTACCCATACCTTTCTGGTATGGTCAAACCACTCCCATGCGCATAAAACCTCGCAGTCCGTCGCACCATGGGCATCCAAGGTGTAGGCCGCCGTCAGCGTGCTCCCGACACGGGCCGTCCCGTCGCCCTAGACCTTTATCGTCACCGGTGATATCTGCACTAAACGCCCCACCGGCGCACTTTCCCTGTCCGTGACCGTATGTTCAAAGAGGATGTCTTTGTCTGTCGGCCCCCTGACATCAATACAGTCCCCCTTTTGTACCCATTGCTTGGTCTCAACGACCCAATAGCCCGTCAGCGGCACGTCCCTGACTGTCTTCACGTAAGTTATCTCACCGTTTTTCCTTATCTCACCGACATACATGCTATTAATGAAAATCATGGTCTTGGCGATGGCTGCCACCGCCGTCTTGGGCAAGCAAATGTATGCACGCCCATGCTGCACGCGGATGCAGCCGCGCCCCAAAATGATGTCGAGATCGAGCACGAGCTCCCCCGTATCCTTTATCGTCATCCCCCCGGCCAGTTGGCATTTCACCCGCAGCCCGTCGGCGTCCGTCTCCAGCGTCGTGGCATCGACCTGCAAGGCCAGCCCCGCCGCAGAACAGGCCATCCCCTGATGGGGATCAATGGCCACCGAGACCTCGAGGCCCACCGTCAGGGGGGGCGTTGCCTGGACAGCAAAACCGCCGTCATTGTGCAGCCCGCCTTTCGGGGCCACCGGGGCGGTCAGACAGTTATTGCTGTCCAATGCCAGCCCGCCGGTCGCGGCAACATGCAGCGCAACCCCGTCCGCGGTCGCCTGCATGCCCCCCAGGACCTTGACGTACAGCGGGGTCACCCCGCCGACATCTACCCCCTCCTCACCCACAGCGGGCGCGCCGCCGGCCAGGCCGGGTCCGGCCTGAAACGACAGGGCCGCCACGTCGATCATCTGCGAAAAGTGGGTTTCGCTCGGCACCTGCAGGGGCCCAAATTCTGTTTTCAACTCGTCTAAATTGACTTTTTTACTGTCAGCCATCGTCATCTCCCGGATGTCAGTTCATCATTCGTGTATTCCGCCGTGTCCGTGTCGCCTGACCGCGCCCCGCGCAATGGCATCGCCAGCGTTTCATGTTTTCGTTGACATCAACTGCACGGCCGACATCTCCACCGAACATTGTTCTGCCCATCCGCCGGTGAGTTTTTCCCCCTCACTAACGACCGTCTCGTACAACGAACTGTCCAGCAGGCCTTCGACCCGGATCACCGGTAAACCGTCCGGCGACAGGGCGGCACCGTAGTCGCAGGTCACCTGCAGGTGCGCCAGTTTGGTGCGCACCGCCAGCCAGTCTGACGCGGATGCGGCCCCGCTTTGCTGAGCGTATGCCACCAGTGCCGCCTCGATGAGGGCGCGTTTAAACTGCAAGGCCACATCCTCGTGCTCCCACGTCGCCGCCATGTTGGCAAGCGAGGCATTCATCACCCGCGGTGTGGCCGCGTCGTCGTCCAAATCCAGGTCAACCGGCACCGTCACGGTGAAATTCAACCCCAGGCGCGGCTTATCCAGCGATTGCCAAAAATTGCCCAGGCTGGACAGGTGCTCCGACGGGGCAATCACCCGGACAAAAGCGTCCGGCATGCCCAGTTTGAGGTTCAACAGCGCATTGAGCGCCATATTGTTCACCCGCAGAGCCTCTGTGACCTTATCGTCGCCCGTCCACCAGTAGGTCAGCAGATAACAGCAGCGAACCAGCACATAGCGGGGTGAAAATGCCTCGGTTTGCTGTTGGTAATGGCGCGACTGCCCGTGACGCAGCTCCAGATCCTCCTGAATGTCATACAAAAAGACGTACACCGTGGGGCTGTCCGGCAGGCTCTCCTTGTCAAACATGTCAAACCGGATCCGGTTCGCCGTCTTGAACTCTGGGGGCAAATACGCCTCCAGCGCCGTCCGGATGTGTGTGTTCAGCTCGATCAGTGTCATATCACTCTTTTTCATCTTGCCTGGCTCCGCTGACTTCGTTTGCATTCCCATCGCCTTTGTCCTTCACGTTATTCTGCCCGTCCGCAGACGGACAGAGACTCTCTTGTCATCACACTGCCCCGCACTTCACGCGTCGGACACCGGCAGCATGAAACGCCCCATTTTGCCCAACTCAAGCCGTACCGCGCGCTCAATATCGGCCTGCGTCACCCCCCGCTGTGCCTCCGCCGCCAGCCAGCTCGCCAGCAGCGCGACGTTGCGAATGCCCGCGCCCGTCAAATCGGTCGCGGCGGCCCACTGCGCCCAATTCACACGGTCATCCACCTGGATGTCAGACGGCCAAATCGACCGCCACATACGCTCGCGCAGAGTGACGTCCGGCTCCTCGAAACGCGTGATGAACGTCAACCGGCGCGTAAATGCGTCATCCAGGTGTCCCCGGTTGTTGGTCGTCAGTACGACCAGGCCGGGGTAGTGTTCCAGTCGCTGCAACAGGTAAGACACCTGAATGTTCGCGTGCCGGTCATGTGCATCCTTGACCTCGCTGCGCTTGCCGAACAATGCATCCGCTTCGTCGAACAACAACACGGCGGTGTCGGCCACGGCCAAATCAAAAATCTTCGACAGGTTTTTTTCCGTTTCACCGACGTATTTGTTCACCACGGAGGACAGGTCAATCCGGATCAGATCCAGTCCCAGCTCACCGGCCAGGACCTCGGCCGCCATGGTCTTGCCGGTGCCCGGCGGGCCATAGAACAGCGTACTGATCCCCGTGCCGTAGCCCACCTTGCGGGCGAACCCGCGCTCAAGCACGCGTTCACGCTGTCGAATGGCCGCCAGGATCTCCCGCAACGCGGTGGTCAACTCAGGGCTGACAATCAGGTCGTCAAAGGTACGCCGGGGATGGACGCGCTCTGCCAGCTCGCCAAATTGCTGCTGTCCGCGGATCCGCAACGCCTGTTGCAGGTCACACTCCGCCAGCGGCGCCTCCGGGCCCCGTAAAAACCGATAGCCCTGCATCTCCTGCCATGTCTGCGTCACCCCGTCCGGATCAATGCGCGTACGCTGCAGCAGCCCCGCCCAATCCCAGTCCTCAGCCCCCGTTTCCGGGGCCATGCCCGCCTGCAAGAGCCTCTCGTCATCCCGGGTTGCGCGCGGCGGCAATACGATGCTCAGCCGGGGAATGTCAGGCCACACCTTGCCGGCGTCTTCCTGTGTCACCAGACAGATAATCGGTTGCCCATGATGGCGCACCTGAGATGTCAGCGCGTTCAGCTGTTCGGGGTGTTTCGCCTCGCCGTCGGCCCATCCCTGCACCAACAGCACGCCAGCATACAGACGCACGACGCACAACGCCGTGCGCAATATCTGCCCTGTGTCGGCCGCGTCCTCCGGCAACAGGCTCAGATCCATTGTCAGCAGCGGGCGTCCCGCCTCACTCGCCAGTTGTTTCATCAGCCCCGCACGCCCGGGGCCGCCTTGCAACAGCACCAGTCGGGAAGCGTGCGGGGCAAGACAGGTACGCCTGAGTTGCTCGGCGGTCAGTGCCCAGGCGCCTTCACTCAGTGACACGCCCGGGTCGGGGGCTGCCCAGTCACAGACCTCGCCCAGACCGGCATGCCAGCTGTCGGCAGGTTCCCCGTTCAGAAAATGGAACACGATCGCATTCAGACGCAAATACGTCGCGTTGGGGCCGTCCGTACGCCGGCCATTCGCGTCGACCGTTTCAACCAGCGCTTCGCGCAACAGCGCACCGCGTCGGGCATTCAGCGCCAACCGGTTTTCCAGGCGCTCAGCCTGACTGGCGCTAAACAGCGTCAGCGCCAAATCGATCCCCGACCACCGTAACTTGTCTTCCCCCTGCAGATAGGCCAGCAGAAGCTCATAGCGCACATCAAACAGGGGCAGGCATCCCAACACCAACACCTTCGTCTCGAAGGGCGTTAGCCCAAAGCGTGCGACGACCTCGGCAAGGCGTCCCTCGACAGGGGGAACCTGCAAATCCTCGAGCCAGGGCGCAATAATCGGCTGACGGATCCAGCCCGGCAAGCCGGATAACGCCTGGCGCGCGGTCTCCTGCTCATCCGGCGACAGGATCAGGCCCGCCATGTTCAGCCGATCGTCTTCATTTTGCTGCTGCCACAACAACAGCCCCTGCAGCACCAGATCCACGTACTCCAGCCAGGGCCCCAGACAGGACAGGCGCGCCTCTATCCCCGGAGCCATAGCGGTATGCACATCATTATTTTGCCGTAACGGAAGCGTCCCTGTTTCAGGGGCGCGCCCGGCGGTTTCGGTCACATCGTTTTTCATGAGATCCAATCCACACAAAGAGGAGCGGGCAGCCACGGCAGCACCACGGGGGTCAGCGGCCACGGCAATTGATGTAACAACACATCGGGGGCTTCCGGCTCAATCACCAGCCGCCGGGAGGCGTTATCAAATGTGCCCGTGCGTTGCAGGAAAAAAGTGCGCAAATCGCTCGCACCGCAGCGCGCCAGCAGGGGCACCGTTGCCAGTGCCCCGCCCAGCCAGGCATCAAGGTCGGCCTGGCGTGAGAGGGACGGCAGACAGGCTTCATGCGGCGTATCCAGGTCCAGCCCACACAGTAATGCTGTACAGGGCGTACGCCATTGCGCCAGATCCGGATCGCCCCAGGCCAGCCAGTCCAGGCAGCCTATCGCGTGCCCGCGGGCCTGTTCATCGATAAACAGCCCCTCCTCCAGCCAGCCGAAGGTACTGAACAGCCGTGGCAGCAAAGGCCAGAGCAACACCAGTCCCGCATTTGTCAGGGGACGGGGAACATCGTCCTCGTCGCCATCGGTAACCGGACGGTGCCGGTCATTCGCCCCCGGCGTGACAGGTGCCTCCGTCTTGTGTTGCCCGAGCAACGGCAAACCGAGCGTTGCCCGCAGTTGCCGATGCACCGACACCGACACGTCAGCCAGGATAGCCCCCCTCTCCCGCGCCTGGCTCGGCTCGCACAGCCAGGCGCGCAAGGGACCGCGCAACGCCGCCGGCAAGGCCGTCTGATGCAGCGCCCCGAACCACTGTTCGGCGACAGACTCAACCGGCAACGTCACCCGGCCTTTTCCCCCGGTCACCGATGGCACGCCCTCGGTCTCTTCCCCCGCCCCGGCTGCGGCGGTCGCACCGTCACGCAGCACGGCGGGAAGGGGGAAGCTCAGGGAAACACGGTCCATGATGGCCGCCAGATCCGGGTCGGAAACAGGATGGCGTTGCAGCGCGAGCAGGGCCGCCAGCGGCACCATCCCGGGCGCCTGGGCCGCGGGCAGAGACGGCAACCCGAGCGGGGGGGACAACCACGTGGCCAGGGCGCTTATCGCCTGCCCCGACCAGGTTGTCACGAGCCGCTGTCGGGCCCGGGGCTGCAGCACCCTCAACGCCAACGCGATACGCGGCGGGAGAGGTCGCGTGCCGCCGCCGGGCCCCACCGCAGGCAACGCCCCGTCAAGCGCCTGGTGCAACCAGGCATCTCGTGCCTGTCGCGAACGCCAGAGATGCCCGTCAACCGCCACGCCGGTATCCAGATAACGCAGCAGATGCGCAAACAGGCGTGCCGGTGTTGACGCCGATACCGCCTCTGTCTCGGATGCAGGGGCCACAGAGGCCGGTTCGGCGGCCAGCCCCGGCTCTGCCGAGGTGGCGCGCTCCGGTACCTGCCGCCCTGGCGCCGGGCGCGTCAGCGACCGCAGGTTCAACTGCTCTTTCAACTGTGTGAGAACGCGCTCAAGCATCTCCGCCTCAAAGCGGGACAGCGGAATGTCGCCCACGTTGACGGTCAACCGGTCTATCACCCGCGGCGCCTTCCCCGTGTTGGCGTAATCAATGAACACGTCCGCCAACGCACGCTCCAGGTGCGCCCGAAACCAGATGCTGCAGCGGTTTTGCAACCGCTCCGCCAGCCGCTCCTCCGTGTGCAACCGGAACCGTAACCGTCCCATGATGATTTTTGTCATGCTCTCTCCGCGCCGTAGTGCGTACATTGTGGCGTCACACGCGGGGATGGCGCCCATCGGGCACAGACATCCGCCCCTTCACCCCGTCGTGTCGTGGCATCGAATGGCGCAGTCCGCCCGCCGCGCATCACGTGTCGGACTTGCTTTTTTTCGGGGGCGTATCGCGTTTGGCCGCGGCCTTGGGCGACGCTTTAACGTAGACAACGGCAGCCTGCTGGTATTCCCTCTCGCATGCCTCGGCGGTCATGCCCTGCGTTCTTTTTTCGAGAGCATCACTGTCTTTCAGCTTGACGATCCGGGCAAAACCAATGCCGCTTCGCGTATCGACAGGACGCTCACCGATCCCCAACAGGCTCAACAACTCATACGACTGATCGCCGACCGGCCGGGCATCGTTCTGCCACGTCTGGTATTTGGCGGCAAAGTTGTCAAAGCTCTCGCCTGACAGCCAGTGCAGCTGCAAATTCAGATGACTCGGCATCTCCTCGCGCACGATGTGCGCTATCCAGTGACTCAGCGCCTCCGGGTTATTGCTGCCCACTAACCACCGGCGATCCAGAACCAGACTCAGGGTGAACGCAAAACTGTCCTCTTTATAGGGCACGGACCAGGCGTACGGGGTCATCGGGTTCGCGGCCATCTCCCACCTTGGCGGTTTGCCCTGCTCCTCGGTGGACCTGAGGTCGACCGGCAAAACACGCGGCCCATTGGGGGCCTCCGGCGTGATGGTGGGGGCCGCCGTCATCACCCACTTGACCGTCACCGTGCCCCGGATCGGATCGGCCGACACCACCTGAACAACAATGTCCAGCAGTTTGTCAACGCCATTCCCCACCAGATCCGCTTTTGTTGGCCAGGTTAACCAGCGACCTTTGGGCCGCAGCGCAAAACGCGTGCCTGGGCTGATTAACTCAACAGGGAAAGACGGGCCAACGTCCAGAACTGCCTCACTCTTCTTGTCGGGATTGAAAGAGTGGAAGGACACGTCATAAACCACGCGTTTCAGCCAGGACGAGGACACCCGCCACTGCCAGGCATACGCCTGATTTTCCAGCAGCGGCAGGCTGCGCGCCAGTCGCGCATGCTGCGCCAGCTGGATCTCGACCTTATCCCCGCGGACGGCATGGATCACAATTGCCGCTAACGGCTCCATCGCGGCCGCCGTGGTCTGCTGTTTAGGGCTCCCTTTCAATTCAATCAGCATGCCGGACTTCAGTGTTTTTGCCGTGCCCGCGGCCAACGTCAGGGTCAATATCGTCTCGTCACTCTCCGCAGAGACAAGCGACGCCCAGTCCGATGACAGCGTGGCCCGAGTCGGTGAAGCCGGCAGCAGCTCCTGGTGCTCAATCACATAGAACGGCAACGGCGATGCCGGAAACGCGGCCTCCTTTTTCTGCAGCGTTTCGTCGAACAGCTCTGGGCCCACCCCCAGGCGGGCGGCAATCTTGCGTTGCAGCGCTGAGACCTTGCTGATGCTGATGGCAGCCCGCTCATAGGCCAGTCGCGTCACCTGACGAAGGGCCCCCTGCTGCACGTGACGAAATGCCGCCGGACTCTTCGTATTCAGGGCCCGCGAAGCGCGCTGCTCACCGAAGTACCCCAGCAAGTGATCCAGCATGGCCAGCTCTTTTTCGTTGTCCTGCGACTGTGTCTGCAACACGTCCTGTAACGCCAGCTTCAACTCGGCGAACACCGCCCTGGTCTGGTCATACGCGAGGGGGTCGTCGCTTTGCTGCGGCCAGTCGGACGCGCCCCACAGGCGAGCATCCGGATCACGACCATCGAACGCCAACAGCCGGGGCAATTTGTTCAGTTGATCGGCGCGGTTGGCCAGCAGTTGTTCAAACAACCGCATAAAGGTGAACAGACGGACCGCATCGGCATCGTTTTTCAGCGTCTCCGCGTCCTGCTGCAGCCCATAAACGGGCGGCAAGCTCGCCCCCACCGTGCGATAGAACCCCGGATGGCGGTAGCGCCCCTCGGGCACGCGACGCGGGGTCTCTGCCGTGCATGTGCTCACCGCATCATTCAGCCGGCGATATATCGCCATGACCGCCTGACTATCCCAGGCGCTCGACGGCACCCTCTGACCGTGCCGGTAGAGCTTAATGAGCTTAATGAGCTTAATGAGCTTCAGTCCGTTATGCTGCGTGTCGGAGAAGTCAACCCACAGTTGGGTTTGTGTATTCGCCGCCACGGTGACAGTCTGGGACTCCTCCCATTCGACCGCGGCGATCCCCGGCACGCTCCCCACCACGGCCGCCGACAGCGTCTGTACCGGCACCGTGTAGCTCATGAGCTTGCCATCTTTCTCTCCCCGCTCAGGCGGGAGGTGGGAGATCCAGCCATGCGTGAGCCGGGGGCCGACATAAATGTGCTCCGCCCGCTCGCCCCGTTCAAGCCGCGCGGCGGCGCCTTGCCGTACCGGAACCGGCAACAGGGCCTGATTGATGGCCCACATCGCCTGAGCAATGACCTGATCCATGGTGGCCCCTTCGGCCACGTCGTCTTGCAGGTGCAAGCGAATGGGCGGGTATTGGGTCGCCATCGCCACAAACACGGGTGACACGATTTCCCATTCGCACAGGTTGCGATGATTTTTCAAAAATCGCTGTAAGGCATCTTCTGCCGCCGTCTTGTCCATCCCCGGTGTCAGGGTCACCCATAACCGGTACTGCCCTGCGACTGCGTGCCTGACTTTTTTGGGGGTCTGCCGAGTCCCCCGCGTGCCCACAAAATGAAAGGCGTAATCCGTCTCGTCATAGGTGTACTGGTAACTTTCGTCCGCCGACACCCGGGCGATCTGCGCATCCCGAAAACAGAAGGTGTTCTTGGGGCCGCTATCCGGCACCAGATCCAGGATCGCTTGTCGGTAATCCGCCAGGGTCACCGGGCTGCTGGTCAGTGCCCACTCGGGCCCAAACTCGGGCGCAAAGAGGCTCCCCTCATGCTCCAGCGTGGTGTTTGCGTCTTTTGACTGCGTTGGTGTCGGCGCTGTCAGCAAGTCGATCAGGGGCAGGGTATGGCGATAGCTGATGTCAGAGACGCCGTAGGCGAGCGCCTGCAGCAAGGTCACCCCAGGGTCATCGTCACCCCGTGCGCTCCAGCGCTGCCCTGCGTAAAGTGCCAGCGCGCCTTGCGCGGTTGCCCATAACCTGTCGAAATGGATCTGTTCCTGCACCGCCTCACTCACCGGCATCACGCTCGCCGGTACGGCGTTGGACTTGTCAGCCATGGTTTTCATTCTCCCGTTCTTCTCCCGGCGCACGCGCCGGTGTTGGGCGTGTCATCGCGGCGCACCGCAAGACACGCCTGTGCTTGTTTACACGTGGGGCGGATTGCCTCATGAGGCAGATGCGGCGGGGTACTGACGCAGATACAGGGTAAGACTCTCCCCGATGGACGTCGATTGCAGGGTGATGCCCCGCGGGTACACAACGACAACCCCCAGGCGGAAGATCCCGCACAGACCGGCCGGCGTATGCACCGTGAAAGTCAGCTTATCGGGGTCGTACTCACTCCACAGGCCGTTTGCCGTCGTTGCCGTCGGCAAACGCTGCCCCGTCTCCAGGTTCACCAGATACACCTCTGCAGGCGGGCCATCATGCCCTGCCGCCGTCGTCGGCAGGGTTATCTGCACCGTCGCGTGTTGACCTGCGGTCAATTCAATATCACGCGAACCGCCCAGCCAGGTGAGGGTCAGGCCGGTATATTCCCGCGGAATGCACGTCACCACCGCCACCTGTCCCGGCGTCAGCGTGGGCTCATTCGACGACGGGCCGTTGAGATACACGTCCTTGATCGTCGCCACCTCGGGCAGCCGGTGCAGCACATCCCGAACCGCACTGTGCGTGACCGCGCGGCCAAGGACGGGCTGACCGTGGTCATCGGATGGCCGGGACCATGCCATCAATGCCGCGTCCAGTGCCGCCTTCGCCCGCACATACCCCATCGCAGGGCTCAGGCCGGTGACATACTCGACATCCCAACTGACGCTGACCGGGACATACTCAGGATTGACGCACGTCAGCGACAGCCAGGGCGAGGTGATCGCCTTCAGTCCCTGTGCCATCGCCGCCAGGTGTTGGCTGCTCAATGCTGGCCGACACGCATCGTCACTGTCACTCAGCGCCGGCCCCGGCATCACCACAAGGGTCTGGCACAGTGCCCGCGTAGTGGTGGCCGGGGCGGCGGGCAAGACGGCCAGCTCACGAATGCCCTCATGCTGCTCCTGCAACAACATCATCAGGTCGACGTTATTCAACCCGCGTTCACGATGGCGTAAACGACGTGCCACGCGAGCCTCAAACGCGGCCTGTGTCTCGGCTGCCCGGCCGCCTTGCGACCGCCATGGCTGAGTGACCGACTGCAGCGTGTCCGGCGCTGACAGCGCCTGCACGATACGGCCGGCCGGCAAGCCCGTCTCAAAATGGGACGCCTGCACCTGGTGCGGCGACACCAGCCGGGCCAGGGCGGCATTCGTCACCATTCCCGCCAGCCAGGGGGTCGTCGGTAATACGCCAGACGCCTTGTCATGTTCAGGCCAGGCAGTTACCCGGCCTCGCAGCCACAGGCGCCCTGTCGGCAGGCTGGTCGACGTTCGACTCGCGTCCTCCGGCCAGTCAACCGACCATATGCCGCTCGTGTGCCACCCGTCGGTGCCGTCGTTCACCGTCAGCCGTGCCCAGCCCTCGCCCGCGGTCAGGTAATCCCATTCCAATGGCAGGCGGGCCGGACTTTTCACCTGCCAGTGCAGCGACAGCAGCTGACCCGCCGTGATGCCGTCAACCCCCACATACACTTCCGCCACGGCCGGGGGCGCCGGTTGTGCCTGCATCACCGCCGGCGAGACATGCCCAAACGGCGTGATGATCCGCTGCACCACCTGGTCATCGGCCGCCTCATAGGCGACCTGCACCCCCGCCCATTGCGGGACATACGGCGGGTTCCATCGTGCCTTCGGCACCGTGAGCGGCACCGGCGTGACAATCTTGACCTTTTTCTCCTCCATGGCCGGCATGGGCGTTTTTTTGCCCGTGGTCTGGGAGGTTTCCACCATTTTATGCACGTAATACGTTTTTGGATTATCCTCTACCGTCTTTACCGTCTCCATCATCGGGACATAGTGGACAGTCTCTTCCTCACTCAACAACAGCAGGGTCTGCGGCGCGGCACGTTCATGCGCCTCGAATTCGTGCTGCAGGAACGATCGTGTCAGGGTTAACCGGAAGTACCACGGCCACCGTGCCGGCTCTTCAATATCCGGCACCGGGGCCGTCGGGTCCGCCATCGGCCCCCGGGCGTCGACAGGCAGCGTCAGTGCCTGTGGCGTCGCCCTCTGCGTCTTGCCATTGGCAAACAACGGCAATGTGCCCAACGCCGTAAGCGTCCGCCCTTGCTGCATCAGTGATACGGTCACCGCGAAATCTGCATTGTCTTTCGGGGCGCCCGGGTAACCCGTGTCGGCGGGAATAAGTGCGGCAATCTCGCCCGCGTTGCTGACACGGTGCGCCCGGGTATCCGCGGGAAACTCGGTGAGCTTGTTGAGTGACTTTCCGTTATTATTATCTGTGGTGACATTAAGATCCTTATCCACCAACAACCAGCCCTGGGCCTTTTGCTGTTCGTCGGGGCCATACCACGCAGAAAGCGCCTTCGGCGGCAACCCGGTCCAGACGGGCGTGACGGTCACCGACGTCAGTTTTTTCCCCAGTCGCCACCATTCCGGCGACATCAGACTGAGCCCATCGCCGGCCTCCGCCGTGTCGCCAAAGGGCAATCCGCCTTCTGACAGCGACGTCCCGTCATCGCGGGCACAGTGCACCCCAACGGCCCCCGTGACCTTGACCTCAAGTTTTTGGATGGCCGGAACCGGCGCGCCCACCGGGCTGGTCAACCGCAGCAAAGGGGCGGTTGACGTCAGGCCGTCCAGGGCAGACACCGCGGACGGCGCGCCGCCGGTCGCAGGCAGCGTTATCGTCCACGTCGTGTTTGCCTTGGTGTTCGCCGTGCAGATCAGCGGGGCCCAGGCTTCCCCCATGCTCACGGCAGCTGACAGGCCGCCGCTCAGGGCACTCGCCAGGGTCACTGTCCAGGTGCGTTCCCCGCCGGCCACGTCCAGCACCGGTGACTCGATTATCCGCCCACTGTCGACAACGCGATCGGCATCGGCCCGGGGCGGCTCGCCGGCATTGACCGGCGCGCGGCCGAACATCCGTACGCCCGTCACCGGCCAGGTGTGTCCCGCCGCCTCATCCAGCACAATGCGTGCCCGCCGCCCCCCCGGCATATAGGGGTCATTGACCACCCAGCGAAGGTCCGTCACGCGGGCGGCATTGGCCGTCAGCGGTTGCGTCAACGCATACCGCAGGGCATTGTCCGCCCCATCCTGCCCGGCGTCCAGCAACAACCCTGCCGGCAACACCTGCTCACGCACGCCGTCAACCAGCGTAAAGTGCACCGTGACCCCATCCGCCTGGGGCGCCAGGGCCTCCAGCGCCAGCATCTGCCGGTAGTACAGCGAACGATGCTGTGCCGGAAGCTGGTTCAACAAGGCCCGGGGGGTTTCGAGCATGCCCAGCAGGCTCAGCAGGAACGCGCGCTCCGGCGGCAACTGACCGTCGGCCTGTTCCGGCGCCTCGTACAATTTGACCAACCGGTCGCGCTCGAATGCCCAGGCCAGCGCGGCGGCCTCAGGCCAGGCAGCGCTGCCCGTGGGCGACGCCGCCCGTGCCCCCGCCTCAAACCCCAGCACCACCTGCGCCCAATTGGTGGTTGCCGGCCAGCCGGATACCTCACTCTTTGCGTACGGCAAACGCTGGCTGTACTGCCGAAAGGCATCCAGCTGCGTCCCAATCGAACGATCATCCAGCACGAAGGCTGCCGTTCTGCTTGTCGTCGTCATCCCTGCCGCCTTTTTTGTCTCATCGGTCATTGTCGTTCCTCTGTCGCGCCGTCAGTTTGCCGTTACCTTGACCTGCGTCACCATGAACCGCCCCTTGCCGGGCGTGGGGACGCCCACAGTCGGATCCGGCACACCGGATGTCGGATCCGTCGCCGGGGCCGTCGGGATAAACATCGCCTGGCATTCACTTCCCTTAATGAGCACCGGTGGCCCGCTCAACACCTTGTGCGCGGACTGATCAGGCCCCGCCATCACCAGTTGGATCATCCCCACGCCCGGCACCGAAAAATTGCCGGCCATATAGGGCACCCCCGGCACAACCACCTTCGCCAGGTCACTGATCACGCACCCCGGTTTGCCATTGACCATGAAGCGCCCCGTTCCCGCCAGCACCGCCTGCGCAGGGGCCAGCAGAGTCCGATTGCCGAATGTCGGCTCGAAGATCACCAGATCCCCGGTCGCCACTACGAAATCGCCCATGCACGGCCTCCGTCTTCGCTTTCCAGCAGGTTGAGTTGCCCCGTGACCTGCTGGGTCTGTCCTGCCAGGTGGTACCTCACGGCAACGTGCAGTAGCCCCCGTAACGTCGGATCTTCCTGCAGAACAACGTCCACCTGTTCCGCGCGAGGTTCATGGTGGGCCACGCTCTCCACAATCCGATGACGCAATGCCCCCAACATGCTCTCGGACAGGTTGGCGAACATCAGCGATTGCATGTCGCAGCCATAGTCCGGCCGCATGATCCGTTCACCCGGCTGCGTCTGAAACAACATCGCCAGACTCTGCGCCACATTATCCCCCCCTGCCGACATCACCACCGCACTGGGCGCAAGCCCATCCGTGGCGTCGGTCACGGGCCTGGGTTCAAAGCGCAATGGGAACCGCCACCCCGAGCCATACAAGCGGATCAATTCTTCATTCTGATTGCTCATTACTTTTCTCCCTACCGCTCATCCACCGTCCGATCATCCCAAATTGATCATGCTGCCCTTCACCTGGGTGATCCCCGTGCCGCCGACCTCCGTCATGTCGCCATCCACCGTGACACGAGGCGCTTTAATGCCCACGTCAGCCGTCCCGTCGACAGTCACCCTCGGCCCCGAAATTGCTGCGTTGCCGCGGGCTTTCACCTCAATGCTCATGCCTTCAATGTCAACGGCCTCTTTCCCCTGCACCGTCACCCGTCCCTTGCCCGTCACGTTCGTCTGTACCGCAGACAGATCCGCCGACTCCGGTGACAGCGCCAGTTTTCCCTCGCCGCTCTCCATCTGCACACCGGTCTTGCCCTGTCCCGTCAGCGTCTCTTGCGCCGCCAGTGTCATGTTCATGTCGCTGGTCAGCTTCACGTCTTTTTTCCCGCTGAACAGCAGCTGTTCGTCGGCCATCAGCGCAATGTCTTTTTTTGTCGTCACGGCGGCGCCGCCCGCTTTCACGTCAGCCCGCAGATCGCCCTTCAGGCTCGATATCGCCACCCCTTTCGCCTTGTCGACCACAAGCTGCTGCTCCGGCGTCTTGTCTTCCCCGAGCGCCAGAACCGCCTCCCCCGTGCCACGATGGAAGCTCAGCTCCATCCGCTGGCCCTGATGACGCAGCACCATGCCTTTTTTTGCATTCTTCTCGTCGGGCTCGATCGCTGCCTTGCGCTGCGGGTTGTGCAACGATGCCATAATCACCGGCATATCCCCCACAAACCCCAGCACCACCTCGTCGCCTGCCTCGGGGTAAAAGGTCACGCCACTGTGGTCGCTGGCGTACACATGGCCCATGCGGGCCCAGATGATCTCCTCCCCAAGCACCGGCACCTTCACCGGCAGGCGATTCCACGATTTGCCACGGGGATCGGTGCGATAGGGGGCCACTTTCGCCACCATCAGGCCCGAAGGCGTCACCAGCGGCGGTGCTGACGCCGCCGCCTCATCCAGGCCCACCCCGATAATCGTCCGGCCTTGCCGCGCGTTCAGATCACAGTTGAATTCAACCTGTGTCACGATCGCCTTCCCATCCAGAGGATGACCAAAATGGGACAGCGTCACCGTATCCCCGACTTGCCAGTCCAGACAGCCTTCAAGCGTCAAACGGAGCTTGACCGCCTGCGCCTGTTGCCGGCGAACCAGCCGTCGACGGCTGACTGTTGTTGCCCCCCCTCCCACTGTCCCGTCAACAAGGTGCCACCGTGAGCCCCGAGGGCTTTCACCGTGGACGGTGCCAGCCCCCCCCTGCCCCAGGGTCTGGGGCTTTGCCGTCATTTTCACCACCGCCTGTTTACTCAGGTCCCAGCTTTGCGTCGTCATTTTCTGGGGTTGGTTCAGCCCCGAATACTCCCATTCGGCATCCAGCAACGTGACACCATGGGGCTCGGGCTTCGCCGAAACAGAATGTGAACGCCCCCCCAGTTGAGGGGGCTTCACCGTGACACGGCCATCCGTATGCGGCCACAGCCAGGCACCATGCAATCCCAGCACGGCCCGCAGAAAATGCCAGTCAGTACTGTTCCACTGGCAGCGCTGCTTACTCTCGTGCGCCGGCAATGCGATGCTGTTCACGGAAACCTCATGCTCCTTTAAGAGCTCACTCACCAGCGCCGTATCCTGCCGTGCCTTCCAGAGGCGGTTATGGTGGGTGGCTTTCAGCCTCTGTAACCGACTTTTCAGTCGTACGGTTATCTGTCGCTTGTCCTTTGTGGTCTGGGTGACCTTCAGCGCCCCCACCACGCCGTCAAACACCGTCAGTCTTGCCATCTTCACGGTCACCGATTCCCCGACCCGACAAAGATGCATCACCTGCTCAAAACGCGTGTGGTCGCCTGGCGCGTCCACCGGAATATTCAGCACCACCGTCGCCGACGGAATTTCATTGACGGCGTGTCGCATCTGTATTTGCTCCACGAAAGCCTCTTTCGTGTCCACCCTCTGGCCGCCGACCCGTACCGTCACGAGATTGGGGGATGTCGGCCCCTCGGCGTCCTCCGTCCGCCCCGCGCCCGGGCTCTTCGCGTTAACCTCGGGATCGTGCAGGGAGGAGGAAGCCAGTGCCCCCGCGATCCGGTTTGTGAATGATTCGGTGCTCATCTGATTCTCCTCACTGTGTACGCAGGCGCACGTTGGACGTGTATTAACGGCTGATAAGCCTCTGCCCAGGCATCAAACCACTCAGATTATCCATATCGTTCGCATAGGCCGTGGCCAGATAGCCCGCGGCCCCTGTGGCTACCGGCGCCAGTGCCAGCAATTGCGGCAACGAGGTCTTGTCCGGCAGTTGCAACACCTGTTTCGTCGGTGCCTGCGTCGCCTTGAGGCTGGCCGTCGCATCGCTGACCAGCGCTTTCAGCGTCAATGTCACCGTGGCGCGCAGCGGTTTACCGCTGCGGTCAAACAGGGTGTAGACAATCGCCAAATTTTGCACGTACCCTCGGAAATGGTCATACCCATGCCAGCGCATTTCCCCCCAAAGCACCTGCACCCGGGGGAACTTGCCCATCGGCCCCATGGCAAAGCACAGATGGCGCAACTTCTTCACCTGATCATTCACCGATACCCCGCCCTTCGGCCCCCGCGCATCCAGAATCAACTCCAGGCTCAGCGTCGGCGGTTCAATCTCGCTGTAGGGGCTTTGGGTAAAATCCTGATTCAGCCCGGCCAGCGGTGTGGTTGCCGTCGCCACGTAGTCGAGATGGATCGACTCGGGGTTGTACATCGCCGTAAACTTTTCATCCGTCGACGTGCCCGGATAAGGGCCAACATCAACTTTGCCAGCCCACGTTCCCGTAATCCCATCATCATTGGCGCTCCCGTTGTTCATGCAACGCGTCCAGTACCCGTCGGGTCACCAGCTCGACCCAGCGCGCCTGCTCGGCGACACTCATCCCCGGCTCCCGGGGGGCTTTCTGGCCCTGTGACGCGTCGTCAACCACCCTGGCCTCAATCACCAGTTCGCGTATCTCCAGTGTCATCTGCTCTACCTCCCCGCCCAATGCAGTTCGTGATATGCCAGCTCCAGCGTTTCGATCAGCACCGTGTTGCCCGTCGCATCCAGATCGCCGGTGCTCCATTTGACCGGCAGCGCATCCGTTATCGTCCAGCTGCACAACGGCCGTGAATGGCTGTCCAGCAGGAGGATCACCGCATTCAGGTAGGTGTTCGCAAACTGACCCAGCGCCAGTTCGAACATCGCGGTGACGGGCGTCAGCGTCGCCAGACCCCGCTCAAACACCAGAGTGCCATGGGTCACGCGCTCCGCCAGATTTACCGTGCCCAGGTTATCCCCCCCTTGCCGCAACTGGGTGATTTGCAACTCACGACCCAACCCCGAAACGCGGGCGAACCGGATGTCCATCGGACTTGGAATGCCCTTGATAAAAAATGTCGCCAAAAAACGGTGCGACAGAGTGGGCGCACTCATCCATGGTGTTTTCATGCGTTTCGACTCCCCTGCGATGATGTGCCATTCTCCTGACCGTCACCGACGGTCAACACCAGCCTCACATCAATGAACTCCGCGGCATGCAGCACCGAGACACCGACCGCAATGACCAGGCGTCCGGCCTCGATATCGGCCGCCGTCATGCTCTCATTCAGCCCGACCCGGACTGAAAACGCGGCCGTTTCATCGGCCCCTGCCAGTCCCCCGTCCAGCCAAACCCGCCGCAGCCAGGCACGACACAGCCCCCGAACCTGAAACCAGGTGATCTCGTTATTCGGCTCGAATACCGCAAACCGGCAAATCTGCTTCAGGTTTGCCTCAATCCAGGTCACCGTGCGGCGCACCTGCACATAACGAAAGGCGGCCGCGGAAGACAAGGTCCGGCATCCCCAGATACGGGTGCCGCGGCCCGCAAAACTGCGGATCAGGTTGATGGCGGGCTGGTTGGCGGCAAACCACTCCCGGGCCAGCGTCTCACGCACCGCCGGTTTAATCACATGCAGCAAGATCTCGTTGGCCGGGGCTTTCCACACGCCGTCGACCTCATCGGTACGCCCGTAGACGCCCAGCACGGCACCGCACGGCGGCAAGGTGCCCACGTCGTCGTAATCCGTCACCAGGTGGGGCCCATAGAGCGCCACACGCGACGCGACATCGTGCGACAATGCATTCGAGCTGCGGATTGACTCGATACAGGCGGTGGCCACCTGCGGCTCGGGGGGCGGCATCCAGCACGAAAAACAGATCCGGGCGGCTGGCGCACGCCTGCAAGAGCGCCTGCCAGCGCAAGACCAGCGCCTCGGCCTCCCCCTCAACGTGCTCACCCACCGGGGAGGAGGACAATAATGACAGTTGCGGAGCCGCCACCAGAGTGATGGCAGGCTCGCGTAACAACAGCGTACTGGCAGTACCGATGAAGGTGTCCCACCATGCCCACTGGGCCTGATCGGTGCTTGTCGTTTCCTCTGGGGCGGTGAGGACAAAACACGGCCCTCCGCCATTGTCAAAATAGTGCCGGACGGTATCCGCCAAACACCATTCCCCCGGACGGTAACGCCATGGCCACTGTTCCCATGTCGCCACCGGCACAAAATACACGCCCGTCGTATTCACTGCCTGCCTTGCGCCGGTGATCGCCGGGTGCCCCCCGATGAACGCCGGCAGGGCACTCGACAGACGTGCTCCCGCGTCTCCGTCGGGCATCACCGACTGCGTCAGCCTGATGCCCGGCGCCTCCCCGTCATGCCAATCCACACTCATACCTCAGCCTCCGTCTCGATGATGCCCCACGTACTCAACTGGCGATCACGTTTTGGGTCAATTGCAGAATGATGAACTCGGCCGGACGTACCGCCGCCACCCCGATCCGCACAACCATGCGGCCCTGGTTGATGTCGTCCTGGGTCATGGTTGTCCCGAGCCCAATCTGCACGTAATACGCCTGTTCAGGCGTCTCCCCTTGCAAGGCGCCCTTGCGCCACAACGCATTGAGATAGTGGTCCAGTCCGCCGCGCACCTGCTCCCAGGTCAGCGGACTGTTGGGTTCAAACACCGCAGCTTGCAGGGCCGTACGGGCATCGCGCTCAAGGGTGTTGAACAGGCGGGCGCACCGGGATATACCGCCAGAGGTCATTATCCTTCTGGGTCCGGGCCCCCCCACACCATCAGGCCCTGGCCGCGAAACGCGCGGATCGCGTTGATCTGCGGGCCGATAAGTTTTGTGTTCAACGTATCGTCGAACCGAACCGGCACAGGCTTATCCCAGGGGGGTCGGTGCTTTAGCCGGCTCAGGCGAAGCACTGCCTCCGCCCCCTGAGCTTACTGGTGCTGACGTTTCCCCCTGAACCACCAGGGCCGTCACGCCGGCCACGGCCACGTTGGCCGGGGCCTTCCAGACCCCGCGCTCACGGTCCACGCGGGCGTATACCCCGGCCATCGCCACGCTGGCCCGCAATACGACAGGCACGGAAGGCAGTGTGCCGGCAAAGGCCTGTTCGACCCGTTTCAGCACGTCCTGCGCTTGCTTGTGGTTCGCTGTCAGGCTTGCCGCCCGGAGTGCATCAAGGGTAACCAGCTCCTTTTTAACAAGATCTGTATTCTCTTTATTCAGGGCAGCAGCCTGCTCCGCATTCAGGGTAGCAGCCTGCTCCGCATTCAGGGTAGCAGCCTGCTCCGCCGTGCACTTGACGGTCACCAGGTGCTCATACCCTGGCCAGCCGGGGCGCGACACATAGTCACGGTAATTGCGTGCATACCCCGTCAACAATGCAGGGAAATAGCTGGCAACCTGCGTTTTGTCCGCCACCACGGGGGCCATCATGGGCCCATTCTCCAGGAGCCTCAGCCGTCCCCGTCGGCCATGCATCCGTCAGCAGAAAACGGCCGGGTTGCCGCCCGGCGTCTCACTGGCCCCCAACAGCGTCCCCAACGCCGTATAGACGGTCTGATCGGCCACGGAACCCTCATATTCACACCAGCACAAGAGCGTGATGTCGGGACACTGCGCAATCGCCGGACCGATCAATGCAATCGACGGCGACGACACGTCGACTTTTTATTGTCGTGGCGGACAGGCAATACGTAGCAGGGTCCGCCCCCGTTCTCGAAATACAACCGGACACTGTTCGACCCCCATGAACCGCTCGTCCTGAACGTGCGGGAGGTTTTGGGTTACATCGATGGTGATACTGTCCGAGGGGGCAAACTTGTGGCTGAAATCCAGCCAGCTGTCGACACGCACGCAGGTCAGCGGGGCTTTTGCTGCGAGTGTTTCCTTCTGATTTTTGGCGTTGAACACGCCCACAAAGACCGGCACCGCCGTCTCACCCTGTTGAATGCTCAGGGACAGTCCGCTGGTCTCCGTCACGTACACGCCCGGCACTGCATATGCTTTCGTCATGATCCGTCCTCTTATTGGTCATACAACACGGCATCTGTCGATGCCGTGCGTTCAGCCGTCAACCAGGCACCACATCCTGCGTCAATTGCAGCACGATGAACTCGGCCGGGCGTACCGCCGCCAACCCGACCTTCACAATCATCTGCCCCTGGTTGATCTCCGTCTGGGTCATGGTTGTCCCGAGTCCAATCTGCACGAAATACGCCTGTTGCGGGCTTTCACCCCAACAAGGCGCCCTGCTGCCACAGGCCATGGACGTAGCTTTCAACCGCCCGCGCACCCGCTCCCATGTCGGGCGCTGTTGGTTCGAACAGTGCCATGCTCATCGCCATGCGAATGTCCCGCTCAGCGGCGTTAAACAAACGGCGCACCGGCACATAGCGCCATGTGTCAGTCTGCCCTGCAGTGTGCGGGCGCCCCAAATCAGCGGCCCCGTGCCGCGAAATGCCCGAATGACGTTGATTGCATGCCCGCTGTCGGGCTTGTTACAGGCCCCGGCCACCTCATCTGACACCTTGTACCTTGGCGTCGCCCCGATGATGTCGACGTTCGCCGGGGCCTTCCACACGCCCCGCTGCCGGTCCACCCGGGCATACGCCCCCCGCCACCGCCCCGCTTGGCGGCGATGTCGTATTATGCCCGGCACGGTCAGCCAGGGTAATACACCGCCGCCTGTGGCAGCTCGGGGTATGTACCCTGCGCCGCCCCTACCGCAGTAGAGGTAGCCATTTCGTCTTTTTGGGCCGTCGAACAGGGCAAACAACGCCTGACCCGGCTTGCACAATGGTGTGACCTGCGGCATGAATTTGTTGAGTTTCACGCCGGCCTGAACCAGCAAGGTAACGTCGTCCAGCGCCGGCACCAGCGCCGACAGCGTGTCCACCGGGGCAGCGTAGCAATGGCCGCCGCCGTTGATGAAATACAGCTTCAGCGACTGATACAGCAGGTCCGTCTCCAGCCCACTCTTACTATTACTATCCGCAAGCGTGACCACGTCCAGCCATGATGAGAACGCCGTCACACCGGCCTTCGTCGAACCCAGCCAGGTAGAAGAGCCCTCAAACGCAAACACGGGGACCGCCGTTTCCCCTGTCTGAATCGACAAGGACAGCCCGTTCGGCTCCTCGACGTACACCCCCTGGTACTTTATAAACCATGATATATTCTCCCGTTTACGGGGGGCCGGTTACCGGCCCCTCACACGCTGTCAGTGAAATTGCAGGGTCAGCCGATCGGCCGCCAGGGTAAGCTCCTCAAACGCGACTTCATTGCTGGTCGCATCAAGGCTCGGGCCGGTCCATTTTGTCGGGAAGGCGTTCATCACGCTCCAGGTCACCAGCAGTTCGGAGCCCGTCTCGTTGGTCAGGCTGATAGACAGGTCCTTCTTCTCCACCCGGTTGAAAGAAATGGAGTTAAGCCATTCATATAACTGGCCTTGCTTGGGGACGATGCCGCGTTTGAGCGTGATGGTTAAGGGTTCAAGCTGACCCGGCATCTGATACAGATTGCCGGTACCATCCCGGTATTTCACCAACTCCACCGACTGGTCGAGCCCCGACACGCTGCTGAAACTCATTTGCTCTTTGCCCACTGACACCACAAAACGGTAGGTCGGAATTGGGTAGGTGCTGCCTATTGTTTTAGCTAAAATTGCCATTGTCTTACTCCTCTGCCTTTTCACGTGCCGCGCATGCTCGCGCAGCGGTTCGCTGTTGCCACGTCACCGGAACACTGCCCGGCGAGCGTCGCTGTCCATTAATTCACGTGCGGATCTTGTGCCTGACGCCCGTCGGGCGCCGGCCCGAATGGCGGGCGTTCTGCAAAGGCCGGGTCAGCACGGCGCCTTACGCCTGCACCTTCTTGACTAATTTCCAATACAAATCCCTGTTATTTTTTACGTTGAGTTTTCTCATGGCATTTCGCTTGTGGGCACTGATGGTTTTTACGCTGCGATTACAGAATCGCGCGATATCAGTGACCTTTCGCCCAAGGAGCCATTCGCTCAGGACAAAGGTTTCAGTCACGCTGATCGGAGCCTGTTTAGAGGTGGAGGTGGATCCGGAGCGGGTGAGGCGGCGTGGGAGGGCCGCCCTGCGTCCCCCGGATCCCCTGAAGCAACTGTTTTTTCATTGCCTCGGCGTGTTCGCATCGATGAATAAACGTTATGCCGTCACAGCTGGTCCATAAGGCATCACTGAAGATGACAACGGGTCTCCCTTGCAAAGAGGCGCTTTTTTTGATTTCCAGGAATACCTGCGTTTCATTGGCAAAATACATGTCGATGAGGATCGCATCGTCCTTCCCGGGTTCGCATTCAGACAAGGCTTCCATGCGGTCTTTCACCGCGCGAACGCTGACGCCCATAGCGGCGAGCATCGCCTTTAATCCGAGAACACCCAGGGGTGAGTCCCCGATAATAGAAACGCTCAACTGCGGTTTTGTCTCCATGACATCCTCTTTTTTATTCAAGCTATTAAGCAGAACCCGGAGGCTTCCCCCAGCATTCATCAACTCGGCCAGACTAGATAGACAAGATATAATCAACGATAGAAAACACGACCAACCAAAACAGGAGGCAAAAGGCGACCATACACAGACAGACGTTTCGTCTGGTAATCCATTGCCTACGTTCAAAAGATATTTTTGCTTTCACAACACATTCCAGACATCGGTTGAACTTAAATCACGGGTGATACGTTGAGTGATGAACATTCTGAAAGGTCAGGTAGGAGTCCATTAAAAATGCAGACTTTGGAGCCATATGTTTACTGGCCAATGGAGCCTCCTTTCAACGCGAGAAAAGGATCCGTTGCAGGACAGTCATACCTAAACAGAGTCGACCCGGAAAGGCCAGATCACCACGCACTCCGAACACACTGTGCAAGGCGGAAAAAACAACGAAATAGCACGCAGAAAAGACATGGCGACAAGCCAAAAATCACAACGTTCCCTCAAGAACAAACAGAATAAGCACGGCGACGACTGACAGTACATTGCATACCGGACATACTGTGACAGGAATACGCAGCAGTGCGAATGTTGATACCCCCCTTACAAAGATATTTTCATTGGGAATCGCTGAGTGCATCCAGAACGGGAAGAAGCGACCGAAAAGAAGATGAACACACTTTTTGAAACAAGACAAAATACACGCCCCCCGCCCCCACGAGGATAAAAATAAAAAAACCGAACAACAGTAAGCAAGCTATGCAAAATAATTTAATCCTTGCCGTCACGACGTGTCTTTTTTCTTTCAGGTATCGAGCAAAAATACGCATGCAACACCCTTTATTGACATTTTTCCAGACCTAAAATGGTCTGTCTTAATGCCCAGGAAATACGTTGGCAACCTTCAATCATAGCTACCGCACGGGACATTTTGATACAAAATGTCTCATCACCTTGAAATAAATCATCTCATTGATATTTAATAATTTTATTTTTTGAAGGGGTTTAAGGGGAATTGTTTTTAGTTTGTTTTGGGTTTGTTTATTGTTGGTTTTAGGATTCATCCACTATCCTCTTGTGAGGTAACAGTGGTTGGGCGACTGAGTTTGGTGATTTTCTGCTCACAATGGTGAGTCTTTGCCCACCCCGCTACCGCACGGGACATTTTGTATCAAAATGTCTCCGTGTTTTGTTTATATAGTAAGCGTCAAGCCCGCCAAAGCTTAAGGAATCGGGCCGAGTTACTGGCTGTATATGTTACAGTATGTTGAATATTTCGATGGCCCAGGTAGTCCTGAATCAACCGCGTGTCAACCCCCTGATCGGCTAACGCAAACCCGCAGGAATGCCTCAACATGTGGGGATGAACTTTCACCGGTATATTTGCCATCACCCCCAGATTAGAAATGAGACTATATACACGCTTTCTGGATATTTTAAGTCCTTTGGCTGAAAGAAAGACCCACTCGCTGTCAGCACCATTAAATTCATCCCTTAATTTAAACCATGCTCTCAACATAACCACTTCTTTATCCCGCAAAGGATGTATGGTTGAGAATCCATTTTTCAATCTATAAATACAGATTGTTCTTTCTTCCAAATCAATATCCGACAACCTTAAAGAGCAAAGCTCACTCACCCTTAACCCATGAGTAAATGAAAGATAAACAATGCAATAATCTCTTACTCCATGAGTGCCTTCCAGGCTTATTTCCAAAAGTTTTTCAATTTCGTTCCCTGTTAAGTGCTTTCTTTTTTTCATTACAAATTTCACTCTTTCTGTTTAATGCATTAAATAGGGGTGAACTCAGAAAAACACCTCTAGAGTGGTGCAATTGGTTATGTAACAAGCAGACTTATCAACATATTTTACGTACATATCATGCTGACACGGCACTGAGAATCATCGTATCCAGTGTATGCTGCCGCCCCCAACACTACATCAAACATCATCTAAACAAATCAATTATGAAAAAAATAACAGACATAAGAACAGTCTTATTTAATTAAAAACAAAATAAATGGCACAAAAAGACAAGAAAAAATAAAATAACCAAGAAATTAATCAAGATGAATCCTATTTAATATAAATTAAAGCGTCCCTGCACTCAGGGCGTGCATGAGCATTCCCGTGAGAAGAACAGGGCAGCCTGACGGCTGCAAATTGAAAACCGCGCCATCTGCCAGACTCTGAGTTGCCATAACCTAATTTGAATATGTATGATCTTACCCAGCAATAGTGGACACGCGACTAAGTGAGTAAACTCTCAAGCAAGAGGTGACTCACATGACAAAACCAGCATCAACCACTAAAAAGCCACGCAAGCAACATACACCTGAATTCCGCGACGAAGCCCTGAAACTGGCTGAACGTATTGGTGTGGCCGCAGCCGCCCGCGAACTCAGCCTTTATGAGTCGCAAATTTACACCTGGCGTAGCAAGCGGCAGCAACAGGCAACGTCCTCTGAACGTGAGGGCGAACTCGCCGCTGAGAATGCCCGCCTCAAACGCCAACTGGCTGAACGGGACGAGGAACTGGCCATTCTCCAAAAGGCCGCGACATACTTCGCCAAGCGCCTGAAATGAAGTATGTCTTTATCGAAAAGCATCAGGCTGAGTTCAGTATCAAAGCCATGTGCCGGGTACTGCACGTCGCCCGCAGTGGCTGGTATGCCTGGCGTCAGCGTCGTCACCAGATAAACCGGCGTCAACAGTTCCGACTTGTCTGCGATGATGCGGTTCGACAGACCTTTGCCAAGGCAAAACAGCGTTATGGAGCGCCTCGTCTTGCTGATGAACTGCCGGAGTACAACATCAAGACTATCGCCGCCAGTCTGCGTCGTCAGGGGCTGCGGGCGAAAGCCTCGCGCCGGTTCAGCCCGGTCAGTTACCGTGAGCATGGTCTGCCAATATCCGAGAATCTGTTGAAGCAGGACTTTTACGCCAGCGGCCCGAATCAAAAGTGGGTGGGTGACATCACGTATCTGCGCACCGGTGAAGGCTGGCTGTATCTAGCGGTGGTGATTGACCTGTGGTCGCGGTCAGTCATTGGCTGGTCGATGTCCTCACGGATGACGGCACAGCTTGCCTGCGATGCACTACAGATGGCGTTATGGCGGCGTAAACGCCCGGAAAATGGGTAGAGTCCAGGGACGTGGTGTAAATTCGGAAGGATGGTGAGAGCCATCGGCTTATCCGGTAAGGTAATAGTTTGCAAAGACAATTATCTTAAAAGGAGTCAACCGATGGCTGACCACAGCATGACATTCAGCAACACCCTGGCGCAACTTGGCGGCGAGGATTTTTTACGTGAGCTCACCGAGTTTATGCTCAACCGCATCATGGAAGCTGACGTCACTGCGCGCATCAACGCAGAGCCCCATGAGCGCAGTGATGAGCGCGAGACCTACCGCAACGGCTACCGTGACCGTCAGTACAACACCCGCCTCGGCACGCTGGACCTGCGTATCCCGAAGCTGCGGGAAGGCACCTACTTCCCGCCCTTCCTCGAGGCCCGCAGGCTCTCGGAGAAGGCGCTTAACGCGGTTATCCAGGAAGCATGGATAAACGGCGTCTCGACCCGCAAGGTTGACGCCCTGGTCCAGTCGATGGGGATGACCGGTATCTCCCGCAGCCAGGTGTCATCCATCTGCCGCGGCATCGATGAGCGCGTACAGGCGTTCCTGCAGCGGCCGCTGGAAGGGGAATGGCCCTACTTGTGGCTGGATGCGACCTACGTGAAGGTGCGCAAGAACGGCCGGGTGGTCAACGTGGCGGTAATAATCGCCTGCGCGGTCTGGAAGGTGTGAAGCTGGTTATCTCCGACTCGCACAGCGGCCTTAAGGCGGCGATACGACAGGTGTTCTGTGCAAGCTGGCAGCGCTGTCGGGTCCACTTCATGCGCAACGTGCTGGGGCGCGTCAGCAGGGCCAGCCAGTCGGTGGTCCGCGCCGCTCTGCAGCAGGTATTCGTACAGACCGAGGAGAAAAGCGCCCACGCCACCTGGCGCGAGGTTGCGGCCCAGCTGGAAAAGAGCTTCCCGGCGGTCACGGAGATGATGGACGAAGCGGAAGCGGACGTGCTGGCGTACTTCGGCTTCCCGAAGGCGCACCGTGTGAAAATCCACTCGACCAACACGCTGGAGCGCCTGAACAAAGAGGTGAAGCGGCGTGCCGACGTGGTGGGCATCTTCCCCAACGAAGAGAGCATCATGCGGCTGCTGGGAGCGGTCCTGACGGAGCAGAACGAAGAATGGCTGCTGCAGAACCGCTACCTGCCGCAACACAGTATGGCGGAGATAGAGTCGGCCGCTGAAGACGACGTTATCGAGGCGCTGCCAATCAGCGCATAACAGGCCCATTACCGGACCGGAAGGCTGTAACTGAATTTACACCCCTTGACGGACTCGACCCGACGACAGTTAAGTATAGTCGCTTTTTATGGATATCATGTAAATCTTTCGTTGTCTGATTTCGGTTATCGGTTATCGGTTATCGGTTAAAGGAGGCGAGGCTATGTCCCTGAATGGCATGAGCTATATTAACTGTCTGTTTCCACAATAGATTGAACGCAAGCACGCGGTGAACTCACCTTGCTGCCTCCTGAACCCGCACCTCCACGGACCGGATGCCCATAGTCAGATCATGGTAAAATCATCAATGGCATGCCCTGGGTGCCATGTTCAGGTGTCCCATGACACGTTATCCTGCCGTCACCTATCGTTGTTCTCCGGAGGCGGCTGAGCCGCCTTTTTGCGGATAAAACGATCAAGTTTATCCAGGTCACCTTCCGCAATCGCCTGCTCATCCGGCGTCAGCGGCACTTCTTCCAGGTAGCGCCGGACAGAGGCCTTACTTTCCAGCGCCAGTCCCCGGGCGCTGGCCTTTGGCAGGCTGAAATCACAGCCGATGCAGGCCATCCGGTGCGGGCAACTGCTCCAGAACGGATTGGTGCAGTACAGCTCGCCCAAATCGTAATACAATGCCGGGCCAGTTTCGGTCATGGCCTGGCTGTCGTGATCGATAAGCACTTCAATCATGTGGGAAATTTTGTCGGCTTTCACAAAGGAGGCTGCCAGCCGGGTCGGACGGATACGGATATAGTACAGGGTTGAGCGCGGGCAGCTGTGTCCTGACCACTCCATCAGTTCATGCAGCGTCATCCCCTGCGGCACGCTGGCCAGCGCTGTGACCGCCGACGCCCGCCCTCGATGGCTGGTGATCCGCCCCCCGACTATCCTTGACAGAGACGCCAGCCCGGGCGCACAGCACCGGGATCACGGTATTATTCAGCATGGCGCTGCCGGCCTGTCTGCCCCGGAACTGAAACAGATAGCTGACCTTTTCACCAGTACGTTCATCAACCGGTTTTCCACTCCCGGTAGCAGCGGCAGAAGTGAGAGTACCCCATCGCCAGCTCACCGGTCTGAGCCTTGTACTCCATCCACAGCAGCTGTTGCGTCACGCCGGGCTTTCTCATCTCAGTATCGAAGTGAAGCAGGTCAGGCATAACCAGCTCTGACGCAGAGGCACTTTTGGCCGGAAAGATACGCTTTTCAAGGGCCGCGTGGGATATGGCTTCAGGGAGGGGCCATGGGAGAGACGTAGCTTTAAAGCGGGAGAGCACCTCAAAAACGGTTGATGCACTGATTTTCAGCGTCAGTGCGATGCAACGGTTGGTCAGCTTCTGGTCGAACTTAAGCTGAAGGATCTTAAAACAGGTTTCCATGGAACTCCTGGCTTTTCTCTTTTTGGACATCGATATCTCCATTGGCTTAAAACAGCAATGAAGACTGTGATGGAAAGAGTTAATTCCCGGAGTGAGCGACAGGATGCCAATCAGTGATCGGATGCGTGCCAAACCGCGATCGGAGATGGATGCCAAATCATGATCGATTCGAATGCCAAACCGTGATCGATTCAGATGCCATTTTGCACCCGGAAACCAGCACGATAGCGGAGCACATGCCGGAACGTCACAGTCACCACCAGAAATGGACGCCGGGTCGCCTGAAAAGCTGGGCTGCCGGCGTGGGCGTAGATGCGTTGCAATGGGTCAGCGACCGGCTGATCGAAAAAAAGCATCCGGAGCAGGCGTATCGGGTCTGCCTGGGGTTGCTGAATCTGACGCGGACCTACACGAATGAACGGCTCAACAACAGTTGCAGGCTGGCCAACGACGAAGGTCTGACGCGTCTGAAGATAAAGTCGATCCTGAGCAGCAACCGGGACCAGCTACCGCGGGATAGCGATGCGCATGCATCTCCGGAGCTACCGCAAGAGCATGAAAATATCCGTGGCCCACACCACTTCCACTAACCGAAGGAGTTGTTATGTCAAACAGCATTATGAATCAACTGGTTGAGTTAAAACTCTCTGGCATGGCGTCTGCACTGTCGACGCAGACGGAACAGCCGGGCACCTACGAAGAGCTGTCGTTCAACGAGAGACTGGCGCTGCTGGTCTCGCAGGAAAAAATGGAGCGAGAACAACGCAAACAACGCCGACTACTGCAAAAAGCCCGGCTAAGACTGGAAAGCGTCGGTGCACGATATCGACTACCAGCCCTCACGCAACCTGGACCGGGCCCGGATCGCGCAGCTCAGCCAGAACGAGTGGATAGCGAAAGGCCAGAATCTGTTGATAACGGGCCCTTGCGGCTGCGGCAAGACTTACATGGGCTGCGCACTGGGACACAACGCCTGCCAGCAGGGGTACAGCGTCCAGTACTGGCGACTGAGCCGTCTGCTCCCGGAGCTGATGCAGAGCCGTGCGGACGGGAGCTACCAGAAGCAGCTGGCGATGCTGGCGAAGACGCAGTTGCTGATCCTGGACGACTGGGGACTTGAGCCGCTGGCCGGCTCTCAGAGAAACGACCTGCTGGAGCTGATGGATGATCGCTACGGCAAAACCTCGACGGTGGTAATAAGCCAGCTGCCAACGGATGAATGGTATGGGAGCGTAGGCGACAACACGCTGGCAGATGCGATCCTGGATCGGCTGATGCACAACGCGCACCGTCTGGACATGAAGGGCGAATCGATGAGAAAACGCCGGGCTCAGGTTGACCAAAGTGAACAGAAGAGTTAATAAAACCACAGTAGGCGCGTTAAGAAAAAAAAGCGTTCACGTTCGTCCGGGAATCAGCGTTCACTTTCACCGGAATACGCAACGCCATCTTGTGCGGGCTTTTGAGGCGGGTTTTGAGATGGGGGTAAAGCCCATTGATGCCATCACGGTGGAAGCGGTTCTGTCACGTCGGATTGATGACCTTGAGCCGCAGCTGACGCGGCATGGCTACGATATCCGGGCACTTTGCACACAGTTTGATGCCAAACCCCCGGAGATACGTCAGTTGATGCGTGGCACATTGAACCCGCAGCGCGCTAGCGAATTGGTTGAGGAAATGCGTGCCGCCGGGCTGCCATTGTGAGACAGTCCAGTCAATTATCCTGGGCGCGTTTACTTTTTTTATACCCACCTCTCTAAGAGGAAATCATCTATGCTATCCAGTTTTTCATTGATCGTTTGGGGGCTATTAATCCTGCTCATACTGATTGGCTATGCCTTTTATAGAGCAGTGAAAGATCGAAAAAAACGAATGCTGTTGCCTTCCCGCCGCCGGTAAGGAACGTCAATATCCATACGAAGGACGACAACTGAGTGAAAAGCAGTCAATGTATCTGGGTTATAGGCGGAAATCTACAAACTGCTCATGGTCTCCCTGTCCCTGGAGTTATAGGGTAAAATCCAGCAAACCGTGTAGTGACATTAGGCTAACAATGATGCGAAATGTCTTTTTTCTTATTATGATCACCATGTTGGCTTTTTTCCTCGCGACTGTATTTGTATACGACCTGGGATTTCAATGGTAGTGGGACTGACATGATTTAATACTTGCAGTTATTGTGGGTTTGAGCCCTGAGTCCTGCGCTGGTTACAGCTAATGTCGTGATAAATGCAGGTTTGACTATTTATAAAACGCCAGTCGCTGCCTGGATAGCGTCGCGTGCTATTCCCTGCAACAGAAAGTCACGTCAGCCTGGAATGGTCAATTGGCCGGTACCCGGGCACAACGGCAATGATGTATTTTGGCGCGGTTTATCTGGGGCATCATCTCATAGCGTCAGGACAACCGTAAAAGGCAGAAAAAGATATCATTGAGACTGCGCCGTTGGGGATATAACGCTCTGCCAGCACGCACGTCCTGTTGCATACTGGCACGTTATTATTGATGAGGTGCCGGCTTTATTGTCAGTTACCAGGCCTTGTTGGGGGTTCTGGACAGGATATGCACCTTCTGGCAGATGCACCGTGTGAGTTGAAGCTGCGCCGGCGTTGCCGGCGTACCGGCGAAGTCCTTCAGGTTGATAACAATGCGGGCATAGTTCACATAGGCCGCCGGCAAGGGGATGAACTCCTTGTCATTGAGCGCCGTGATGCGGTCGGTCAGTAGCGTCAATGATGCTGCCGTCGCGAGTTCTCCCTGCCGGGCCCACTGACCCGTTTTTTCCCCAATCATCCTGGGCACGGTGTCATCCAGCCGGTACTGCCCGACAAAGGTGCTCACCGAAAGTTTCAGGCTGGTCATGCCGGACAAACCGGCAAACGTCATTTTCCACAGCGGCAGTTCGTTTTGGCTGAGCGGAAATACAACTCCAATACCTTGCCAGCCGTGGCGGCCGTCTGTGTGGATAACGTGATACCCCCCTTATCCGCCGAGACCGACAACTCCGCCGCACTGGCAATGCGCTTACCCAGACGGGCATGGACATGGTTGAGCTGCAGGGCCGCTTTCTCTGCCCATGACGGCTCCGGCAGGTGATTGGTATCATCCCAAGGTACAGGAACCGGTACATGTTGATGTGCCCCGGGGCACCGATGTTCTTCATGTCGATATGGGCATTGGACCAGCCTTTTTTGAGATCGGCATTGATAAGCTCCAGCCCGTCAATGTAACACCGGCCTGTCAGGTCGGTGGATTTGTCAAAGAAAAAATAATCGACAAGCTGGTAAGGGGTTTTCTTGGGTCATCTTTATCAAAGACGTTGGTTTCTACACTGTGCCATTTGCAGCGCCGGATTTTAACAATGCCCCCACCGTCACTGCAGAACACCGGGCGGGCATTCCTGGCGCTGTGATTTCCCCACTCAAAATGGCAGTCCAGGAAGTCCAGTGACCCGCGAATGAGAGTGAACAGACCGTTGTCCGTATGGGCCAACTGCTCTGTCGGGGAGCCAAAACCACTGTAGTCGAACGAACAGTTCCTGAAATAGAGCTCATGCACCCCCTGGTAAAACTGCTGGCCATCCGAAAACAGGCACTTGTAGAAAACGATTTTTTCGCCGGCATTATTCGAGGTTTCAGAGTAAATAGGGTAGTGGCAGGCATGGACCATCACGCTGTGCCAGCTTTGGATGTAGGCATTATTGCCGAACATGATCCCTTTGTGGAAATTGGAAATCCAGATGTTCTGACACAACAATTGGGCTACGGGTTTGCCAAAAATATTTTTTGCCGCGGAGTAGACACAAATGGCGCTGAGGTTCTTCTTTTCATCATTGTCACCGGCAATTCTCAGGTTATAGATGGCCGGTGCCCCGTAGCTGTATTCGACATGCACACATTCCGTGTTGTCGGCGGCGTCCCGATAATCCAGCAGGGTGCCGCGAAAATCAATGGCGTTTTTCCACAGCTTAAGCCTGGCCGTGGTTTTGCACACCCTGACGCCCCCGGCCCCACCAGAGTGATGCCTGCCGGTGTGGTGGGAACCAGCTCTTTCCCCCCATTCCTTTTCATTGACCTGCAAAGCATTGCAAGCCCGGGTAATTGTTTTGGCGTAATCGGACTCATCGCCGGCGGAAAACCACCAGTCAATGCAATAGGCACCGTCGTTTATCAGACGTGCCCAGAAGCGTCCTTTGGCATCCTTGATGAACAGTGCAGAATCGTCTTTAAGGGGAAAACCCAATCCGTTGTCTTTTCGAATGAAAATACCATGATGGTATGTGTTAGTGACCATCAGTGCGGTGTCATCACCCTGATAGTGACACAAGTCAGCATAATCGGCTACGGTATTCATGAAATGCCCCTGGAGGTTATCGATGGATTATCGGCGATACCGGGCAGTGCAAAAGCCCCCTACAGAGCGTAGGAGAGATTATCGTGTAGTCAATATACCTGAGGCGTCGGGCTGGGGATTATCGTTTTCTGGCGTTCGCGGGGCGCCGTCGCAGTGATAGACAGAACGGCATGATTCATGATGACATCATGGCGGCAACACCTTCACCCAGGGACAACCAAAAAATAAAACATAACAGCAAGGCTGTACACCAGACGCGGCGACGTGACCAGTTCGAGGTATAACGTATTAGCCAGGATATCAGTGAAAAGTGCACGCTGGCTTCGTGAGGTGCCTCGCTATTTAATGGCGAATGTGAATATTTCATGGTCTACTCGTTATGATGATGAGGTGCAACGAAAAATGCCCGTTATTGATAAAGTACAATAACGGGGAACCTTGATTTAACGGCTTTGTTAATTTCCCTATTATACCCCTTCAACGATGGACCGGTTATTCATTAAGCGCCCGAATATTTTTCGGAATGTAAATAAGTGAGTGGGCATTTGTTAGTTATCAATCCATTTACCATAAGGGCTAAATCACAAAACAAACTTATTTTCAACACACGCAGGTGTTGTTGACGAAATGGGTAAAAAGACATTGTGATGTTAAATTAATTCACAGCATTGCCGATAACAACATCAGATGAATTGTTTTATGTAATGGTTGAGTAGCGTTATTTACATGTATTAGTCGCGACTTGATCTGACACTGGACCTTGAAAGGTTGAGAGTTACCGGTTTTGATATGGGTGTCCAATCCTTATACAAAACACGAGGTTGAAGGCTAATCCCTCTGAGACTGCGTAACCTCCTTAGCCAACGCTAAGGAGTCTAACGATTTCCCTATCCATGGACAGGGGGGTCTATGAATCATACACATAATCGCCTTCAATAGAGCCCTAATATGGCGCATATCCTACCATTTTCTCCAACCAATGATTTGCGATGGGGTAATGAAACCCGGAACAGAATATTCATTTATTTTATATTTCTGGGAGGTCCGCCCATGTATTCTGTCCAGCGTCGCGGGGAGGTTTACAGCCTGATGGGAATTAAGTTTTATTTTATATTCATATTTACCATAAGAGCCGCCTTTTAACCTCTTATCAGAGGTTGATACAAATGAATACTCTTTTTTCGAACCTTGCGCATGATCCTCCAGAGTACCAACCTCTAGCGTTCTGGAATAAAAACCCCCCGGCCTCAATAATTTCATGTAATGAACGCTGATCCTGACGGTAAACGTCAATTCTCTCTGAGTTAGTAACCCAACGTTTGTAATCAAAAGGTTTTCTAAGATTTACCGGACCGTTGAGTGGAGCTGCAACTTTATCAACATCAGATTGCTGGATATTAACCAATTCGAAGTCTGTATCGGGCTTAACATTAAGTAATTTATCCGTATCGTCTTTCTTTTGTAAAAGTATTTTTTTTAAAAAAAATATTTTTCCTTTTTTCTTTAATCCTTCTGAGGTTACATGTCCAGACATCGCTTCTGATAAATTTTCAGACGATGGTGCCAGACTATCTGAATCAGAATTTTTTTTCATGGTATTTATGGCTGGTTTATATTTTGCTTGGAACATAAGACCCCCCTATCATGATAAGTATGGTAAATGTATTTGATTTTTTAAATACGGTGTGCAATGGGATTTATTGAATAAATTAGTTATAGATAACTGAAGAAGGTGATTTTTTCCGATTAATCAGATCAAAAAATCTGGACTGAGTTTCCTCAAGGTGATCTACTAGTTACCTGACCTCACCTTAATGCGACAGAACCATAATTCATCACTGGTTTCGCGTGAATATCAAACGATTATACTATTTATCAAAATAATTGTAAGTCAAGCTATTGCTGGCGTCAATCTATTGTGAGCTGATATATGACCTCTTCCCTTGGTTGTGTCGCATTAACGGCCATAGACCAGCAAAAGTTGCGCTGCCTGTTTTTCAGGCGGCCAACACGTAAAATTGCTCTGCCGGTGACAATCCCTCACTTTGCGGATGCTGAAACTGCCCTTTCCGTATCATGTGGATTAACTCAATGCCTGCCAGTATCGTTTGTGCACGCCGGAATGATTTGAACCCCAGCATCGGTCGAGTTCGCCGTTTGATATTTCGATGATCCTGTTCCACCAGGTTGTTCAGGTATTTACTCTGCCTGATGGTGATCGTCTCTTCATCAGGTTTACCGGCGTTGAGTGTGGTCAGCACCGCCGTGTTGGCACCGCTTTTATCGATGGTCACGACCTCAGGCTCACCGTGGTGGCGAGTGGCTTTGCGAAAGAAGCGCAAGGCAGCCGCAGCGTCACGTCTGGCGGTCAACGGGAGGTCGATCATCTGACCTGAAGTATCGACAACACGGTACAGATATTTCCACTGGCCTTTGATTTTTATGTAGGTTTCATCCATTCGCCACCGGCGACCCACTGTGCGTTTACGCCGACGAAAGGCTTTATCCAGTAACGGTACCAGGCGGATGACCCAGCGGTGAAGCGTCGAATGGTCAACGACAAACCCCACGCTCAGCCATCATCTCTTCGATATTGCGCAGGCTCAGGGAATAAGCCAGATACCATCGGACACACTGGGCAATAACATCGACGGGATAATGCAGGCGTTTGAAGGAGTTTCGGATCAAAAGCATCGTCAGGCAACATCACAAAAAAAACAGGATGTTACCTGACGCCGCCTTAATGCGACACAACCGCAAAAACCGGCTATTTGAGGAAACTACCATGCTCAGCTATGTTTAATAATGCCTATCATGATGTAGGTGAATAAAAAACGGGAAAGTATAACCATATAACTTTAAAGAGGCTTTTATGACTATCACATGCCAAGCAAAAATAGCAGCCGGTGCAGGACAGTACTATGCATCATTACATTTAACGGATATAAAACAGGATAATGGTAATCCGGTTAAAGTTGAAAAGTATCTTGAGGTCAGTTTTCTCTCCCCCGTACCAGTTAAAAAGGATGATATACAATTTACTAAATGGGACCCAACATTTAACATTGTTGTCAACCCTCATACTGAAATCAGCAAAAAAGAATACCAGATCGATTTTGTTATTAGTGCGGATAATAAGCAGGCTTTCACTATTGAAAACGGTAATAATATTGTAATCGGCTTAAACTCCCCATCAGGGGATCCGGATTTAAGTAAAGACTTAAGCCATTATACGGGCTCTATAGCCATTACTGCTGACACACATCCTGATGTTGATGGTTCCGTTGATATTACCTGCCCACCTGCACCAGACAGTAAACTGGATGGGCAATCGGTTTGATTTGGACTTTACTATCGGTTCTACAAAAAAACGTGTTTCAGTTATACCAGGAAAATCGTTGAATAGGAAATTGTTAGCCGGCGAGTACAGTATCACAGCACATGATTTTATCAGTAACGATCGCAATATCGTCGTACCTGTTACTGTTGATCAGAATAAAATTAAAGTTGACATTCATCAACCAAGAAAAGTTAGCATCACTTTTGGTAAACCAAAACGCTACAGCTCCGTAGAATTTTCCATTAATGAACTTCCTGAACTGGCGACAGAAAACTTTCTGGTGACGCTGAAAGTGAATAGAGACTATCAGCATAGCTTTGCAACTTGTCAGGATAAGGTAACGACAATTTATGAGTTGCCGGATACCGGAAAGCTCGATATATCCATAACACCGATTAATCTAAATAATAAAGAGTATGATTTCACCATCGACCCGCTCACATTGAAAAATAACAAGAATAAAATAAAGATTGGTAAAAGCAATGTTCACAGCAAAGATGCCGGAAATGATGCGCAGGGAAACGTCACTGTTACCATTAAGAGCGACAGCGATATAAATGGAAAATTGACTGAATTTCGCCTTATTGCAGAAAATAATAATTATAGCAATTTAATCGAAGTAAAAAACAACAATAAACAAGATTTCCGGTTAAGGTAAAACCTGGTAAATATAAAATCATTGCCAATAATTTTATCGAAAGTAAAACCGTGTATGTAGTGGACGCACCTACTGAATTTGAGGTAAAAAGCGGTGAGAATCCACTCAACGTGCGTGTAACAGCATCTGCAAACCTGGCTGTGCGTGGATTTGAACAAGATAAGCTGACCTTTGGGGGATGTGCTACGCTGGAATCCGATAATTTTGATTTCTTTGTCAAAGCGAAGACTTACTCCATCTTTAAATATGCGGGCAGCGGTGGTGATGGCGATCCGGATAAAATTCTGGATAAAGACTATGCGACGCAGAACACCATTGGCGCTTGCCCGTCGACTTGAAACCGAATTTAAAAGTGTTGGAAAAGGTTCAGGACATCGGGTACTGCCGGTCATGATTTCCTATACGGTACAATTATCTGGTGGTGACGATGCAGCATTGAAAGATGCAGGAAAATTAAAAAATAGCTTTGCCAATTTTATTTTAACATTGCACACCCTCATGCAAAGTAAAGATGCGGATCATCTGGTTCCTGGGGGGATTATTGTCAACCCGGATATGCTGGGCAACTGCCAGCAACATAACTTGCACGCGGATTATCCAGTGCCGGTCAAAGGCCCCCTGCAGGCAGCATTAACAGCAAGAGAAGCATTAATAAAAACAATACCTGGAGTTTCTGCTGTACCTGTTGTTCCACCAGAGATCACTGAGGATCTTAAAGGCTATATCCAGTCGGTGAACTGGCTTATATCTACGTTGGCGCCTGATGTGACCTTTGGCTGGCAGATTAATCTGTGGGGTACTGGCGGGCTCTAACTGGATTTACGGGGTTCAGCAAAAAGACGGCACGGCGGTGTTAACAGCCAAAGAAGTAGCAAAAAAAATGGCTAATTTCATTAGTGAGCTGGGGGTATATAGTGGAAAACATACCCCCCCAATTTCCTGGCGATTGACCGTTATGAAGCGGATGACCTGACCTCCCGCAGTTATGTAAATAGTTATTGCTATGGTCCCTATCAGTGGGCGCTCTATTTTGATTTTTTGCGCGGCAGTCAGTGCAGAACTGAAACTCCCGGTCATGCCATGGCAGATCCCGGCAAGCCGTACACCATTGACTACGGATAACGTCAACGCAAATTTTGACGATCAGCACTGGGGCACGGCGGCAAATTATATCTTTGGCGATCCCGAACTGGGCAGTCAGGTTGAGAATATTCACCAGAGGGTGCGTGACTTTTCGTTCAGTCAGCATGGTGCCAGTTATATAGCAAAAAATGTCGGTGGCACGCCGGGGAGAGGTCTATCTGCATGGCGGTGGTTTTGATGTTTCACAGCCAGCTTACCGTGATTTCCCCCTGCGCGGTATTTTTCATATTGAGTTGGGCGGCGGTTCCACCGTGGGGATGGTTCCACCAACGGGTGGCAGAGGAGCAGACCTTAGCTGGAGTAACCAGAAACTCGCCGAATATATTGAACATCCGGTGAAATTTACCGACACAATGAGGAAAAAAGTAATTCTGTTATAACAGAAGAGCCTGCTGCACAGGTGGCAAGCAGGCTCACATTCAGAAATGGGTCTTGACGCAGATTTAGTGGTAGTGGTTGATTGGGCTCTGTCGCATTAACTGTACTAGCTCAGACCCGCTCTGACAGTTACTGGTTATTTATACAGTTGCCTGTCAGATTAAATCTGGTTCAGATTCTTTTCTGCCCAGACCCGTTTTCCATCGTAAGCACGCGGTGAACTCACTTTGCAACGCAAGGTGAGTTCACCGCGTGCTTACGGCTTATCTCCAGCTGATGCAGGTTATCCAGCAGGGCGGATTTTGCCAAATCGTCATGAAGGGCGAGCTGGCAGAGGATGGCGGTGAGATGGACGGGCAGATGCGCAATCCCGGTCTCCGCGTTGTCAGCGCATGAAGATGTGTTTTTGTGTCCGGTCATGGTATCACCCTGTTAACGTGACCTCAGCACAGCCGGCTGCGTGTCTGCCGGCGGTGCTGAGGTCAGGTGCCGCTATATCTGTCCTTTTACCGGGCTGCGATGATGTCGTTTACGCAGGCTCCAGCGCGATGGTGTGGCAGGTCGCCGTGCTGTTAAGCTGGCGGGTGCCCAGTCCGTACTCCGCCATGACGTGCATAAACCGGTCGGCGTCACCGACAACCCGAAAGGTTACGGGGTGCAGATGGCTACCGTCCTGGGCAAAGGCGGCATTCAGTGCCGCTTTTTCGACGTAGAATCCGTTGTGCTGTGACGGTACCGGCGTTACGCCAGATTTCCACTCGTGTGCGTCCAGCACATAATTGTCCCAGCCCTGGTCTTTCAGTGTTTCAGAGGCGTAGGTGAGCCGGAACAGATCGGATTGTGCGTCCAGGTTGCCGCTGCAGGAGCGCCAGAGGTAGTCAAGATGCTGGCGCAGTTTGCCAGCCGGGCCGTGTTTGCGGCCACGTTCGAGTAACCACTGGATGTCAATCGCAACGCTCCTGGGGAAGCGTTTTTGCTTTTGGGCGGTGGCCAGCCAGCGGATCAGAAACAGGTTTTCGGCATAGGGCGTGCCGGCGATGCCGTCCTGGCGCGCCAGCCCCAACGCCACCAGGGCGCAGAACGCCAGATGGCTGAGCGCTGAGGTAGTGTTCTCTGTGGTAACGGATTCGGTTTTATCTGACAATGGCTACCCTGCCCGTCGAAGCGAAAGATTAGTGGCGGATCTGCGCCAGGTCGTCAGCGGTCAGCCCGGTCATTTTCATGACGGTGTTGTGGTCGAGACCGTTTTGCAGCATGGTGCGAGCAATTTTGAGTGCCTCTTCCTGCCTACCTTTCTCGATGCCCTTCTCGATGCCCTTTTCGATGCCCTTTTCTATACCGCGTTGTTCACCAAGCTGGATACCCTTCTCGATGCCCTTTTGTTCAAGCTGTTGTGCAATAGTCATGAGTTCATCCTCGTTTTGCGGAACCCGCAGTGCCAGTTCACGTATGAAAGCCTCGGCATCCGACGTTTCACCGGCCTGGATAATATAGTGTACCAGTGAAATTACCTGTGGCGAAGAGAGATAGCCGGCCAGCAGTATGGTGGCCAGTTTATCCGTCAGTTCCGCCAGGTCACGCTGGCGAATATGTTTCTGCAGCAGGGTCAGCGCGGCCATACTGCGGTGACCCATAATCTCTTCGTCGGGTATGACCGTTACATCAACCAGCGGGAAATCGCCGGTATACAGTTTCTCCGCCAGCGCCGGATCATCAAATTCCTGCAGCCAGTTGGTGGAGTAGGGATACGGGCTGCGTTTGCCGGTATAGAACAGAACCGGGATGACCAGCGGCAGCTTTTTGTGGCCTGCCTCGAGATGGCGTTGCATGGCGGCCACTGCGTAGCGCATCAAGCGAAAAGCCATATGCTTATCGGGCGAGGATTGTGCTTCTAATAAAACATGCACGTAGCCATCCTCCCCGGTGGTGGTTTCAGGCTGTAGAGCACGTCGCTGAAATACTGGCGCAGGTCATCTTCGACAAAGGAGCCTGACTCCAGCTTCAGCGTACTGAGGTCGCAGATGGCCCGCAGTTCGGCTGGCAAATGGATATCCATGAAGTCGCGGGCAATTTCGGGTTGCGTCAGAAATTGCCGGAAGGTTGCATCATGGGGTGTTGGATTTTTTTCATGGAGCTATCGTAGCACGTTCGGTCACCGGCTCACTATGGCTGAGCAGAGGCTTCACCCGCTCCCCCGGCAGGATGGCGCCAGGATGTTGCAGTCGCCAGGCTTTTAATATCCGGTAGACGCTGGCCTTGCCAATGCCCAGCCGGCCGGCAACCGCTTCGCGGGTTAATCCGGCCATCGTCAATTCAATGACCTGCTGCGTTTTCGCCTGGGCCGTCGGCTTTCTTCCTTTATATGCCCCTTTGACTTTCGCACGGGCAATGCCTTCTCGCTGGCGTTCCTGACGCAGGCGTGTCTCGAACTCGGCGAAGACGCCCAGCATATCCAAAAAAGCTTTGCCGGAAGCGGATGACGTATCAATGGCCTATACCCTAAAGACGCAAAACGCACTGCAGAAGAAAATCTCATATTAAAAATATCTTTTCAGTTCCCCTGCTAGACTGATTAAAATTAACAATCAACGAGGATTAGTAATATGAATGACTCCTTTTCATTTGAAAAAAAATCCTTTTCGCTAAGAGACAAAGCTTTCATATCAGATCCTTACCCTTGGTATAGTGTCAATACCGATCGAATTCTGACCCACCCGGGGGTGCGGATGTTTTCCTGGACTGATTTACTGTGTGATCCCAAGTTGTCGCCGATACACTTCCGGGCTAACTGCGCCCAGCGACAGTTTAATACGTCGTTCGTTATACCACCGGATGTAAGCATCCACATGCTGCATGAAGTTTTCCAGCGTCACGTTTGACCACTCACGACCGTAATACATTTCAGTTTTCAGCCGACCGAAGAACCCTTCGCACGCCGCATTATCCGGTGAACACCCCTTGCGGACATAGAGCGGATAAGACCTGCCGCATTCACCCGCGCCAGCCATCCCGGCCAGCGGTAATGCCCGCCTCTGTCACTGTGGATGACCGGACGATCGCCTGCGTTTAACGTGCCGATCGCGCTTTCCAGCATCGTATTGGCCAGCTCTGCATCTGGGCGTGTACTGAGCGACCAGCTCACCACTTTGCCATCGAAGCAGTCCACCACTGGCGACAACCACACTTTACCGGCCGGAAGCTGGAACTCCGTGATATCCGTCAGCCATTTTTGATTAGGCTGCGCCGCTTTAAAATCTCTGGCGAGAAGATTATCAGGTGCCGGGCCGATTTCTCCGCAGTACGAGCTGTAGCGCCGGCGCCGGGAACGACTGACAACAAGCTGCTCTTCCACCATCAGCCTGCGCACCACCTTTTCAGAGAGCCGCAGACCTTTGTGCCGTAGCATAGCGTGCAGACGGCGATAGCCATAACAACGATAGTTGCCGTTGAAGATCTCTGTCATTGCGATACGTACGGTCGCGTATTTGTCTCCCGAGCGCAGTGCTGTCCGGTGGTAAAAAAAGCTGCTCCGCGCAAGTACAAGGACTCGCAGCAGCTCTGTCAACGGGTACGAGTCTCTCAGGACATCAGCGATCTGTGTCTTTTCCCTGTTTGTCAGAGTGTTGACGCTGATGTCCGGATCTTTTTTTATGATTTCCTCCGCTTTTTTCAGGATGTCGATCTCCATCTGCTGTCGACGTATCTCCTGATTGAGTCGGTTAACCTCTTCGCGCAGCGCGTCGCGCTCCTCCGTAAGAGACGGTCTTTCATGTTTGCGCATGGACTGGTAAGCCTCATCGCCGATGATTTCATCTTTCCATTTGTACAATACCGTGCGACTGATGCCAATTTTCATGGCGATTTCTCTGGCAGGTACATGCCGTGTACTAAGCGCCATGACAGCCTGACGTTTCACCTCAGGTTCAAAAGGTGCATTTTGATTGATCGTACTGGTGAAAATAAGCCGTCTGTCGGGATGACGTTCATTAACCCAGCGAGCCAGTACATCACAGCAGGGATAACCAAGGGTCCTGCTGGTAAACGCCAGGCAGCAGCCATGGTTAAGATAATGTTCAACAGCAGCCTGCTTTTGCACATCAGAGTAACGTGGCTTACGGCGAATGGCTTTTGTAGCACCGTCACTCGCTTCCCATAAACGGATCCAGCGTCGCAGATTTCTTTTAGAAGGGTAACCCAGTTCACGAACCACGGGAGCCAGTTTTCTGCCGTATTTAAAGTAAAGTTCAATTGCGCGGAGCCGTTCTGCTTCGGTAAACATTATTTATCTCCTGAGTGTCCAGGAAATCGTCCGCACCTCCCCCTGCCAAAGTAAAACTGACCCACCCCCTTTGAATTACTCGAGCGCTGTTGCTTTCGTTTTCTTCTGGAGTTGGCCGCTTTTCAGCTTATCTTTCAGTCGATAGCTTTGACCGCTGATTTGCGCGATATGCGCATGGTGAAGCAGCCGATCCAGCATTGCCGCCGTCAGCGTCTCGTCATCACCAAACGTTCCTGACCACTGCGTAAACGGCAGGTTGCTGGTCAGGATCACGCTGCCTGACTCATACCGTTTAGCGACAACCTGGAAGAACAGGTTCGCCTCCATTTTGCCGAACGGCAGATAGCCCACTTCGTCGATGATCAACAACTTAGGCTTACCTACGACGCGGTTCAGGTAGCCCTTCAGATCACCCTGACGGTGTGACGCCATCAGTTGCAGCATCATATCGGCGGCGGTGATGAACCGAATGCTTAAACCCGCCATCGCGGCTTTATAGCCAATCGCGGTCGCCAGGTGCGTCTTGCCGACGCCAGAAGGCCCGAGCAGGACAACGTTCTCCTGACGCTCTATAAATGCAAGACCCGCTAACTCCTGGATCTGGCTTCGTGGAACGCCGCTGGCATAGGCGTAATCGAACTGCTCCAGTGTTTTTATCACCGGCAGGCCTGATAACCGCAAAATGGTCTGCCGACGCCGTTCGTTCAGGCCATCATGCTGGAGCTGCAAAACGGCTTCCAGGAAGTCGGCATGTGTGCCGCTGTTGTCGATGGTCGCCTGTGCCACACCGGGCCACTCTGCCGGCAGGCGGTCGAGCTTGAGTTGTTCGCAAAGCGCTGTAATACGATCATGCTGAAGGTTCATGCTGGCACCTCCAGCAAGGCCTGATACGTTGCAAGAGGATGTTGCAGGCTCTCGGTCGGCAGCGGACGCTGCTTGAGTGTTGGGACGGGGGCAGGCAATGCCAACGTCACCTTCGGTAACGGCAATAATGCTGCGCGTTCGCGCGGCATGCGCTGCTCAGGCGGTACGCCTGTGGTGCCATGAACTCGCGTGTTCGCAACGGTGACCAGCCACTCGCCAATGCGAGCGTTGGCAGCGGGAACATCCAGTACCAGCCCGGCTTGCCGGAAGGTCACGGTAAGGGGCACGATAAAGCTGTTCTTGAGGTAATGGTTAAACCGCTCAACCTTGCCCTTGGTCTTGGCGCGATAGGGGCGGCAGACCTTGGGGGTAAAGGCATACTTCTCGGCAACGTGCATCAACTGTGGGTTCCAGCGATGCTTGCCGGGGCCGTAGACATCGCGCTCAATGATGATGGCCTTGGCGTTGTCGAACAGCAGCTGATGCGGCGTCCCGCCGAAGAACCTGAGCGCAGACTCAATGCCGTCACACCAGGCAGCGGAGTCCTGGTTGCTGTAGAACTTGACGAAAGTTGCGCGGCTCCAGCCCAGCGTGGCGACGAAGGCCAGCAGTGGGTTATGACCGAGCCTGATGATGGTGAAATCAACCTGCATCTGAAAGCCAGGCTCGGTCTCGAAGCGCGTGACCTCTTCAGTAACGGGCTGCTTCATGGGGTGCAGGAAAGCGGTCAGCATGCTGTAACCGCCCTCGTAACCACGCTGACGGATCTCACGCAGCAGCACACTGGCGGGTATCCACTGGGGCCTGGCAGCGGCCACGCGCTCAAGGATATAGGTCTTGAACGGGTCAAGCTTGCAGGGTCTGGGTGCGCGAGGCTTGTAGCGCATATCCGCTACGGGCAGCGGGCTACGGATATATCTGCGAACGGTCTCACGAGAGCATGAAAGCTGGCGCGCGATGGCGCGTATCGACATGCCCTGACGGTGTAAAACACTAATCTCCACTCTGGTCTCCAATGTCATCATTGGCAGTGCCTTAAAACTGCCATTTTTACCCTAGGTGGGTCAGATTTACATCGGCAGGTGGGCCAGTTTTACATCGGTAGCGACATAAAACCACCGTTCCATGGATACGCCCGCGCCATGTTTCTAATGCTTCGATGTCATCCCCGCCGGCGATGGCATCAGCGTAACCCGTTGAGGATACGCCACCGATCGGCGTTAACAGCCGCATTGCAATGCCATCATCAGTATTACCCGAATGCCCGGCTTCATCAGCGCGGACAGGCACACGTAGAGTGCCACCAACTGTTTTGGCATTTTCAGTTGTGGTAAACGTAACCTGATCGTCACGTTGAATAACTGTGCCCGCCGGGATTTCAGGATTGTCGGAAACGTTTTCCCAACGAACAAAACCACTGGCAGCAACCGCTGGTTTACGCGGGCAACGCTTTAGATTTCCATGACGAGCCAACCAATCCGGATCGGCTTGATCTGGCAGCATGTTTCGCGCGAGATAATCAATGTAGCCGTATAAGGTATGAACTGCCGCCGCCTGCACACGCGCGTACACTTCGGCGTCCAGGCGTCGCAAAACCACATCTTCGCTGAAGCGCGTTAACAAATCGCTGCGTATCGTTGCTATGAGTTGCGGCAGCGCTGGCCTGCTGAATCCACTATCAGCCATTAAGTTCTCTCCAGATATTATCAAAAATTACGTGGTGACGATTACCGTCCTTTTGCCACAGAACGATCTCACAGCCCAGCATGTCGATGCCGGTGCGTTCAACGTTCACATCCACCCGCGCGGCCACCCCATCCTCTGTGAACCAGGCCAATGCCTGCTGGATGTAACCTTTCGCCGTTGCCGCTGTCTGGTTGGCCAGTTTTTTACGACGCAGTAGATAGAGACGCGATCCAATCCGGTCATTTTGTACTGTTGGCCAGGTGTCGCCCCACCAACCCATGGGATCATCTGCGTTATCATCTGGCTCAGCTCGACGCCAGGAAAACAGAGAAATCACAACTGACCGCGTCAGTGCGTCTAACGGCGCATTGGCTGGGTACTGTGTACCGTTTACCGTTAAGATCATCAGTTCATCTCCTGATTCGCTTTACCTGTCTGGCCACCGTGCGTGTCGTTATGGTCGTGAATGTTGTACTGCTCCCGCATACGGCTCATGGTTCCGGTTGCGTCCTTCACATCAGTAGCTGATTCAATGCTTTTATCCGCCATGATTTTTCCTGGCGTGCTGACAACTGGGGTATTAAGAGTGATTTTTGTTGCCGCGTTTATAATGAACTGATCGGTCGTAGCCTCAATGATGCGGCCTCGCTTTAACACAATGCTGTCACCCTCATCGGTATAAATCGCTACTTCCCCATTTTTTAAACCGGTTAAGCGGTAGCGGCGATCGGCCACAGCCAAGACCACGCCATGTGATCGATCCCCTCCCAAAAAAAATGCCAGTGCCTCTGCGCCAGGATGCGCGGCTGCTGTGAATCCATACGGTTCCAGATGTTCAACCGCATTTTTCTCATCGCCCGCAACCAGCCCAATATCTACGGTCTGGCATTTTGCCGCGCTGTTAAGGCTACGAATAACGGCACGCGCCAGCAGATTAGCCATGCCGCGCTGTAGCGCCCTGAAAGGACTATTCATTAAAAATCATCCTCCGCTGCTTTCCGTTTGGGTCGTTTTCCTGGCTTTGCCGGCTCGGGCAGATACGCATCCTCTGGCCCCACACGCAATTCGCAGACGGTGCCGTTCTCGTCCTGCATGTAAATCACTTCGGCAACAACCATCTCCCGATTGTTAAACGAAAGAAGTGGATCAAATACGATAACCCGCTGATTGGGTTGCCAGAGCGAACCATCACCCTGCCGCCACCCCTGCACTGTGTATGTTGTTTCATCGGTTCGCGCAGCGCGCTGCCTTGCTTCAAACTCACAGCGTGATTTACAGGTAGTGCCGGTAGCGTTGCCGGTTTGCTGTAGATAGTGCGGCCGGTACCGCGTAATGCCAGAGTCTTTGGCAGTTGAGCGAATAGCCGAAATTGTTGCTTCCCCAAAATCATCATCGCTGCCGGCTCGTTGGCCTGACACTTGATAATCAGAGAACCGGTCACGTATGCTTTGCTCGGTGTCACAGGTAAGGATATTTTCACCGAGCACCAAGGCGGTGACTGCTTTTGTGGCACCAATCCCACCGATAACCAACCGCCCCTGTGGATCGTCATACGCCAGCGCCTGCTGCTGTCCTAATAACTTGTTCAATACTTCATGGACGGTTTCACCGTGGTCGGCCTGTACGCCTTGAAGCCCCCCGGCTGGCGCTCCTGCATCCACTACCGCTATGTTGAAGGGTTTGGTTAACTGCGTTGCAATCTGCGTCAGTGTTCGTCCGCTGAATTGCGTGGGCGCGGCCGTGCAATCAATCAGGTCTGCCGTTTTGCTGCGCCCTGTGATACCGAGCGTAATGCTTCTGGCGTCGTAACGAACCGGGGTGGCTTCTATCCAACCTGTGATCACCAGGTCATCGCCTATCAGCACCTCTACGGCATCACCTTTTTTCACCCGTGGTGCCAGGGGGACGCTGCCGGACTCGCCTGGCCACATCCGGGTGATCTGCACATTGAAATCACGGGCCAGCCGTTCTATACCGGCCGCAATTTTTACGGACGTCCACCCGCCCCACTCCCTACCGTTAACACGGAGCGTCACTGTATTAATCATTTTGCCGGAACCCTCAAAGGAGATACGGGAACAAATCCTGGATGAGCAATGGCATTTCTTCCCGTAATGTCCGTTTCTCGCGCGGCATTGTCATACCAGGTCGCAGAAAGGACTAACGCGGGTAAAACCTCCGACGGTTTGCGAATTACCGTTTGTTCGACTTGTGCGAGGCGGGACGATATGTCCCGATTGACATTGGCCTTTACCGTATTTAAAGCAACAAACAGCGTGTCGCTCTGTGTGCGGGGCAATTCAGTATCGAAAGCACGATTAAGCGTCTCTCTGATTTCAATCAAGTCATCCCATGTCACCATGTTGGGTGCGGCGCTATTGTCGGGTACGTCATTAAGCGCCGGATGCGTAACCACAACCAGTCGGTTGTCTTGCACCTGCTGAACTGGGGTTTTCGGTTGGGGAAGTTCAGAAACGTTAAAGGCGGCTTCACTGATTGCTGTGGTTCGTATTGCAGCAGCTATATAGTTTTGCTGCTGTTTTGTCTCGCGGGTCGTGGTGCTGTCAGCACTCCAAACGCCGCGAGGCGACAGGTCATCCCCCAAAGTAACACCGGACAAAGTGTCAATCATTGTGACAAGGTCGGAAGCGTCTCCGCTGAGGCGATCACCTGCCCGCCACATTTTTTGCAGCGCGTTGACAAAATCCATCCCGGATGAAGGTGGCATTAACAGTACAGACAAATCCCCCTGCAGCAGTCGCGCCGCATCAGAAACTGCACTATCCACCATGGTAAAAGCATCAGCTACGCTATCGAGCATATCCGTAGCACGCTCGATAACATCACGTTGAATAAAATCGGATAAGCCATCGAGACCAAATGATGAGAATTCAGCAGTAATCGCGTCATCAAGTTCAGAACAAGATGAAACCAGCACCTGGCCTGTGGCCACACCCGATGTCGGGAAAGACAGCTTCCCCGACTCTACAACGCTGAAACTGACGCGGCACATGCGCCCTGCTGTGTCGGAGTGCCTCACCTGTATAGCACCGTCGATACAAATGGACATTTCACCATAGTAGGGGTGAACCAATGTGCCGGGCCCCGGCGTTTCCGCCGCCTTTATCAGTTGATCACGTTGGTCAAAATAATCATCACCGATAAGGTAGGCATCAATATTAAAGCGTCGGGTAAGCCGCCCAAGGTCTTCAGTGTATGGCTCGTCTCGGTTTGGGTATTCATGCGTTTGAACCCGTCGCCCAAACGCACCATCATCCTCACTGACCTTGAACGGAACCCCGCGGAACGACGCCGGGTGCAATCTGTCTATCCATCCAGCCATACAAACTCCAGATATAAAAAAACCCACCGAAGTGGGTTAGCGATTGGCAAATGGGCTATAGCCAACGTCATAGGAAACCCCTGGCGATGCTCCGGTTACGGGAGCAACACGCATTCCCGGTGGTGCATTCTCAAAAGATACTTTCAGCTCCTGTGGACGCGGACTGGCTAAGGGACCGCTTGCGTTTTGGCTTCCGTCAATATTGAGCAGCTCTTTAAGTCGCGGTATAAATCCGGTATACCCTCTATCGGATTCCCTCTGCTGAATCTTTCGTGACAGAACGCTACCCACATCAGTATTTTGCTTAGCAGCCTCTTGATGAAGGTTGTCCAACCTTTTCATGATATCGAACAACACAGCGATAGTGACTGTGATAACACCCATGTTGGCAATGCCACGCAAGTTCTTGGTCAATTTACCGGCTTCGCTATTGGCTCCACCAATGCCTTTAATCATCGACGTCAACCAGGCGCCCGCAGTAAACCCGGCGATCCCTTTCAGCACTGTTTCCCAGCCGCCTAATGCCTGTGCGACACCATCAATATCATGCCAGACTGATTTAACTATCGGGCCTACAGTGTCCCAATTGCTGGCGATAAGGCCGCCAGCTATCACCATCAGGGAGATGAATTTCCCCAACATAGACAGTTTCATGACAGTTTCCAGCATTTTGAATGACCGGGTAACTATGCTAACGGCAGTAGCCGTACCCAGCAGCGCCGCTCCGAACTTGAATATTGATTTAATGGTTTCAGGATTTTGCTTCACAAAATTACGGAACTGCTCGATAAACGGTGCGAGTTTATCCATTCCCTTATTGATCGCCGGTAAGAACATATCCCCGATCGTAATACTGACCGCCGCCATTTTATTTTTAAATAGCTGGATATTATTGGCAGTAGTGGCAGCTCGAGCGGCATATTCCTTTTGCATCGAACCACCGTATACCTGCGCATCGGCTACCTTTTCAAAATTTTTACGCAGCAGTTCGAGATTTGTCAGCAACGGGGCAATGGCCGCTAACGACTCTTTACCAAACAATGCCGTCATCACAGCTGCTTGTTTCGCTTTTGGTACTTTCGCCAATGAGTCCAGAACCTTAAGCATCGCGCCTTTGGCATCTTTTTGCATATCAGCAGCGAGTTGTTTCGGACTTATTTTTAAAGCTCTGAGCGCTTTTTTCTGAGAGGCGGTTGCCGCACCGCCAGCCGTCAACGACAGCATGAAGTTTTTAATACCCGTGGAGGCAATTTCTGATTCCACCCCCATCCCGGCAATTGTGGCACCCATCGCAGCAATCTCACCCGAAGCCACGCCAGCTACTTCACCCAGCGGACCAATTCGGGTAACGACTTCCGAAATTTTAGCTGCACTTGCCGGGCCTGTATTACCCAGATAGTTTATCTTATCAGCCAGGTTTACGACGGCCGGCTGGCTTAACTTGAAAGCCGTGCGCCAGGTTGCCATCATCTGGCCCGCCTCGTCAGCAGTTTGATCAAAGGCAACGCCCATTTTCACAGCTGAATCCGCAAACGACAGCAACTCGTTTTTAGCAATACCAGCCTGGCCACCTGCCGCCACTATCTGTCCGATACCTTCCGCCGCCATCGGCAGGCGGGTTGATAAACTCAGCACATCCTCTGACATTTGCTTGAACTGTTGAGGCGAGTCGAAGTCCACCACCTTTTTGACATCGGCCATTACCGATTCAAAAGCAATAGCTTGATTGATCGGTATGATAAAAGCCGAGGCGATAGCTGTACCAGCCGCCGCCGCCGTCGCCATTATGCCGGTAAATTCCTTTTGAAATCCCTTGAGATTTCGCCCCATCCCCTTTAACGGGCCCGACAACTGATCAACGGCAGTGATAATCGCCTTTAACTGAAAGCTATCAGCCACTGTTCATCTCCTCTGAAATCCGGATAGCTTCATCTTCCAGCTCAAGAAACCGGCTTACAGGAAGCCGGCGAAGTTCAAGAGGATTTAGCTTCCAGAAATGGGCGGTGTTATAGAGTCGGCGTCTGAAGGTGGCGGGGTTTCCGATCCCGTAAAAAAACCTACGATAGTCATGGTGGCCATAAAAATATCTTTCAGGGCCATCTTCTCCGCCGAGGATCGAGGAATCCCCGCCAACGCCGGGATATAAGCCAGGGCCGAGCGGGTATCTAGTTTCATCTCACCTTTATCGGTATAGGAGAATGGAATGCCGAACTGTTCAACCTGCTCGTAGGTTGGCTCTTGTAGTTCCAGCACATGAATTTTTTCGTTGTGAGCCATGATGGGCTTTGATAACGGAAACTCTTTCATTGATAGAATCCTTCGTCACCATGGAATTCCAGATCCACGGTGCCCTCTTCCGGGTTGTGATTTGCTTCACCAAACAGCCAGGCGTTTGACAGTACGTAAACCATGCCGTTGGCCAGTTCGGAGGTGATAGTCATTGCAGATGATTCAACGATCTTATTGATCGGAAACCCTTTGGGTACCTTGGCTGTGACCTTGGTGTATGGCGCACGCCATGTCTCTTTGAAATCGACGGAACCGTCCAACCCAACGACGTCATCGCGAACTTTTGTGTTCATCGGCACTTCAATGCCGCCGGTGATAGACAGCTGCTGGCCATCAATTTTGAAATAGGTTGTACCTGCGATCTTTCCCATTACGCAGTCTCCTCGTTGTATTGCAGTCGGAACTGGTTAAGCAGTGCAAACACGCGCAACTGATTGACATAATCCGGCGGGAATAGGACATCCAATCGGGATGGGTTAGTGGCGTTCCGCTCAACGATCAAATACTTCTTGAAGAGCTCTGCATTTTCGACAATCCCCTCACGTTCCATCTGGAGATACGTTGCACACAACTCACCACGGATGACAGCCGGAGTAACAATCGCCTGCCCTGGGCCAAAGCGGGTGCCGTCGTTTGCTAGTTTGTGACGCCCGTATTTAGACGTAATCACAGATTTCAAACGACGTAGCACATAGGCACTGGTATGCAGTGTTTCGCTATCCAGATAGCTATTGTCTTTAACGCCGTACGCGTTTTTCTGATAAGTCGTGATTGCTCGCTGCACTCGCACGACACCATTTTCCGTGTAGGCAGTGGCGATACCATGACTAAGGAGTGACTGCTGTTCAGGGAGAATAAAACGTTGACCAGGTACGGGCGGTAAGGCTCCGTTTAGTTCCCCAGTTTGCGTCGGCCGTGCCGGATCAATACGAATGAAAACGGCATTACGGGCTGTATGCAGAGCAGTTAATTCATCTGCCGCTGTTTGGCTCGTTTCCTCGTGACCGGTCACAGTAATATGCTGAATATTCAGCGCATCACCAAACGTTACCAACGAACTTAGATCACCGAATTTAACCGAGTACGCGTGACCATATAGCTGCCGTGCATAGCTCCATCGGCCAGTAGAGTCGTTCATTTCCATTGCGATCGCAGCAATGGATGCGGCGTCATTGAACGGTAATCCGATGTAATCCGCCAGTTCATCACCCATGGCGGCAATCGCGCCAGATAGATCAGGGGAACCTGTACCGCCGGCCATTGGTACCAACGCAACATTAATGCCTGCGGGAAGCACCTCTCCTCCAGCGGCACCTCGGTAGTTCAATGTTAGGGGAATATCATTTCCGGTTAATCCCTTGTGACGCGCCGAAAGAGTGATTACGCCTTCAGCAGCGGCGGCAGTGACAGGCAGTTCCAAACCAGCAGTAATTGCTGACGTAATAGAGGCCGCAACGGCTGCAGCATCATCGCCATTAGCAACTGCTGCCTGAACGAGAACATTGCCAATATACAACGCGACTGTGCCTGACGCGGTCGCCGTACCGGTAACCGTTAATGTTGCCTTTGCCGCCGCGCCGGCTGGTTCCGGCACAGCGATAGCCCACAGTTCGCCGAACGGATCGACTTTTCGGTATGCCGCCACCATCCTTGCCAGTTGACTACCACGTCCTGCCAGTGATCCGGCCAGATCGCCCGATGACATCAGCGTCAACGTATTTGGTTTGATACTGGTTCCGGCAAGCACATGGCCAAACAACAGCGCCGGTCCGTTGGTTTGAGCCGTATTCGCTGCGCTATTGTCCATCTCGGCATAAAACAGCGGTACGCGAATATCCGAGGGAATAGTGTTAAAGCTGACCATTTTCACCGCCTTGATCATTCGGTTTGGATTTGACTACCGTTTTCGACTGGGTAGCCTCTTCAATGTCTCCGACTTTGCGACGGCGAAGCCAATACTGGCTTACCTCCACGTTTCGGCCGGATTCGGGCAAGAAATCGCCCTGGGCAGGGTCTGGAACAGACCGCCCTTTTGCGGGTTTTACGAACATGGTTATTTACTCGTTGAGGTGAATTTCTGTGTGATGCTCAATGCAGCCATCAGGCCCTTTGCCAGGATCGATATAATCCACGTCTAAATAGACGCTCTTTAAATCGTCCATGTCCTGGTACGCTTCAGGGATTGCGGTATCTTCTTCGGTGATCTCATACGGGATTGTAAAATCGTAGCGGTAATACAAACGCGCCCGATCCATTTCAATTACTTCTCCGCCAGCATATTGAATAATGTTGCCATCACTTTCAGGACTCCATCCCAACAAAGCCCGCCACAACATGGCGCGAACATCATGCACTGCGTCATAGCCGGCCGACTGACCGCGCTCATCGCGCAGATTGCTTAGCACCACCACCACGGAAAAACCTTCGGTCAAATCCTGCCAATAATCCGTTTGTGACTTCTGTTCTGCTGCCGTGTCCTCGTTTGGAATAACGTATGCTGCCGGCAAGGACAGTTTCCCAACATCAGGCAGGTTTTTGAATTCCGCTGCGCCAGCCACCCGCCCCTCAAATAGCGCGACGCGACGCCGGATAGCGCCAATGATTTTTGTCAGTTTCATTTTTTCTTCCGCTGTGGCCGTAATGATTTTCGTAGCTCACGGCTGAGGAAATATCGCGTCCAAGCACGACGGTTTTCCAGAGCCTGCACCATGAAGTTTTGGCGCGGCGCAATTTTCCATCCACTTCCACCTGAAGCCCCTCTGTGGTGCTTTTTCTTTCGCTTGGCACCGCGACGCACACCATAGAACAGGAACGCGGGATAAAACGCCCCGTTAATCGGGCGGTTTCCTTCCCCGTTTTTTTGGTTGGGAGCAATTTTCACCATAAACCCAGGACGCCGCTTTGATGCACGAGGAACCACATAGCCGATGGAACGAGAGAGCTTGCCGCTTCGGAAACCCGGCGCTTCACCTGGCGATGACCTTTGCCGTTTGGCAACCAACCGGCGCGCGTCACGCATGTGCACCCGGCCGATTTTTACAAAGGCTCGGCGCAACCGGGCGCGGTTAAACACCAGTTCTTCAGGCTGTTCAAAATCGACGTGAAATGCTGATTTATTGCCAGTGGGTGATTTCGCCATGCGTATCTTCTCCCAGCTCTTCGCACTCCAGCATCCAGAAACGCCGAGCCGAGTTCATGTCGGTGATTCGACGGATGCGATACACCGTGCCGTTATGCGTGATTTCAGCATTTGAGGAAACACCGGACGTTCGGTAACGAATGATGATCCGATGCGTAACCAATTCACCTGACTGAGCACCTTCGAGGTAGGTTGTCGCACTTACCTGATTTATCTTTGCCCACGTGGTAAACAGATTGTCATACTCAGGCTCAACGCCGTAATCACTCACAGGTTCATCCTTCCGGGTTCGGAATTTTACCCGCGCCCGTAATTCCCCTGCCTGTGGCATTCGGTATGTGCCACTGCTTTCTACAAGTCGCCGTTTCATAATGGAATAAACCGGTAAGGGTCCACCAACCAGTGGTAACTGAGTGGTACTTCGGTTTGTTCAAAATCAGTGACCGCCGAGCGATTCTCATAAAAATGAGAACACAACATCAGCATGCCCATTTTGATATCGTCAGGCATCACCAGACCATCAGGATCGGTCGTCGGGACCGCTTCCGCGTAAAGGGTGCGATTGAGTCGAGTTTCTGTTCTTTTTTGCACTGCCGCGCCAAGAAGCTTAAGAAACTCATCCTCGTCATTCATATCGCTATCTATGCGGCATTGCTTCTTGATTTCTTCTACCGTCAGAAGCATTAGACCTCCCCCATGTCCGCAACCCATTGCCGGATTGCGGACATAAAAAAAACCGCCGAAGCGGTGAACGATTTCAGTTGTGTGGTTTAAGCACCAGCAGCAGGCTTACCTACCAGCGCTTTAATCGCTGCTGTATCTTCCAGGATGCAGTCGAAGCGGTGGAACGCCAGGAAACCGGTCTGGTCAAACTCGGCATAACGCTCGGTCAGACGCTTCAGCACCATGTAGGTGACACGGCGGAGAATGAAGCGATCAAAGTCACCGCAGTAGATGAATTTCTTACCAGCACCAATATCAGCGATGGCTTGATCGACAACATACGGCACCTGCAAAACGGTTGCTGGCGCACCGCCGATGATGGACGGCAACCACAGCGGGCGACCTTGACCATCTTCCATTTCTTCCACCAGCTTCAGTGTCGCATCGTTAAATGCCCAGCGGAATTTCGGGCCATTGCGGTAAGCTGGGTCGATGCTGTGTTTCAGCGAGTTCATCTCCTTCCAGGTGAACTTATCCGCCGCTGCAGCGTTAACCAGGCCGGTGACGGAAGCTTCGAGCCCTTTCGGCTGCAGTGGAGTGCCTGCACCCGAACCTTGCACCAGGTAACGCGCTTCGCCGCGACCAATACGCTGGGCGATACGGCTAGCCAGGTAGGCTTCTATATCGATTCCGCTGTCTTGCAGCAGTTCGTTTGAAACGCGGATGATCTTGGACGACAGCTTTTTGGCACCCAGGGTAGCGCCGCCGAATTCGGTATCTTCTTCGGAAGCCGCTTTGTTTTCCCCCAGCAGCTCACCTTCTTCCGCAGTACCGTCCGCCGTTGCCCAGGCAATATCTTGACCATTGGAGGTGTTGAGGATTTGAGCCACGCCAGCAATACCGCCGTAGGCTTTCATCGACTCAACGACTTTGTTGAGGAATTGAGTTGGTACGGTATAACCGCCTTTCTCATCTGGCGCTGTGCCCTGCGCGCGAAGCTCACGCAGCGCCTGACGTTCTTCAGCGCTAAGCTCGGCCTGGCCGTGTCGCATCCAGCGATCGAATACCTGCGCTCGCTTATCTGGGTCCTGGTCTTCTGTCCCTTTCTTCTGCTTCTTGCGTTCTTCTTCTTCCTGCACCTCAACGAATGACTGGTCCAGTGAGCGCAGGGACTCTTCCCGTTCAATGCGTTCGTCAATGGATTGCAGCTCTCCCTGAGCCTTTTTCCATTCGGTACGCTGTTCGTCGGTCCAGTTGTTTTCACCAATTTTGTCATGCAGCGCGCGCATATCGGTGGCGATGGTGTTACGTTTTTGCTTCAGTTCGTGCAATTTAGTTGCAGGCATAGTTTTTCCTTACGCGTTGAGCAAAGTCAGCAGGCGCTCGCGCGCCATTCGTTGGTTTACGGCGTTGGCGATCGCGCCATTGTCGCGTGCCTCCTGCCAGGCTTTCATTGAACGGACAGCAGAGTCAGCGGCCTGATAGGCCGGGTAGGTCACCGGACTGACGTCGAACAGCCGTGAGAATTTGTTGATTTCGCGAATCACTACCCCTTCATCATCCTCGTACCAGTGATCACCATCACGTGCTACTCGGAATGCAAAAGAGGACTGATTGATGTCGCCGCGCTGCATGGGCGCCAGCACCAGATCGCTAATGGTCTGCGTGTCTGGCGCTTGGATGTCGTACTGGAGACCACGCTCATCAACGGAAATCTTTAGCGTTCCCGATGTGCTGCGCCCCAGGATAAAGTTGGGGTCATGGTTGAACAGCCCACGAACATCATCATTCAGCACATCATCGAAAGCGCCTGGCTTAATGATTTCGCGAAAGCCCCAGAGCGGCTCGGAGCGGATATTGAACACAGAGCCATAACCGACAATGCGCGTCGGCTGGTTCTCCTGCTGTTCGGCGCGCACCTCACCGCTGTAACAGCGCATTTCTCTGTCACTCATCGGTTATTTCCTCTTTGGTTTTATCGTCGAGTTTGAATTTTGTCGGGTTAGCCGCATTAACGCTGACCAGCATTTCATCCAGACCGTCTACCGGGTTCATATCTTCAAAGGCTCGCGCCTCGTTTCGACTCATCCAACCATCGGTGATAGCGTAGTGATAGAACTGTGCACGTTCCTGTGGGGTGCCACGCATCAAACCGGCTAAGTTGAACCGCACGTAATAGCCAGCTGCGCGCTCTGCTCGAGTGAATAAACGCCGGTTAAGTTCCTGCTCCCAATTGGCAACCCATGGCATGACCGTGTATCGGACAAACTGAATAGCCTGAGACGTGATATTGCTGAAGGTGGCTTTTTCCAGGTCGTTAATCATGTGTGCAGGAACGTTGAATACTCCGGCGATCATCGAGCGGTTCAGCTTCATCATGTCGATAAGCTGCGCATCGACCGGTGATACTGTCAGCGCCTGGTAATCGAGTTCAGCAGGTAAAAGCAGCGTTTTGTTTTCCTGGCTTCTTAATGCCTGTGCAGCCTTTTGCCAAACAGCTTTTAAGCGCTTCCAGCCCTCATCCCTGATTTCCCCTTTGACAGAGACAATGCCCGCTGGCCGTGCATTACCACTGAAAAATGAACTGGTATATTTCTGCCCGCTCATACCCATGCCAATCGTTTCAGCATGCTGCATGATTGGGCTGAGGCCCATTTTCTGGTTATTCCCCAGCGCCCTGATGTGGATCATATCGTCCGGGCTGATCGCGAAGCTGCCTTCCTCGTTATAAACACCGTAGGTATACCGGCCACCAGTATTCAACAACGTTGTTTCCCACGGCATGCAGGCATCAAGCTTTGTAACCTCTCCCCGACGGGAGCGCTGGACGCGGGTATAGCCATTTCCCCAGCCTAATACGTGACGCTGCTTTAGCTCGCGCCATTTGTAGCTGGTCTGCCAATCGTTAGGCTCATCATGGATCAGATAGAAAACAGGGTGATCGCGTGCAGTCGTTACGTCGTTTCCGTTTTTACGCATTACATGAAGCGGCATTTGCGCAACGTTTGACGCCAGCACGTAGATACAGGAATACACCGCCGCCAGTTTCATCGCCGTTTCTGGACTGACATAAACATCAGAGTTAAAAATACCGTCCGTTTCGGCCATTTCAGCGGTGATCGGGTTAGCTGGATTCTCCAGAGGTTCGTTACGAAATAGCGCGTCAAGTATCACGTTTTCCCCCTCCTTGCGGCGATAAGCGCGAATGCCAGCAAAGCGGCTCCGGCAGACTGCAATGCGGTGGCTGCCCCGAATTGCAGGTAAATTCCGCCCACCAGCAGGCCGAGGCCAGTCAGCCCGGTAGCATCGATAATCAGTGTTTTCATAGGAATACCAGGTCTTCGTCTGGGTCTATATTGGAAAGGAAATCGCCCGGCTCATTAAGCATCGCGCGACCAATTGCCATGATCAGTGTAACTGCACCATCAATCTTGCTTTCTGCCTGCTCCTTAATCGGCCGCACCACGTCATCATTCCCCGGTAGATATTTCCCGATCACGTTACTGAGGCACCAGAACATGATGGGATTCCCATCATGATGGAAACGGCCAGACTCGATAGCGGCCTCCAGTTCCTTCATCGGGTCAGACATGTTGGTATAGTTCTGAATAATGGTGATGGGTGACATATTTTCATCAGCCAGTTCGTGCGATATCCCTGTGGCACCAAAGGGATCGATAGGTGACTCCTCTACCGGATTAAGCCTGTTGGCTGCCTTTGCCTCCTCCATGATGTAACGGTAATCGATTTCCGCCCCCTCGGTGACAGTCAGTAATCCCATTTCTACCCACTTTTGAAAACGTTCAGCAGTACGCCGATCCTCACTACGCTCAACGCTATAAACTGTGTCATACGGAACCCAAAAGCGTGGTGCAATGCTGTAGTAATGTCGCTTTCCGTCGATATCCCTCGTGAACAGCCGAGCCATGCTGTTCATATCCAACTTGCGTGCCAAGTCAAAAGACAAAATGCATGGCTGACCCTCAAATTGTTCCAGAGTTAACGTGGTATCTTCACAGCGCTTCAGACTAACCAGGTTATAGAAGGCGTCACGCGCCGCGACCCAGACGTTGAGGTGTTTGGTTTTGAAAGTGCCAGCGTGCCGGGCATTGTTAATCGCGCGCTGTTGCTGACTAAGAAGAAAATCCTTGTAGACCGAGATCCCCATGTTGGGGTTAGCCTTGACCAAAGATTCTGGCTTTGTCCAGTCATCCCCCTCATCAATGGTATAAATGATGCCAAACAACTCATCGTTCGGCACCGTACCATTCAAGGCTTCAATCACTTCACGCCGTTTGTCGTAACAAGGCCCCTCAATGTTGTAACCCGCAGTCGTGATCGCCCACATCAGCGGCTGACGTCGGGCCCCCATGCCTGTCAGCATCGTGGTATAGAGCGCATCGGTAGGGTGTTCATGATATTCATCCACTACCGCCATACTCGGTGATGAACCATCCCCCGGGTTACCGATCAGCGGCTCAAAGCGGGCGCCATCTTCTGGGCGGTTCAAGTTGGAAGCATTGACCTCTATCCCGAAGGCCTCCACCAGCATCGGCGTACGCTTGCACATCAGCCGCGCTGGGCGAAACACCTCCCAGGCCTGTTTCTCAGTTGTCGCGCCGGAATAGACCTCAGCACCAAATTCCCCATCGCAGGTAAAACCGTAAAGCGCAACACCGGCAGATATCGCCGATTTGCCATTCTTCCGCGGGATCTCAGTGTAGACCTCACGGAACCGCCGCAACTTAGTGCCTTTATGCACCCAGCCAAAAACGGTACAGACGATAAACAGCTGCCACGGCTCCAGGGTGATCGGCATGCGCTTGTAAGCCCACTCCCCTTTAGTGTGGGGTAATAGCTGGATAAATTTCGCGGCTTGTTCTGCCAGATCCCTGTCGAAGCGGTAACGAAACTTGCGTCCCTTCTCTTCGGCAAGATCGTCAAGGTGGCGCTGGCAGGCGCTGATCACATACTGGCAGGCCACTATCTTGCCGCGCACCACATCACGTGCATACTGGTTAGCAGCATTCACGTTGGGGTAAGATTTTCTCTTCATGATGTGATCAACTTAATGAATGGGTTAGCTGTTTTCTTTTGCCCTGCCAGACCGATTAAGCGCTGGCGGCTTCCGGGATCAAGCCCCAGCATTGCGCCAGTGCTGCTCATTTCCGACTCTTGCTCTTTTTTTGCTGTCAGCTGAGGGTTTTTTATCGGGCCACCTGTAGCACCGGTAACAACATTGCCCTGCTTTGCGATGGCTTTCACTGCGCGCCGCCAAAACTCGTAAGCCACACACCAACGCTCAAGAACCGCCAGGTCAGTCACGCAAAGAATTCCCTGGCCACAAAGTTCTTTCGTTGTCATCTGCCACATCACCGTGGCCAGATGCAGCTCCTCGTCTTCAAACCAACTCGGTGGCTCCGCCCCCTTGATGGGGGTGAATACAGGCTCATCTTTATTCAATGGCTCGCTTGCCGGATTGCCAGCCAATTCCTTGCGGGCTGTAGGCTTAGGGCGCCGCCCGGATCGGCCTGCCGTTCCGGCCATATGCGCTCCAGATTAAATTTCATTTTTCGCGGGTGTAAAAATACGACGGGGCGGGCAGTACGGAAGTTGTGAAACTGTAGAGATTTTCCCTCCCCCCTTCCATGTGATATAGTTGCAAATGAAACCATTTCAAATGAAATCAAATCATGAATGATAACGATTATCGTTTAAGTCGTTCCCGCGCGGTTTTCGCTTTGTGGCAGGGCCAGCATAGGCTTTCCAGATTCCCACTGTCATCGGTGCCGCCTTGTGCTTTCGCCTTGATATGGTCAACACACTTAGCGGCTCTTACCTGACCTTGTCGCAAGCAGTTCTGGCACAATCCTTTATCACGTTTAATGATGCGGGGACGAATCACATCCCAATCGCTTCCATACCCTCGCTCATGCCTGCTTTGACCTGGCTTGTAGTTTCGCCAGCCTTCACCTTTATGCTCACTGCAATATCCATCAGGGTCAGTTGTGGCGTTGCGACAGCCGCGCTTACGGCATGCCTTCGGTGTTCTTGGTGGCATGGCATATCCTTGCTTTGGCATTATCGATGGCACTCAGTGAATGCCACCTGAAATGCTCATTTGATACACACGTTACGAATGTAGTCCTGAAGCCCAGCTATTTGGCTTTTTGCAGTTTCGATTCGCTCTCGGAGGCGGAAATAATCCCGCTCAGCGGCGTCAGTAAGTCGGGGCCGGTTGCATCAGCCACGCCGGCGGCGCCGGAGGTTGGGCACGTGGCGGAGAGTTGCAACTTGCGAGCGCCAGCGGCAACAGCGCGCTGCAGATCATCAATCTGATTTTTGGCATCGTTTAGTTCCTTGGTCCGGTGCTCGTCGATGTCGGCCACCGCACGCTGAGTGCTGTTCTGCCAGTCGAGCTGGCCAGTCAGCTGGCTGTTGGACGTTTGCAGTTCGTCACGCTCGTGGCGCAGCGCCTGATTGCTGATAGCGAAATACGCCAGCAGACCGAGCACCAGCGCCACAATAGCGGCTTGCCAGTGCGGTAATGGCCAGGTCATGACAGGAATAACTTCCGCTCTGCGCCACGTCTTCTAACCAGACCAGGCATCACTTCACCCGCGCTAAATTTCCAACGCGGGAACTGATCCGCAGCACCGGGAGCATCACCGGCGTTGAATTTCTTCACCAGCGTTGACTGTGCAAAATTACGACCGCCAATATTGAATGCCAGAGAAACCATGGCGTCGAACTGGTTCTGCGTCATTGCACGCTTAATCGCGGTGTTAACCGTCAGCTCGAACACTGCCAGATCCTCATCCAGGAACTGTTCAGCCTGCTGCTGTGTGATTTGGTCGCCCGGATTTACACCCTTGGTATGCCCCCAGCCGATAGTCCAGGGTTTACCGCCGGTGCCAGGATCTGGATATGCTCTCAGCTCAAGGGACTCAAACCCTTTGATAAATGTGCGCCCGCGATTACTTGTCTGCATTCTGATTGCCTCCACCGAAGCGATTACCCACGTACCCGGAGAGGAACGCGCTAAGTTTTTTCACGCCAACGAATCCGATGAAACCACCGATGCCAACAGTTAAGGCTTTCGGCACGTCGAAGTAATCCAAAGCGGAATACGTGGTTAACGCCAACGCACCGCACATCAGCCCTTCGAATATTGTCTCTTTCCAACTGCTGCCCGAGTAAGCCATACGCAAAACAGCCATCACGACAGCCATTATTACGCCACCGATCGGGACGTCGCCCCGCCACCAGGCAGCAAGGATTTCTGAGATATCTGCCCAACTGTGGGGGACTATTTGGCATTTTCATAACCTCCCCCTTCCGGGGATGTTTCCCGGTATCGGGTTATGGATAGGGATCAGCCACCAGCCGTAAACGAGTCGGCTATACGGGGTGTGCCAGGTGTGTGTCGGATGTTGGCTGGGGCTGAAAACGAGAAAACCCCGCCGGAGCGAGGTTTTTGATTGGGTAAGCTACGTGACTGCGTAACCACTCTTATCACATTAATACGTCTTTTGCGTACGCGTTAGCTTTTTTATCTTTGCATAATGGATATATTCGATGAACTACATCTGCAATAAGTCAATTTAACTAATTTTATAAGCCAGTCGTTACTGGCATTAGGAAAGGTAAAAATCTCAAATGACTGAAATAGAAAAAGAATTTGAAGTTGAAAAATTCAGCATACACTATGACGCAAAAAAAGGTTCTGATCTAAGCAAGCACAAAATGAATGCCTATGATTTAGGCATGTCTATTGTCGAATTCGCAAAAATGATTAATCGTGCGGATGATATAATTAACAAAGAAAGGACTTTAGAGCTGGAGGTTACTGCACCTGCCAAAGCTGGCTCTTTAATTGTTGAGTTTGCTTTGATCGTCAAATCTGGTGGTGCGTTAGAAGTTTTAAAATACCTAGGCCTCAGCGCGTCCTCTGCAGCAGTAGCTATGGGCACTGCACTTGGGGGTTGCTCGGAAGTTGCGTGACAAGAAAGTAATTGGGGTTGTTAGAGAGGCAAACTCTGATACCGCAACGATTGAGTTGGACGGTGAAGAACTCAAATGTGACAAAACTGTTGCAGCATTAGTAACCGATCCAGTGATTCGCCAAGCAATGAATGAAGTCATAAATCAACCACTAGTCAACGAAGATAGCCCTAAGTTTAAAATAATGTCAGAGGGACAAGAGATATTCAAAGTAGAAAATGAAGAAATTCAAGAGTTTACACCATTACCTAAAAAATCTCTTTCTGACGAGAAAGTTGAAAATATCACTACGAATGTCTTGTTGACTCAAGTAAACTTCGATGCCAGCAAAGGTTGGAAAATGTTCTATGATGAACGTGAGCTTTCTGTGAAGATGGAAGACGAGTCATTCATGGCGCGCGTTCGCGATAGTGCAAAAAGTTTTACACGTGGTGATATGTTTGAAGTCGCACTTTCCATCATCACGAAGACGACAGCCAGATCTCAGCGAACTGAGTATGTCATTACAAGGGTCATACGCCATCGGGCATCCAGTGACAGGAAAATAATTTAAAGTGACAGAACTTGAAGCGATTCATGTCATATCTCAGGCAATAGGTTGGATAGGGCTATTAGCTCTGTCCCCCTTTCCTGTATCGCTTCAGTTACGCCTTCGCGTTTTATCTCACGGGCAGGTTGAAAAAACGCCATAAAATTCTTGTTCAATACAAAGAAGATGGTGAAGTTGTTCGTGAAGTGACTGTGAGTTTTGACTCACAGTCACCGATAGTTAAACAATTAGAAGCTGCTGGGAAAACTACCCGATGAGTTCAACTCCCAAAGATAGCTCTGTTGGTGTGAAAGCCGCAGTAGGTAGTACAGCAGGCCTCGGCTCAATTATGTTAAGCCTGTCAACCTACATGCCTGGTGAGAGCGGTAAGGTTTTCGCATTATTAGTCCCCCTTATAAGCTCCATAGTCTCTTGGGCGGCAATCTATGGTTATAACCGTTGGATGGAGCCTCATGAGGTTGTTGCTTGGCGTTCAGCTCTTAAAAAAGATTTATCGTCACAGTTGGCTATTATCAGAGATACCAACTGTGACGACGAAACCAAACAAGAAGCAAAAAGGATTTATTCTCGCACTAAGATGAAGTTAGCAACGCTTAGACAAGACTACGCTTCAGGCGCACTAAGCCTTAAAGCGCGGGAATAGATATCATAAATCAAATGTTAGAGTTATATCTAACATAGCCAAACAACCACCAATAAATCCCTCGGCTGTTTGCATTTCCTTCCGGATGGTTCCATCCGAACACTTACGTTTTCGGGCTATCTTACGCAGCGACATGCCATAAACATGGTGTGCAATTACGAGATCATACTCTTCAGGCTTATACTTTTTCAGCCGACTTACACACCCGTCGATCAGCAAACCATCATCATCACAGCAGGATAGCTTTCCGCTCGATGTTGGTGGCAGTAGCCTTTGAACCCTGCTGCGATTGGTGAGTAATCGATGCCACTGTCCTCACGTGCCCACACGCCCCACCGCTCCAAAATTTCGTACATATCTTTCATTCTTAATCTCCAGGCGTCTGGCCCGCATGCCAGCTCGCCTATTACTCCACACTTATGAAATTGCACCGACCGATAACGAGTAGTCGATGAACCTGAACCACAGTTCGATCTGGCTGCCGTGTTCCGCTTCCCATCGTGACGGGTCACGGTGTAATGCATCGTGTTCTTCTCGGCATAACGGGATAGTGAAAAGGTCATGCGCCTTAGTTCCCATCCCTCCCTGCCCATGCCCGATGATATGGTGAGCATCGTCAGCCTTCACACCGCGAATAACGCATAGTTGTGACTTAACCCACTGAAGGTAAGCTTTACTTTCCCAACGCTCACGCTTGGGCAATTTAAAAAATGACTTTGGCGGCGCTGGTCGATAACCAACGTCTTGGCCGCTTTCCTCACCTTTTCCGCCACAACCTGGTGCGCCGCTGGCGTGTGCGTTATCTCCGCCTCTTTCCGGCCGCCAGTGTGGATCGTCGCTGGTGGCATCCGAAGAGACGCTGAGCAAACGTCATCAGGCAGATCGTCGGCAACACCATGCATCACGGCCCACCAGCACAGCTCAGGCAAGGTCACTTGATGCCCACCGTCAAACATGAAGTACGAGCGCACTGTTTCGAGAATGTATGCCGCCCTGTTGGCGTCAGCCACAATCTGCATTTTCTCGATAGCTTGCCCGCGCAGCCGGTTGTCGCATCCCTCACATAGCCTGATTGCGCTGTTGTCATAGCGTAGCGTCGTCATGTGTCGGGTATGATCACCATCGACCTGACACCCGCGCTTAAGCGATACCCAGTATTCCAATGAACTGATACTGATGTAGCCCCTGAAACACCAGACAGTAGCTGTATCTCCAGATAAGAGATAGGCTTGAATATATGTCTAACACTAACACCAATTTTGAGATGACCGGGATCCTGTTAGGGCAAGAAGTCCGTAAACGTAAAACTCCTCAGGAAAAGATCGCCATTATCCAGCAGACGATGGAGCCAGGCATGAATGTCTCCCATGTCGCCCGCCTGCATGGCATCCAGCCCAGCCTGCTGTTTAAGTGGAAGAAGCAGTATCAGGAAGGCAGCCTCACCGCCGTTGCGGCCGGAGAAGAAGTCGTTCCAGCTTCTGAGCTTACTGCTGCTCTGAAGCAGGTCCGGAGCTTCAGCGCCTGCTGGGCAAGAAGACGATGGAAGTTGAGATCCTGAAAGAAGCTGTGGAGTACGGTCAGTCGCGAAAATGGATAGCGCACGCGCCCTTGTTGCCAAAGGACGGGGAATAGCCCTGGTCAGCCGCACCATGGGCGTGTCGCGTGCGCAGCTGTCACTGCGAATTAACCGTTCTGCCGACTGGCAGGACAGGCGCTGTAAGCGGCGTAATGATGAAGCAGACGCTGAAATACTGTCAGAGCTCCTCGATATCATCAGCGATATGCCCAGTTACGGCTATCGCCGTGTGTGGGGCATCCTGCGTAAGCAACGTCGCACAGAGGGGCTGACACCCGTGAACGCCAAACGGCTTTACAGGATAATGAGCGAGCATAATCTGTTGTTATTGCATGACAAACCAGAGCGGCCAAAGCGTGAACATAAGGGCAAAATAGCGGTGGCAGAAAGCGATATGCGCTGGTGTTCAGATGGCTTCGAGTTCGGCTGTGACAACGGAGAAAAACTGCGGGTTACGTTCGCGCTGGACTGTTGCGACAGAGAGGCCATAGACTGGGCTGCAAGCACCGGAGGCTACGACAGTTCGACGGTGCAGGATGTGATGCTGAGGTCGGTGGAAAAGCGCTTCGGCGACAGGCTGCCGGAAACACCAGTGCAGTGGCTGACGGACAACGGTTCAGCATATACCGCGCATGAAACGCGGAGGTTCGCCAAAGAGCTGAATCTGGAGCCGTGTACAACAGCGGTGAGCAGCCCGCAGAGCAATGGCATGGCCGAACGGTTCGTGAAGACGATGAAGGAAGACTATATCGCGTTCATGCCGAAACCGGATGTGAGAACAGCCCTGCGAAACCTTGCAGCGGCGTTCACGCATTACAATGAAAACCACCCGCACAGTGCGCTGGGATATCACTCTCCGAGAGAATACCGGCGGCAACGTGCATCGTTAACCTAAGATACAAAAGCTGTCCGGAGATGGTGGGTCAAGATCACCAATGAACTGATACCACCAGCGGCGTTGAGCACACGCTTATTCTGATAGAACGGTGTAAACCGTGGATCATTCGCCAGTTCTTGCCCCAGCACCGGTAGTACACCAGATGGCAACGCTGCAAACTCGCTCGGCTCACGACAAACTAGCAGCCGTCCAGTCAGGTGAGGCAGCAGTTCTTTGCCAGGGCGCAGGATGATCTGGCCTAGCTCCGGAACAGTGAATGATTTGAGCAATGCCCTCATGCCCCCACCTCACGGATCATCAGTTCAACCTTGCCACCCTTGGTGACTGGCCCCCACTCTGCAGCCAACTTTTTTATCTGGCTGTCATCGAGCCAAACTCCCGCCCGGGTCATCGCATCAAACAACGCCTTGAAGTAGTTATCCAGATCTCTACGAGCCCGCGTCGGTGGATAAAACACCACTGAAACGGCTAGATCTCCAGTTAACGATCGCGGCCTGCGGTTTAGCTGATCCAGAATGCTCGCCAGCGCCTCGCTGTTGAATTTTCTCCCCCTATAGCTAACCAAGTGCCGGCCTTTGAGAGATCCCTTGTTAGGCGCTCTCCAGTAGCCGTTAACGCTTGGCGGGAATGGCAATGTTAATTTCATGACGCCACCTCGGCTTTTCCCGGTACCAATACCACCGACTGATCGCACTGATTACCCCAGCTATCCCAACCTTCTGACTGCTGACGGGCGAATAGCTCGATACGTGGCACATCACCAAGCAATTGCACCAACTTATCGCGGAACGCTTCAGGCTTGGCGCTATGTTCCATACGTGGTGCCGTGACGTGCTGGCAGATCGATGCATCCAGGCGCGGCGGTAGCTTACCCTTAACCGCAAACAGGCAATCTTCGCTGTTGGCGCGGGTCATCCAACCCATGCCCAGCGCGTTGTTACCCTTGTGCTTGTTCGTCTTGTGCCAGGTGAAGCCCTTCATAGTCATCAAACGGAAACCCCACGCTTCCATGACTTTCAGCGCTTCGACCGGTTGCGTCGGTACCCACCACATTGCCAGCAAGCAAGAATCAGCGGCTAAATCCCACACTGGTAAACGGCAGATGTCGGCAACAGTCATCGTTGGATATTTAAAACCGGCTCCGCGCTTTCCGTCTGCGCATTTGTCTTTGTACGTCCACGGCGGATCTGCATAAATCAGTGAATACGTCATGCAGCCTGCTCCTCTACAGCCACCAGCCGATAAAAATAAACCCATTTCCCTGACTCGCTTTTCTCCATACGACGTTCTTTTACGAGTCCTTGATATGGCTTGCTGAACTCTCGCAGCCTGGCACTAATAGCCGCCTGCGTGTCGTAAATGCCGTACATTTGCAGCACCAGCAATTCAAGGTCGCGCAGGGTATGCCACTTAGCACCGGCAGCAGCATTCCGGACACGGCACATCTGACTTTCTGGGTTATCCTTGAGTACGCCCGCAAGAGTTAGCCGGCGAATACCGCTGTTGATTCGCTCGCTCTCGAATACATCCACCGGGATCGATAACTTTTTCATAGCCAGCCCTCTTTCTTGCGACGCTCGTACTCTGCCAGCAGCAACTGTGCCGGGGTTGGCCCCGTTGGCGTTTTTGGTGCGGCGATTTGTGCTGCCGGCGTCGGTACCGGTTCACCTTTCGCTAAACGCTTAGCCCAGCCGTTCAGCTGGTTCTGAATAGCGCGCCGGGTTTCGGCCTCGGTGTGGTTGTAGCGATGCATCGCCCGGCGGACGTCAATCACGATCCAGTACATCGCCGGATGCGACCACGGGAATTCCTCGGCAGACGGGTACTGCGAGCGCGTAGCGGCATACTTGTCGAACTCGGTCACCGCTTCATCCAGCGACGGCAGACCTGCGAATTCAGCAGCGCCGGCTTTGCACCAGCCGATAAACTTGCCGCAGCTCGGCCAAAAGTCACTCTCCTGCTGGCGAGCCATGCGCATGCCTGCACGCAGCTGGTCGGCGGTTGTTATTCCGTTTTCAGCGAAAGCCAAGATCCATTGCCGCTTTGCTGCCGCGATATCCTCCGGAGTGCTCAGCGCGGTGTTACGTGCCGCCGGGAAGATCTGCATCAGGTTTTTGAAGAGCAGATCTACAAGCTTCTCAGCGTTGTTGTTCACTACGCGCTGTGCCGGTTCACTTGGCATCATCCGCGCCAATGTGCCGGCGTCGCGGCTCTGGACTGCTTGCATGAGTTTGTTCATAGCGTTTCACTCCAAGCTTCTGCGGTGTTCCACTCTTCCGACGCCGCTGCCACGGCTGGCGCCAGCTTGATTACCAGGTCATCCCAACGCTCACGAAGTTTTGACGGGCTGAGCACGTTCCGGCACCAGAACTTGTCTCGGTTTGCGCGGCCAAACAGCTGGCAGATTTGTTTATGGCTCTTGCCGTCTTGAGCGCACATCAGGCGAACCTCGTTTGACCACACCACCCAATTAGGCTCCTTAGGACGGCTTACCTCGCCGTCGTATTCAGCGGCCTGCTCGTACATGCCGATAATCCGCCCCCAAATCCATTCAGCGCATTTAAGATCGTCCTCGCTACCCCACTGCCGTTTTTTGGCATCCCACACAACAGCCTCTGGGTGAGCAGCGAGAAACTTCTCCTCAGGCGACAAAGTCTTTTCGTCAGGTTGCGAAGCGTCCTGACAAGAAGGTTTTTTGTCTTTAGGTTCTAATGACTGGTTCTGGGGGCAGGAGGTGGCACAGGGGGTGCCAGCAGGTGACACAGGGGCTGTGCTTTCTGATGCCCCACCTGTGTTTTTTGACGGCACAGGGGGTGTGTTTTTTGACGCCCTAGGGGCTATGCTTTTTGATGGCACAGGGGTGCCAAGCGTTATCCGGTAAATATTGGACGTATTGCCCTTACCATTATTTGATCCAAGACGGTTCTCTTTGGAGAGTAACCCCATGTTTATCAATGCAGTGATGTGCGCCTTCACAGCGCTTCTGCTGCACTCGCAGTGGTCAGCAATGTGTTGATATGACGGCCAGCATTCGCCTTCGTCATTAGCGTTATCTGCCATCTTAATCAGCACCAGCTTACGCAGGGGATTGCCAACCTTAATGCTCATTGCTTGAGCCATCAGGTTCATACTCATGCCTGCACCTTCTTGAACTTTGTGCCGAAATCACGGCGCGGGTATGCGCAGTCATGCGGGTAGCCAGGACGACGGAAAATGACACGATGATTTACTGTATCGATGCCAGTAACTCGAACTACTACGCCGTGACTGTCACGGCATGCCATTTCAAATGGCACGATGATCTCGTTATCCATGATGGCCACCCGCAAGAAACCGGCCGTTACCCACAACCCATGCCGCATAGCTGTGGTTGATAGCAAACCAACGGCCCTGTACATTGAGCTCATACGAAAACGCTGCCGGCGAACGCCCACCAGCTACAGCACGGCAACGAAGTTGCGGGATACCCGCTAAATTGCGTACACTGTTCATGCGTTAATTACTCCACACGTTTAATTGATGCACTCGACGCCCGGGACCGCATATCCTGGGCGTCACCCTCTCCAAACATCATCACCGTCACGGCGTATATCTCCGCCACCAGCGATTGGATCCGGTAACCCTTAGCTTTCAGTTTTTTGCTCTCGTGGTTGTCGAGTACCCCATCAGCTGTGAACTCGTTATGTGCCTTGGCGAACAGGCCTAGCGCTGACATCAGTTCGTTGAACTTGATCAGCAACTCTTCGTTGTCCACCTGTTCAATTTCCGGAAGCTTCACGAAAACGCCACCAGCACGCTTGCACATAGCCTCGGTGATATCGCTACGGCCTGATATCGACTCCATTTCTGCAGCCATGCCCAGCGGAACCACCTGCCCCGATACCTGGCGAACGCGGTTGCGCAATGCGTTTTCGGTACCGGCCACCGGGTCCAGCTGCTTAGCCATCGCGCTGTACTTACCTGGGAACAACGTGATCAGCTTGTGTATCGCTTCACTGATGTCGTCCTGTGTTGGGAAATCTTTGTTTTCCACAAGGTTTCTCCGCTTCTGTGGTTTTGGTTAAGCCGCTGGGGCGGTAGACTTTTGGAATACATCAGGTCGCAATCTTTCCTTAGATATTCCGGTAATACGTTCGATTGCTGCTGACTGCTTAGCTGGCGGTTTTTTTTCTCTGTGCAGCCAGTTCCACACCTGTTGTTGCTTTACTGGTTTGTCGGAAGCTTCTGTTAACTTCCTCGCCAACTCTGATTGACCACCAGCAACCTCGATCGCCTCGAGTAAGGCAGACTGCTCAGGCGTCATAGTTTTCCTCCTGCAAGGGTAAGTGAAAGTTGTACTCATGGAAGATTATACAACCATAACAACTTTTATCACAACTTTTAGGTGTTGGAAAGCCAAAACGTAAAGTTGTAACTCGCAAAAGCGGAGGAGATAAGTTGTGAAAACACTTGCAGAAAGGTTTAAATTTGCGCGGGAAAATTCTGGCCTGAGCCAGGACGACCTGGCGGCCAAGGTAGGGGTTACTCAGCAATCGATAGCAAAAATTGAGAATGGAATCACCTTGCAACCAAGAAAAATCAAAGAATTAGCCCTTTCCCTTGGGGTATCTCAGCAATGGTTGCAGCTTGGAATTGAAGAAAATGCTGAGCTTTCAAATTATGTCGTTAAAGAGTCTGAGGAAGCCATCCTTGACCCTGAGTTATTTGTGAGCGTACCTATCCTTGATATCGAACTATCAGCAGGCAACGGAGCTGAGGCCGAACTGATCGAATCTTGCTCCGATACATTCCCTCTTCGAAGGGATGATCTCCGCAGAGCTGGCGTTAGTGCCAGTAATGCGAGAATAGTGAAGATATGGGGTAATAGCCTGCTCCCTGTTCTAACCAATGGTGACTACGTTGCTGTTGATACAACACATACCCAAAGCATTCGTGATGGAGATCTATACGCTATTCGTGACGGTGTTTTATTACGGGTAAAAACCGTGGTTAGCCTACCAGATGGAGGGGTAATATTGAGGAGTTTCAATAAAGAAGAGTACCCAGACGAGGTACTCTCTTATAACGAGCGCAAGGCTAGAGTTCACGTAATAGGAAGGGTTTTTTGGTCATCACGCTCATGGTAAAAACTCGAATAAGTTTTCTTCAGAATGATTTTTAACTTTGCACCCTCTTCGTCGCGGTAATTTATTGCCTTTTCAATTTTTCTTCCGTGACTGGAGAACTTCCAGTCACGCGATGACAATGTTCCTATAACTAGATAATCTAATTTTTTCGTAATGTTATCTATAACATTACCGCCAGCAAATTTAATCCTTTCTTCAACTATAGATCTTTTTCCAGCCATAAAAATGCCAGTTAAGCAGAACACTCTCCCTCTCACCTCTGGAAGGAAGTCGGAGTCAATAGGCAGGCGGGTCGCAAGCCCATCCACCACCCCGCTATCGAGATCACATCCTGTAAAATCTACCAGCGCCTTATGCAAGGACTCACTTTCTTCTGGTGTTATTATCCCATCATTGAGAATTTCCTTAACAAGTGCATAAAGGTGGCTTCCAGGATAGTTTTTCTTTAGGGCTCCATTCTGCGCCAGCCACCAATCCAAGTACCTGATTTCGTGGTCACTTAGATCCCTATCGCTAATCAACCCCTTACACAACCCATTTAACAAATGTAGGTCTGATTCTACGGAGTAAAAATCTACCTCTGGAATGTCCAGAATATCTTGCTGAATAGCGTGAAGTTGCTGTTTTAGATCTTCTCTCTCCTCCGATGTGATGATGCCATCAGCGAGAATTGATGAAACACGTGCTGATAAACTTTTGATAACACCGTTTCTTATTATCTGCTCTGCCTCAAGAAGCCACGTATCTAGGTAAAGTATTTCCTCATTTTTAACAACTCCGTCTGCAACAATCCCATCAATGATACTGATCAAGTTGGCAAAAAGCTTATCTCTGTTCTGTGTGTAGTTAAAAACATAAAGTTTATCTTCCATACGCCCTCCCTTTTTTCTTCATCCTTACACTCAAGTCACCCACAATCAAACCACATAAAGTTGTTGACAACTTAACCTTTCACAACTAAATTACACCTTAAAGTTGTTAAGCAAGCGAACAGGCAGGACGCCCACGAAGTAGCCGCCCGAGGCACACGAAGACCGGGATGATTCGCTTACCAGGGTCACAGCAGAGGGTTACACGATGGAAAATAAAGAACCGGTAATTATCGCAAACAACCTTAGCGAAAACGAACTGCACGAATGGATGTCAGCGAAAATCAGGGCCATTAACGAGCTGAAGCTGCTTAATGAGGAAAAAGCCTCATTGGAACTGAGGCTTATAGCGCTAAAGAGCCAAATCCGATCTGTTAGTCAACAGAGTTGTATAGCAGTTTTTCAGCAAACTCGGGGTTCCATTCCTCATCCGTGATGTCAGGGAATATCACCGGAGGGGTGTTCCCGGCTGATAGAGGTAAGGATTCTTGATGCTTCAGCCGGTAGGGACTCTAACGACAGTTCGTCATGAAGGGCCAAAAGGACATCGGAAAGAGTGAGGGAGTGAATCTCAGCCAGCGGCCACTTGTACTTAGTCAGAAGCTTGTGGTGCAGTGCAGATTTTCCTCTGAGGTCGTTAAATCGGTTGCCAACTTCAACACGGTGCTGAGCTATGACGGCATCGAGAGCACAAAGTTGTATGGCGCGATTGTAGACGCATGACATTGCAGCTTTGGTCGATAAAGCCAGTGTTTTTTACATTTCGCACCTGCGCTACATGTTCTTTGGTTTTTTCGAATAAGTGGGCAAATCCTTTGAGCATGACTATTTCCTTCTTGGCTGTGGGAGAACTACCAAGATACCACCGAGCCTGAAGTGGTGAAAAGACAGGCATCACACCTTATGCGCCGCGTCGGCGGCACCGTAGCGAAAGCGAGCGCGGATATCCGGCTGTAATGCTGTGTGTAGTCTTTGCGGCTGTTCCATGGGTTGGTGTCAGCCGCACTTTTTTCACATATCAGGTGGCGTACTGTTTCGGGTTCCCCTTATTCCTTTACACAGTATAAAGCCCCGGCGCGGTGCGCCACCTGATGTGTGAGTAATTAACCGGGATCCGAACGCTATGCGGGTGATCGGACTCCCAATCTAAAACCCGATTTTCTATCTGCGAAAAGTTGCCAATTCAGGCAGGGATTCGCTTTGCCGAAAATCAGCGTGTGGGAATTAACGATGGTCAACACTATAACGATCGATACCGAGACTCTGGATACAACTCCTTCAGCGGTGATCCTCTCTATCGGCGCATTTGCTTTCGACATTGACGATGTCCGTCAGACCCAGAAAAATATCATCGATGTTGCTCGTTATACCGGTGATGAGTACACGGGTAACGCCTTTTACTTCCTGGCTGACACTTTCGACCAATTGATGAAAGGCCGCACAGTAAGCGCCAAAACTCAGAATTGGTGGCGCAAGCAAGGCGAAGAGGCTCAGGAGGCTTTAATCGGTGACCGTGAACCGCTTCGCCAATGCCTCGGGTTGCTGTCCAACTGGATTAAGCAGCACCCCAATGCGCGGATCTTCTTCCGTGGCACCGACTTTGACGGATCGATCCTTGAGCACGCCTATCGCATGTATGAGATGGAATGCCCGTGGCACTGGGGCGGCAAGCGCGACGTGCGCACATATATCGATGCCATGACCAAAGGCACCAAAGGTTACCTGCCTAAAACACACCAGCCGTGTTTCGCGGTGGTTAAGCATAACTCCCTGCATGACGCTATGAACGACGCAGAGCAGATGGCCATTGCCTATCAGCTAAATACTCAACAGGTAGGTGCGGCATGAGCTTCTATAAGATCCATACACCGGTTGCCATCGCTGCTTGGGATGCAATGCACCAGGCTGATGCTGAACTTCGCAAACAAGGCACGGCGTTCGCTGAATTGTTTGGCGCTCGCCCTGTATTTAAAAATGACGTTACCAGCACGTCATTCCACGGCATTCGTTTTCACGGCACCACGTATGTTTCCGAGTCTCTGTGGACTCAGCCCACCAGCAACAACGGCTTCTGTAGTTGGCCTAAATCCAAGGCTCCGCGCGGGATGTCAGCCGAGCACAAGGCATTGATGGGGCTTTGGAATAACAATCGTCCTAAGAAATCAGTAGATGTCTCTGCTTTCTACCCTGCTATCGGGCTTGATTGGGGGATCCTGTTCATGACTGGTTTCGCCATGTTCCGTCACGCCGATACGATCTACATCGAGACAGGCGCAAGGCCAAAGGCTGATGCTGGCGCGGTAGAAATACTCGGCAGCGAGTACAGCGCGGCAAAGCGGGAGGCCAAATGAAGGTCACCGAAACCAAAGTTCAGAGCCTAGAAATCACCGAAGTCGAACGCCTCGACCCTATCCGCGTTATGGCTGAGAACTACGAGCCAGGGCGCGGGAGAATCACGATCACCTGTTACGGCAAAGCATGGACTTCTTTCTGGCCGGCAATGGGTGGAGATACTGTTCAGCAGTTTTTCATTCGCGTATCGAATGACTACCTGATCGGCAACTTCGCACCACAAATGCAGAGCGAGGTTGATGACGACAACGACGCGAACCTGGAGTTTGTGAAGGCAGAAATCTGCAAGCTGCGTCGTGATGGTGAAATCGATAAAGAGAAGGCTCGGGACATGTGGGATTCCGCAGAGTGCAGCGATGACGTTAAGACGGATTGCTGCACCTGGAGCAACGGCTCCGTACTTCTTGAGCTACTTGGTGACGATCCATACTACGCCAAATGGCCTACCGTCCCTAACCACGAATACCAATACCTTGAACGCATTCTTGATGCTGTACGTGAAGCACTGAAGCAAGTGGAGGCCAAATGAAAGAGCTCAACTTTGACCCAACCGATCCGGACAAAATGAAGCTTCCCTCGGGCAAGACGTGCGGAGACTGTGCGCACATTCGCCGATGCAAGGCAATTTTCGGTCACGTTGAAACTGACACGTATTGCGACTGGTCGCCATCTCGCGCGGTGTTCATGGACAAGGTGGAGGTGCGTGATGCCAGCAAATGAACTGAAGCAGCAAGCTGAAGCGCTCGGTATCTCCCTGAGCTTTGATGCGAACTTCTGGAGCATGGGGCCGTGTGTCATCGCCACGCTCCCTACTCATAACGGCGGCGGGTGTGATTCAGCATTGGCATGGATGAAGAATTTCAGCAGCAGAGATGATGCAGAATCCTATGCGCTGAAGGTTGCCATCCGCAATGCAAGCCCAGGTGATAGCGCTAGGGAGGTGGAGCGTGGGTAATTCAACAGTGATTTCAGCATGCCCGCACTGCGGCGGTGAGAACGGCTATCACACGAAAGAAGTTGTTGACTATAAGCAGTTTTATAGCTGGGAAGGGGAATTTTTGGAAGGCGAGCACACGCGGGGCATTCGGGGAGGCAAATCGTACTACTGCTGCGACTGTGGCCGCAACATCACAAAACGCATCACCCCGCCAGCAGCCCAGGAGAAAGCATGATGAGAAGGTTCGTTGTTGTTATTGAAACTCCGTTTTGTGGCGGTGAAATCCGTGAAGAGTTTGAAGTGGAAGATGACGCAACTCAGGAAGACATCGACGAGGAGGCGAAAGAAATTTTCTTAAACAACTGCAACTACGGGTGCCATGAAGTTACTTCAGAGGATGACGAGTGATGGACAATAAGCTGAGCGAACTGAGCAAGCCGGTGGCGTGGGTGCGGTACCCAACTGCAAACGCTGAATATGTGGTAACTGGAAATGTGCATATAGCTCGCATCTGGCGCCGGTATCACGGGGACGCAGTCCAGCCTGTCTATTCGCAGGAGTACGTATCCGCCCTGCTTGAATCAAACTCATACATGAGCGGGCGCATCGCCGAACTGGAAGCCAAGCTGGCTACGCCGATTAAAATAGTGAACTACGACGAGTTCTTCATATGCCATGTGTCTGGCGCAAGCGATGATTACTGCAAGGGCTGGGTTGATGGGCGTAATGCCGCTGCGCGTGATGTTGGGAAAGCTGGCTTCAAGGTCGAGGGGGATGCGTAGATGACGGCTGAAGAATTGATCGAGCTGACACCCGCGCAACTTAAGGCATGGCGGAAAATAAAACTCGGGGTGAAAGAATTCGAGCGGGCTGGGGGAAAGTTTTATACATGCCTATCAGTCATGGGCGCATACAACGGCGAATATGTTCAGGAAATTCTACCGGGTGAGGATGGCGATTGTCATGCAGATGAATCAGGGATGCCAACCATCGATAATCCTGGATTCTGCTCATATGCGGATGACCGCGCAGGAGTTCTGTTTACAGCAAAAGGCAAAGCGTTGCTTGAGGGGGATGCATGACACTAACGACCGAAAGATTGCACGAAATCGTAGAGCGCCGATCGCCAAGCCTGCGTTGGGGTGAGGCCGAGCAAATTGCTGCCGAACTCCTGGTTAACCGGGAGGCGCAGTCGGTGATTGCTGCATGGCAGCATAAGGGTGAGCCGTGGCGCATTATTTTAGACCGGAATATTGAAGAGGTGCGCAAGAATTCAGGTTCATGGAACCCGCTCTACACCGCTCCGCCAGCGCCAGCAATGCCGGATGATACTCGCGACGCTCTTCGCTATCGTTTCCTGAAAGACAAGGACGCCTGGGGTTGTGATAACGAGCCCGGCCTCGTTGAATGGGATGACCTGATCGATCTGGAAGGCAATGAATTCGATGCGGCTATTGATGCGAGAATTTCGAATTCGGATGTTGATTACACCGCCCTAACGCCATCCATACAGGATCAAATTTACGCAGAACTTTATAGGCTGCGTGAAGAAATCAAGGGACCAGAAGATTCACCATACCCGGCAACGGTCGCAGGCGGCGCGTGCCTTGCAAATGCGTGGGCTGAAGGATGGAACGCACGAAACGCTGCTGTACCGCCACCGGTACCGGACGATTTAATCATGCAGGTGCGCCGACTCGTCCACGCGCTGAAAAAAGCCAACCCTGACCATGCGTTAGTGAAACAGGTGCCGGACTACATGCGCCGCAAGGGGTACTGGAAAGTCACCGACTGCCTGCGTGATGCGGCAGCAGCACCGGGGGGCGGCAATGGCTAAGACACCAGCAGAGCGAAAAGCGGCACAGCGGGAACGGCAACGCAAATCTGGTGTTGTCCCATTTGAACTGAAGCTGGATCAGCAAGAAGTGGAAATGTTAAAGGAGAACTGCGCGGCCCGACGGCCGCAACGTGAACCTTATGACATGGACGAGTACATAACGATGCTGATCCGAAAGGATAATGCCGAACTAAAAAAGCAATTGGCGGCGCTTAGTGAGCGCTGTTGCGGTAAGTGCAAAGATAAGCTGCCTGGCGATCCTGCCGGCTGTTACTTTCTTGGGGATTCGTCGTGCTGGCAAACATACGGCTGGCATGAATTAAAACTAACAGTGTGACATGTCACGATTTAATTAATGCCCGTATGCGGCGGGCTTAACGTGTGGAGAGTAGCCATGAAATCGATAACGTTGACGGAGTGGGCCGAAAGCAAATTCAGCCAGCCCTACAAAAAGGGAACTTTGTGGATGTGGGCCAGGACGGGGCGCATCTATCCCCCGCCGGAAAAGATTGGGCGGAATTGGTGGGTTAATCCCAATGCTGAATATGTGAACCCACATAACCCGAAAGACGTTGCTGCGAAAGCAAAACCGGTGAGTAAGTATAAATTAGCGGAGCGTATTGATCATGGCGGCAAGACCCAGAGATAGACGGCATAAGGATTTACCACCCAATTTGTACGAAAGTAGTGGGAATTATCAGTGGCGTGATCCTCGTGACGGCAAGCGTTACGGGCTAGGCAGAGATAAAACAACTGCAATAAATGAAGCTGTAGAAGCCAACCTATTGATTTACAGCATGCAAAATAAAGTTCGTTTGGCTGACAGGTTGCAAGGTGCTGATGTCTTAACAGTGGGTGTCTACCTACAGGATTATTTAGCGATCCTTAAAAAGCGAAATCTGGCAAAAGAAACTATGCGCCAACGGCATTTGCAGATTGGTTATATAACTGAAAGTATTGGCAATTTACTTCTTTCTCGTGTAACGACAAAGGATCTTGCCACATTCTTAGAAGGCTATGCAGACCAAGGAAAAAAAGCGACAGCAGTTAGAATGCGCCAAATATTGAATGATGCATTTAACGAGGCTATCGCAGCCGGATTGATTAAGGATAATCCGGTGACACCGACGCGGGCGGCCACCAGCAAAGTGTTGCGTAGCCGTTTAACTATTGCTGAATATCGCGTTATCCGGCAATTGGCTGCAGACAGTGAACCTTGGGTTAAGAACCTTTTTGATTTGGCATTAGTGACTGGACAGCGGCGGGAAGACCTGGCGGCAATGAAATTCACAGATATACATGACGGGCATCTTTGGGTGACGCAGCTCAAGACAGGGGCTCGGGTTTCGTTGCCCTTAAGCCTATCGATACCGAATGAGGGTTTGGTGCTGGAAAATGTTATTTCCCAATGTCGATCATCAGGCATCGTAAGCAAGTACCTGCTACATACGAACAGGGGAGCAAAGAAAGGAGCCAGTCTGAAACCAGGCACTCTTTCAAAAGGGTTCAGTGGGGTGAGGGAAAAAACAGACTTAACATGGCCAGGGACAGAGCCGAGTTTGCATGAGATAAGAAGCTTGTCCGCCCGACTCTACACAGATCTGTATGGTAAAGAGGTAGCACAGGCTATAATGGGGCATAAAACTTCAGCTATGACCGATCTTTACCGAGATACTAGAGGCGCGGAATGGATTAACGTTAAGATTAGTTAGTTAAAACCGGAGCATTCATTTATCTCGGGCTCCGGTTTTCCTTAACAAGGAGAAAATCACGTTCAGCATGCCACTGATCCATCTTCTCCAGTTTTTCTTTAATCGTGGTTATAACGCTATATTCTTGAGACGGTGGGTGACAGTTTTCAAAGGATCCGTACATACTTGCTAATGTATCCAAGCACGCAGCCATAGTTTCATGTGCACGCAATGCACACGAGCTAATGCTTAATCGACTAGCCGTCTCGCAGTCAAGGGTAGCCTTCTCGCATATCATAGCCAGATGTTTATCATCAAGTTCAAGCCCACGCTTTTTGAGTATCTCTATATAGCGCGATGCTTGACTAATCTTTGCCATGATATTCATGACATATAACATCGACTCGTTACTAGCTGTGGCTTTGCTGCTCCCTTTGATATGCCCTGATTTTGTTTTCGCCCCACTTGTTTCTTTAGACTTCCTGAGCCAGTATTCTATTGATAAATCAGAGATTTCGTTTACTAGCTTAGAGGTCGCGTCAATTAGAGATTTACTCTCTGAACGAGTAGCCAGTCTTTTCGCATTCCCGTATACAACCCTCCAGCCAATAAACACCAAAACGATGCTTGCTACGCTAAATACCCATGCATATTTTGAGATTTCTTCCATCGACTCAGCTGGCCTCCGGCTCGGCTATGTCGATAAATTTCTCTATCTGTTCTTTGTAAAATGGCATATCGCTTTTAATCACCAACCGTCCCTTAAGGCGAGATTTAGCTAAACCTTCTTTGCGTACCAAGCCACCAAAAGCTTCTTCAAGAAAGGATGACCCAATCCCATACGCAATACCACGAAAATCAACCACAACATCCTGCTCCCCAGACTTGAAGGCGGGGACAAGGAAATCTCTACGGAAACGCTCAGCACTGTTTGGACTGTCAGTCGTATAGCGACCAAATGGCGTTTTAGAGAAATCTTTAGCAATCACAATGTTAATCATGCTCTCCTCTCCTCGGGACTAAGGACCACTGTACTAAAGTACCCGGTATAAATTCAGCTAAACGCTCACAACGAGGCATGGCGTCTTGAGAATTATAGCTGTATCTCGCATGTCCAGTTAGAACTAAGAGTTTTTCAGACTCTGCACAACCTGAGCCTATGGGTCTCTTGATGTCTTCAGATCCATTCCCTCTTCCTAACCCTACAAACCTAGACTCGCCTAGTGTTAATGCCTTCATCACAGAAGATACTTCGTTTTGCTGGTCTAAGTCACCATCTAAAGTCCCGAAAGATCCGTAAATGCCTAATCCTAAGTCACAAATGATGAAAACCACCTCGTTTTCATCAGCATTAAACCATGCGCACTGCCACCACCTTTTCCCTCCTAACATGGCCAATTGCGACTTAAACATGTCATCTTCATAGGCGTGATGAGAGACATTAAGCATTGCTTCGCTTATTGCCGATGCAAGCAAGCTAAATTGATCAGGGGTTAGAACTGCCCGTTTTTGAAGCATGGTCGCCGTTTCCATTAGATGTATAAATGGCTCAACAGCTGACTGAAAAAATCGCTCTTCTTTTGTTAAGGAAGCAAGCTTTGCTGGGTTTCCTGCCAGTAAAGCAACCGATAATCCTGTGCTAACAATCCAACGATGTCCACCAGGATTATGTTCTTTCTTAGGCCAACTAAAACGAATATAGTTCGCGTCCTTAAGCAAAAACTGGGCTCTATTTACAATCGCAAAAAGCAACACAGATGCTGCAGCAGAAGCAAAAGACACATTGGATAAGTCTATGGTAACATTGCGATTTCCTTTCAAAACGATCGAATCAATCTGATTAAGAAATTTCAACGTTCCTCGGCGATCGGCATTTGAATAAATGCAAAGCCTAGAAGGTGCCTGAATGACAGTCATTATTAGCTTGCTATGTTAATGTTTTTGTAAGCATATTATGCAGTAAGCGCATAAATTTTCTCAAGCTCAAAAGGTGTCGGAGTGTAGCTCATGGGTTCGTGGAAGATGAAGTGAGTAGACCATCGGTGATATAGTATTACCAGCTTTTTACTATCATTTTACTACGGCTTTTTAAATTGTTGAATTTAAAAGACAAATAACGAAGTCGAGTTTCGTAACTGGAACCTGCACGACTATGAGTAAACCAATTCAGATGGAACGCGGCGTAAAATACCGCGATGCAGACAAAATGGCGTTGATCCCGGTAAAAACGGTGGTCACCGAACGGCAGGAGCTGTTACGTAAACCCGAGTGGATGAAGATCAAGCTGCCTGCCGATTCAACGCGTATCCAGGGCATCAAGGCCGCCATGCGCAAGAACGGCCTGCATTCAGTCTGTGAAGAAGCCTCATGCCCCAATCTGTCCGAGTGCTTCAACCACGGCACCGCCACCTTTATGATCCTCGGTGCCATCTGCACCCGTCGCTGCCCGTTCTGCGATGTGGCGCATGGCCGTCCAGTGGCCCCCGACGTCAACGAGCCGGAAAAACTGGCGCAAACCATCGCCGATATGGGTCTGCGCTACGTGGTAATCACTTCGGTTGACCGCGATGACCTGCGCGACGGCGGTGCCCAGCACTTTGCCGATTGCATCGCCGCCATTCGCGCCAAAAGCCCGAACATCAAGATTGAAACGCTGGTGCCGGACTTCCGCGGCCGAATGGATCGCGCGCTGGATATCCTGACCGCGACGCCGCCGGATGTGTTCAACCACAATCTGGAAAATGTGCCGCGCGTTTATCGCCAGGTGCGTCCCGGCGCCAACTACGAATGGTCATTGAAGCTGCTGGAGCGTTTCAAGGAAGCACATCCGGATATTCCAACCAAATCCGGCCTGATGGTCGGCCTGGGTGAAACCAATGCCGAAATCGTTGAAGTGATGCGCGATCTGCGCCGCCACGGGGTGACCATGCTGACGCTGGGGCAGTATCTGCAGCCAAGCCGTCACCACCTGCCGGTACAACGTTACGTCAGCCCGGCCGAGTTTGACGAAATGAAAGAAGAAGCGCTGGCGATGGGCTTCACGCACGCAGCCTGCGGCCCGTTTGTGCGTTCTTCCTATCATGCCGATCTGCAAGCTAAAGGCATGGAAGTAAAATAAGCACGGGGTAATAGCGTAATTTTTTGTTACGCTTTGGCCAGCAAAAAATACAAAACGGATGTCTTGCGGCATCCGTTTTTGTTATTTCGTCGACCTGCGCTTAACGATCTTTCTTTTCGACGTTTTGCGCCGTGGTCTGTTGTTCAGCGTTATTCTGAGCCGGCGGCGTATCATCACCAACCGCTTTTTTAAAGCCTTTCAGCGCTGCGCCAAGATCCGCGCCCAGGGTGCGTAACTTACTGGTGCCGAACAGCAGTACGATCAACACGGCAATCACCAGCAGTTTGGTAATACTGATACCTTCCATATATCCCTTCTCTATTCATGTTTGCTGCGGACGCAGCGAAGAAACAAACCTTGCCTGTGGATATTTACCTACTTTTGATCGGCTAAAACAACTGCAACCTGTAACAGAGTTCGATCGTCATGGTCGCGTTCCGACCGCTGACGGGACTACAAAATCCGCCACACAAGGTGTAAGATTTCTTCCCTTGGAGATGGCATTCCTCCATAACCGCCCTTACCGGCTGATGATGCCTACGTTACCTCAGAGAGGTGGGTAGCGTCGCGCCGGTACTTGTCATATCACAAAGCACAACGGCGTAGCTGGCATTGATTCTCCACGCTGTTATGCGGGATCGGTGAACTACCCCATCTGCAACATGAATATGTGAGCACCGCCTATCTGAGATGGTCAATTTTAATCAAGGGATTTTCCGATCATGATGAGTTCTTTACTGGCTGTTTTTATTGGTGGCGGGTTGGGCAGCGTACTGCGCTGGCTAGTCGGAATGAAACTGAACCCACTGCATGCGCATATTCCGCTTGGCACGCTGGCGGTCAATCTGCTGGGCGGATTTATCATCGGCTTGGCGATGGCGCTGTTTAGCCGCGCGGGCTCCATTGACGCCACCTGGCGTTTATTGATCACCACCGGCTTTTGCGGCGGTCTGACGACCTTTTCAACCTTTTCGCTGGAAGTCGTTTACCTGATTCAGGACGGGCGCATGCTCTGGGCGCTGACTAATGCCCTGATTAACCTGGCTGGTTCACTGGCAATGACCTTACTGGCGTTCATGTTGGTCAACTGGATCAGCGGCCAGTAACCTCAGCTTAATGTTTTCTTAATCCTGCGTACGGATAATCTTATCCCATGTGATCAACTGGATGAGATTCCCTATGCCGAGCTTGCCGAAAAACCTGTCTGAAATGGCGGTGACCGTATTTTGCCTGGCGATCGTGGTGACGTTTATCAACGTTTACCTGTTCGCCTAGCGTTATTAACGCGGGTATAAAAAACTCCACAAAAAACCGATCTTGCCTTACAATTGAGAATGAACGTTCACACCAAAACGTCAGCAATTTGCTGGCACAGGATCGGACTATGCCAACCCCAACGGCAAGCAGACAGGCCAAAGCCGAACTGCGACGCAACCAAATCGTCGATGCCGCGAAAATCTGCTTCCGGCAACGCGGCTTTCACGCAGCCAGCATGGCGGAAATCGCCCAGCGTTCTGCGCTGAGCGTTGGCCAGATCTATCGCTACTTCGCCAATAAAGACGCCATCATTGAAGAAATCGTCAACCGTATCATCAATGAGAAAATGCGGCGGCTGGAAGACATCAGCGACCACATCAATCTGATCGCCGCTACCCTCGCCGCCCGTACGCTGTATCAAACGCCCGGCCAAAGCGAGATCGATCACCTGCTGATGCTGGAAGTCACCGCCGAAGCCACGCGCAACCCGCTAGTAGCCAAGATACTCAGCGATGCCGAAGCGCGTCTGTTCCACCATGTCTGTCGCAACCTGAAAACGCTCTATCCGCAATTTAGCGATGCGGAAATCGCTGCGCGGGTCGAGTTCATCGCAGTGCTGAGCGAAGGCACCGGCTACCGCCTGTTGACCACGCAAAAAGCCGACATCACCCTGCTGGAAGGTTTGTATCAGCAGGCTATCTCACATCTTTTCCACCAGCTAGAAACGCCTAATGACTAAACAACAACATCGCCAGCGCCTGGTTTATGCACTGGTGCTCGGCCTTTTGGCAGCGCTTGGCCCGCTGTGTACCGACCTGTATCTGCCCGCCCTGCCTGAGCTGGCCGGGGAACTGAACACCACCACCGCCACTGCGCAGCTGAGCCTGACCGCCGGCCTGCTCGGTCTGGGCCTCGGTCAACTGATATTCGGTCCTTATAGCGACAAGTTGGGGCGAATGCGCCCATTGCTGTTGTCACTACTGTTGCTACTGGCGGCCTCGCTGTGGTGCGCACTGGCCCCCAGTATCGATCAGTTACTGATCGCCCGTTTATTGCAGGGGCTGGCCGGCGCCGGCGGCGCGGTGATCTCTCGCGCCATCGCCCGCGACCTGTATTCCGGCCATGAATTGACGCGTTTTTTTTGCGCTGTTGATGCTGGTGAACGGACTGGCGCCGATCGTCGCTCCGGTGTTGGGCGGCGTGCTGCTGAAGTTTATGGATTGGCGTGGCATTTTTGGCGCGCTGGCGCTGATCGCCTTGCTGCTGTTTGCCCTTTCGTTACTGAAACTGCATGAATCATTGCCCGCAGAGCGTCGCAGTCAGGGCGGCATTTTGACCATGCTGATGTCGCTGGGCGGCCTGCTGCGCCAACGCCAGTTTATTGGCCTGTGCCTGACGCAGGGCTTTGTGATGGCCGGCATGTTCGCTTATATCGGCGCCTCGCCGTTCGTGCTGCAAGAAATTTACGGACTCAGCCCGCAAATGTTTAGCCTGTGCTTTGCGATTAACGGTATTGGTCTGGTGATTTCCGCCCAGACGGCGGCACGCCTGAGTCATCGCTTCGGCGAACTGCGGGTGCTGAAAGCCGGGCTGAGCCTGGCGGCCATCTCGTCGCTGTTACTGCTGCTGGCCGGCTGGTTGCATGCGCCGCTGATACTGCTGCTGGTGCCGCTGTTCCTGTCAGTAGCGGTGGTTGGCACCGTTGGCCCCACCGCCTCATCGCTGGCGATGCAAAGCCAGGGCGATCGGGCCGGCAGCGCATCGGCGTTGATTGGCGTATGCATGTTCGCGCTCGGGGCGTGCAGCGTGCCAATCACCGGCTTGGGCGGCACCTCGAGCACCTCAATGGCGCTGACCATCGTCGGCTGTTATGCTATCGCCATCACGCTGTTCACCACGCTGGTGCGTAAACCGCAGACGGCATAAACGGGCAATAAAAAACCCGCTCGATGAGCGGGTTTTAAGAATATTAGCGATTATAGCTTAGATAGCGATAACGTTAGCAGCAGATGGCCCTTTGGCACCGTTCGTGATTTCAAATTCTACACGCTGGCCTTCAGCAAGAGTTTTGAAACCATTGCTAGCGATGGCAGAAAAGTGAACGAAAACGTCCTTGCTACCATCTTCCGGGGTAATGAAGCCGAAACCTTTGGATTCATTAAACCACTTAACGCTACCTTTAATCTTAGACATCAAACTTACCTTTAACGTGAATGTAAGACACAAAACGTGTGTCCATTACAGTACAGCAACTGGGCGAGATTTTGTCCACCACCGAGATCACATAAAACCAATAAAAAATGAAATAATCGCCTGACCAGCCGCGCCCACTTCAGCATACCGCCAACGTGTCGCCGCCAATCATGCCGAACAAGGGGTTGTGCCCCCCAGACGTCCCGCTTACAGCGCCTCCGCTAGCGTTGCCCGGCTGTCACTGCGCCACATTCCGCGCTATCATAAGCACTGTATTGTACAAACTGATGAGAATGACCATGAACGGCAAGATAACGACTTTTTTTGAAGACAAAGGCTTCGGCTTTATTACCGATGAGAACGGAGAAAATCGTTATTTTCACGTGATTAAAGTGCAAAACCCGGAGCTGATAAAGAAAAATGCCGCGGTGACCTTTGAACCGACCAACAATGCCAAGGGGCCTTCTGCCTTTGCGGTTAAAGTTCTGGCGCCAAGCAAATACATCATTATTGCCAATGAACGCATCAAGATCAGCAGCATCAAGTCGTTCCATACCTTCACCAAAGAGGTGCCGGTAAAAGCCGAGGTGGACAAAGAAAATACCGTGCTGTCAGTCGGCCTGTTGATGAATCGCATCCGCCCGCAGGCAGCGGCCGAGCCGCAAGCCATGCAAAGTCTGCGCATGCTGTCGATCGTCACCTTTCAAAACGTCACCCACACCTTCTCTGAACACGAGATTGATATGGATGAAACCTTGAGCGCGTTGAAGGCGCTGTAACGCCGGCAACAAATCCCTAAGGCAATTTCAAAGCACCTGTGTTAGCGTGGACTTTCACCTCACACAGGGAGCTGCCATGTCTGAGTCCCGCGACGTTAAAGGCATCATTCATCGCACCATGCGAATCGCCTGCCCGAAATGTGCCTATGTCACCAATCAACAGTGCTCGCGCCTGCAGCAAAGCGTGATGCTGATTTGCCCAAACTGCGGCGTTAAATTCAAACCACAGCAGGGCTGAGCCCCTATTTGAACAGGATGTGATCGACGCTGTTGCCACTGAGCACGTTAAACGGTTCGACCCTGTTACGCCCCAGCGATTTGGCGCGATACAGCGCGATATCCGCCATGTTCATCAACTGCTCCAGCGACTTGTCTTCGTTCATCGCCAGGCTGGCGACGCCGACGCTAATGGTCAGTTTCAACGGCGCGCGATCGCCCGTGTCGATTTGCGCTTTTTCCACCTGACGCCGCAAATACTCCCCCATGGCCACCGCCTGTGCCGCCAGGGCACGCGGCATCACGATGGCAAACTCCTCACCGCCCAGACGGCCGAGCAGTTGATCGGGGCGCAATTCGCGCCGCAGCAGATGAATAAAATTCGCCAACACCCGATCGCCAATCACGTGGCCATAGCTATCGTTAATCAGTTTGAAATGGTCGACGTCAATCAACAGTAACGACACTGCCTCTTTGCAGCGCTGTTTCTGCTCCAGCAGTTCGCGGGTTTTGCGCATCAGCGCGCTGCGCGTCAAGGTGCCGGTGAGAAAATCATGGCTGGCGCTGTGTTCCAGCCGCCGCATCAGCTTGCGGTTAACGGCTATCGAACTCGACACAATCAACGGCCCCATCACCAGCATGGCAATACCCAAGCGGGCGGACATCAGCGTATCCAGCAGCGCGCCGCGGGTGCTCGGGGTTTCATACAGCATTACATTGGCCGAAATACTGCTGATTTCGATAATGCCGGTCAATAGCGTCAACAGCGTAACGGTAAACAATTGATAACTGACTGCGCACCACAGCAGCGCCGGGATCGGGAAGGCAATCGCTCCCGGCCCACCGATGTACACGCTAAACAGCAACGACGCGATCAGCGCCAGTAACGGCAGGCTGGCGCTCAACCGCCAGTTGAATCGCATCCGCAGCAGTGGCTTCAGGCGCGGGGCAGCCAGCAGCACCGGCAGAATCAGCAAGGTGGTGGAAAACTGTTCGCTAAACCAGGCCAGCCAGGCGGTAATCACCGTATTGTTATACAGGCTGTCATTGCGCAGCACCGACAGCGTCGACGCCACCGCCGCGCCGGATAAACTGGCAGCGAACATATACAGAATGGCCTGCGGCTTGCCCATCCGCCGTTGCGACTGGGGCAGTAACAGCATCACGCCGTAACCGGTGGCGATCAACGCCATATTGCAGGCATTCAGCCATAGCGCCAGCGGCGCGCCTTCACCGGTGGTCAGATCGGCGCTGACCATGCCAAGGTAGGTGGCCAGCCAGCCCATCGGCGTGGCATACGCCGGCTTGCGCAATAACAGTCCCAGTAAAATGGCGTTGACCGGCCAGAATAATGACAGCGAGCCGATCGGACGAGAAAATATCCCTACCAGCGATAGCAGAAATGTCAGTAAGAAAAGGTTAATAAGCTGAAGTGCAACCGGTAGGCCATATTTAGAAATTATCCTGGCGTTCATGGTGTTGACCACGCGCGCATAATAACCAGAATAGTTGTGTGCATATTCTATGACCCAGCAAAATAGGGAAGATAAATAAGCCGCAAATCAGGCTGTCTGCCGCGTTAATTTTATTTAACAAGAACATTCTAACGCATTATTCGGGCAAATCGCTTAATGGTCGGCTCTATCAGCATCGCCGCAGCTTTCTCGGTGAGCGGCTAGACGTCAACAGCATAGCGCAAGCCGTAGTCTTTCGGAACAAACAGTAAGCCACATTATTCTTAGGGCTATTTACCGAGATGCTGCTGTTTTCGCGCGGGATTATGTGACGTGCTGGCAAATGCCAACAAAAAACCCGGTCTAGGAACCGGGAGTATTTGTACCAGTATGCAGTGTTAGCCTAAGCGGGCTAATAACGCGCATACGGTACCGCCAAAATGTGCAGAAAAAATGAACAGGGGCAGCGACGGCACACATTTAACGCTTCGCCCGGGCGAAGTCGATAAACGCGCGCAACGGGCGCGGCATCTGCCGGTTAGCTGGGTAATAAAGATAAAAACCGGGAAACGGCGGCGTCCAGTCATCCAGCAACGGCAGCAGCCGCCGCTCCGCCAACCCAGCGGCTATTTGATGCTCAAACAGATAGGCGATGCCCATGCCGTCGATGGCGGCCTGCACCAATATCTCCGGCTCGTTAACTACCAACGGCCCCTCGACGGCAATGTCCAGCTTCTCCGCGCCGCGCTCAAACTCCCAGCGGTACAGATTGCCATTGGTCGGCCAGCGATAGTTGAGACAGCGATGCTGCAACAGATCGCGTGGCGTTTGTGGCTCGCCATAGCGCGACAGATAATTTGGTGCGGCAACCACGCGCATCCGCAGTTCCCCGCCAAGCTTGATCGCCACCATATCCTTGTCGAGTTTTTCGTGCAGCCGCACCCCGGCATCAAAACCGCCAGCGACAATATCCACCAGCTTATCTTCGACGTTCAGATCGAGGGTAATATCCGGGTACTGCGCGTTAAAAGCGCTGATGCGCGGCGCAAGAAAATGCATCGCAGCCACCCGCGTGATATTGAGCCGCAGCAATCCGGCCGGCTGCTGACGCTGGTCAATCACCTGTGCGACGGCAGCGTCCAGGTTCGCCATTAGCGGGCGTAACCTTTCCCACAGCTGCGCGCCGGCTTCGGTCGGCGCCACGCTGCGGGTGGTGCGGTTTAACAGCCGCACGCCGAGGCGGGTTTCCAGATTGCGCAGCGTCTGGCTAAGCGCCGACGCCGACATGCCAAGGTGAGCGGCCGCGCGAGCAAAGCTCCCGTGTTCGGCAATCGCCACGAAGGCGCGTAGTTCTGCAAAGTCACCGCCTCTCATTATGCCTCTCTGACTTAATAATACATGCGCATTATAGTGTATTCCGTCGATAGCGCTGGGCAACTATCTTAAAAATACCAACACCACAGGAGAATGCCCATGGCTACCACCACGCTGGATACCTATCGTTTACTCGGCCGCTCCGGCCTGCGCGTTTCGCCGTTAGCGCTCGGCACCATGACCTTTGGCGCCGATTGGGGCTGGGGGGCCGAGAAAGAGCAATCACGCCATATATTTGACGCTTATGTCGATCGCGGCGGCAATTTCATTGATACCGCCAACCGTTATACCGAAGGCAGCGCGGAGCAGTTTATCGGCGAATTCGCCGTCGGCCGCCGCGACAGTCTGGTGATCGCCAGCAAATACACTTTGCCCACTTATCCTGGCGATGCCAACTCCGGCGGCAACCACCGGAAAAGCATGGTGCATTCGGTAGAGAACAGCCTGAAACGGCTAAAAACCGATTACCTCGATCTGTTGTACCTGCACGCCTGGGATGACACCACGCCGGTAGATGAAATCATGCGCGCAATGGACGATCTGGTGCGTGCCGGCAAGGTGCTTTACCTGGCGATTTCCGATATCCCTGCCTGGCAGGCGGCACGCATGCAAACGCTGGCCGATTGGCGCGGCTGGTCGCCGCTGATCGCCTTGCAGATTGAATACAACCTGACCGAGCGTACCGTTGAACGTGAGCTGATCCCGATGGCACAGGCCCTGGGTATGGGCGTCATCCCCTGGTCGCCACTGGCCAGCGGCGTGTTGAGTGGCAAATATTCGCGCCAGGATCTACGCCCCACTGGCGATGAGAGCGGTACCCGACGTGACGTCGCGCGCAGCAAGGGCTCGCTGAGTGAACGTAACCTCACCATCGCCGAAACGGTGCAAATCATTGCGCAGCAGGCCGGTTACAGCCCGGCGCAGGTTGCGCTGGCCTGGACGTTGCAAAACCCGGCGGTCACCGCGCCGATCGTCGGCGCTCGTACGCTGGCGCAGCTAGAGGATAACCTGGTCGCGCTGGAAGTCTGCCTGGAAGCGGAGCAATGGCAACGGCTGGCTGAGGTCAGCGCCATCGAACTCGGTTTCCCGCATGACTTTTTGGCCCTGCCTACCACCCGCAACATCATGTCCGGCGAGATAAATATCGCCGCACGTCAATAAAAAAAATCCCGCACCAGGCGGGATAAACTCAATAGGGATGGGATATACACTACAGGAAAGGAATAACACACAACTTCATCGGGTGAGTTAACACTAGCAATTCCAGTGTATAGATTTGTCATGGCTCGGTAAGTTTGCTGAGGCAGATGTAACGCCGAATGGAAAAAACAGTCTCCGCCATGCCGGCGCTGGTGGCTTATTATGTCCGGCACGCTAACTGTCACCGCGCCAATAAAAAAAATCCCGCACCAGGCGGGATAAACTCAATAGGGATGGGATATACACTACAGGAAAGGAATAACACACAACATCATCGGGTGAGTTAACACTAGCAATTCCAGTGTATAGATTTGTCATGGCTCGGTAAGTTTGCTGTGACAGATGTAACGCCGAATGGAAAAATAAACCTTGGCCATGCTGGCGTTAGCTGCTGACGTCAGCGGCCAGGGCTTGAGCGCATTATTCCATTCGTCCGTTATGCATGCAGCGAGGCCATATCAATGACAAAGCGATATTTCACGTCGCTTTTCAGCATCCGCTCATAAGCCTGGTTTATATCCTGTATCGCTATCATCTCAACGTCGCAGGTAATGCCATGCTGCCCACAAAAATCCAGCATCTCCTGCGTTTCGGCAATACCGCCGATGCACGAGCCAGCCACCGAACGACGCCCTAAAATCAGCGGAACGGTGTTCAGCATCGGATCGATATCACCCAGAAAACCGACAAACACCAGCGTACCGTCAAGCGTCAGGGTCGACATATACGGATTGATATCATGGACGTACGGCACGGTATCAATAATCAGATCAAACGTCCCTGCCACTTCGGCCATTTGCGCGTCACTGCTGGACAGGATCACATGATGCGCCCCCAGCTGGCGAGCGTCCTCCTCTTTCGACGCCGAACGGGTGAACAGCGTAACATCGGCACCCAGCGCATTTGCCAGCTTCAACGCCATATGGCCCAGCCCTCCCAGGCCAACCACCGCCACTTTACTGCCTTTGCCGATATGCCAACGGCGCAACGGCGACCAGGTGGTGATGCCAGCACACAACAGCGGAGCCGCCGATGAGGGATCCATACCGGCGGGAATTTTCAGCACAAAATCTTGCGTCGTCACCATGGTTTGCGAATAACCGCCATAGGTCGGCAAGCTGTCGTGAGGATCGATGCCGTTATAGGTCTGGATGTTCCCCTGCTCGCAGTACTGCTCCAGTCCCTGCTGACATGGTTGGCATTGGCGACACGAGTCCACCATGCACCCCACGCCGACAATATCGCCGAGTTTAACGCCGGTCACCTGGTCACCTACCGCCGTCACGCGGCCAATCACCTCATGACCCGGCACCAGCGGATAAAGGCTGATTCCCCAGTCGTTGCGTGCCTGATGTAAATCCGAATGGCACACACCGCAATAAAGAACCTCGAACACCACGTCGTCCGGGCGTGGATCGCGGCGAGTAAATTCAAACGGCGCCAGCGGCACCTGCGCTGACTTAGCTGCATAACCAAGTACTTTCATCATCTAGACTCCTGTTCGGCGGGATAGCTAACAATGAGCAACGGCGGTTCTGTGGCTTACTGCTGATACTGTTCGTCGCTGACTTTTTCCATCCACTCAACCGGGCTGCCGTTGAGTGATTCGGCAATCGCGATATGCGTCATTGCCGTGGTGGCGGTTGCGCCATGCCAGTGTTTGACGCCCTGCGGGATCCAGACAATATCACCTTGATTGATTTCCTGCATTGCCTCGCCCCACTGCTGGAGCCAACCACGCCCCTGGGTGACGATCAGCGTTTGACCCAGTGGGTGAGTGTGCCAGGCAGTACGCGCGCCCGGTTCGAAGGTGACGGTCGCACCCCCCACCCGCGCCGGCTCTCTGCCCTGAAAAGGCGCATCGATACGCACCTGACCGCTGAAATAGGCTTCCGGTCCGGCTTGCGACGGTTGCGAACCACTGCGTTGAATTTTCATTTTTTCCTCCACATCGGCATACGCTGCCGGGGCTAACATAGACATCATTACCGCTGACGCTGCGAGTAATTTCATAATCGCTCCTCATTAAGGTTTAGCCGATTCGGTATCGAACTGCCGTAGATTCGGCATGAAACGGTTTTTACCACCGACGGTAATGGCAAGAATAACAGCGACGGACTTTGCCGATTAGAGTGCAAAATAAGAATGCGCTTATGAGGTAAACTCATTAAATCTGCGGTTTCGTTACTGCTGGAAACCCCTCATTTTCGCGGCGGCGCAACCAGCCGTTGACACGATGACTCACTCAGGCAGAGAAATGTTAAAAGAGAATTTCAACGACTTGCTGTCGTTTCTTATGGTGGCAGAAGAACGCAGTTTTACCCGTGCCGCCGCCAGGCTCGGCGTATCACAGTCGGCCTTGAGCCATGCCATTCGCGGGCTGGAGGAGCGTCTTGATCTTCGCTTGCTGACCCGCACCACGCGCAGCGTTGCATTGACCGAGGCCGGTGAGCGCCTGGTCAACGCCATCGGCGCACACATCAGCGAAATTGAACATCAACTGGTGGCGCTGGGGGATATGCGCGCAACGCCGGCGGGAAATATTCGCCTCACCGCAGGTGAACATGCCATTCATTCGGTGCTATGGCCAGTGCTGAATCCCTTCTTACAACGTTACCCGGATATCCACGTGGAAGTGATCGCCGACAATTCGCTCACCGATATCGTCAGCGGCCGTTTTGACGCCGGCATTCGTTTGGGAGAACAGCTGGCAAAAGATATGGTCGCCATACCCATCGGCCCACAGCTGCGGTTTGTCGCAGTAGGATCGCCAGACTATTTCGCCAAGCATGGCCAGCCCGAGACACCGCAAGCGCTGCAACGTCATCGCTGCATTACTATGCGGTTACCGACGCAAGGCGGATTGTACGCCTGGGAATTTGAAAAAGACGGCCGTACCGTCAACGTGCGCGTTGACGGTCAATTGACCATCAACAGCCTACCACAGCGCATTGATGCCGCGCGCAGCGGTCTGGGGATTGCATTCGTTCCAGAAGACACGGTAGCGGCAGATATTGCCAACGGCCAGTTACTCAACGTGCTTGACGACTGGTGCGCGCCGTTTCCTGGCTATTACCTGTATTACCCAAGCCGTAGGCAGCACACCACCGCCTTTTCGCTGTTTGTCGATGCGCTACGCTACCCCCGACAGGTATAAGCTGCCGACGGCGATCAATGTGCCACGGTGCCAGCTGCCGTGGTGCTGTTGCCGACCACCCGGTAATATGCTGCAAAACGCCAATAATCGATCAACGGCCTTCTAAGCCGTAGGTCACAGGTTCGAGCCCTGTAGGGCGTACCATTTTCGCTTCTCCCGACCTCTACTAAAGTCCACCGGTCTTCCATCACATGCGACTTCTGCAAGCAGCTTGTCTAGCCATACCTCTTAAGGTGATTAATCCCTGGCCGTTGCATAGACACTTGGTACATTCGCAACCGGGAGATCATAAAGCGTATCGCTATTGCAGTTGCGGCAGATAATACGATCGCCATCGATGGCATAAATAGCTCAGGCAAGCTATCTACAGCGCGGAACTACATCCAACAGACCATTAAGTGCTATTGATCGTCTGCGGTATTCCGATAACAACTCAAGCTTGCCGGTTGGTATCATGCTATAACCCGATTATGGCGGTGTACTGACGGCGCTAATCTATTAACAGCGGACGATTAACGCCGGTTGATTGTATTAATCGCAGCTGAAAGTGATGTTTTTTTCATAAACAAATATTTGTTTATCGCCAACATTGATCACTTTCGATGGAGTGCCAAAACTTTTGATGATTATCTCTCGCATTAAATTATCGTCTGTTATTATGAAGTTGCCGCCGCGTTGGTACCACTCAGCTTTCGACAACCATCTATTGCAGGCGAGGATATTCAAATCTCTATTTACATTAAGTGGAGCAACGGATATATCACCGTCAATGCTAACAGATGACGCAAACCAAAATGAGGCGTATCCATTTTCCAAGTGATTTTCTCTAATAGCGAGTTTTAACTGGTTTATGATGTCACTTGATATGTCTTTTTTCTCACTAACCACAACGGAAGAAACTAGCACTGCAATGACAACAGCGCCAAGCATGCAAAATCTCCATCCTTTGGATAAGGACGATCTACCAATGACTACGGGCGCTAGAATAAAGAAAGAAACGATATATCTTATTGTCCATACATCTATCGGGCGATTACTGACAAGATAGGCTGGCACCATAACCAGGCAGGCTAGGCAAATGGTCATGTTCAATATCGAGGTCGTGAATATCTCTTTTATTGATAATGCACAGACAATAATCAAAATGGTCAAAATAATAAAGCAGAAAACAGAAAGTATAGCCGTGATATCAGAAGGTGACTTGCCAAAAAAGAAGGCGCCGCTATAAAGAAGGAATCCTTTTGTGAAGAGGTACAGATTGTTCCCGATGTCATCAAAGGCAACAAACGTTGGGGCGGGGATCCCGGGCAGGATGAACCAACCGTTGGATCTCGCATACCTGACCATCATCTTTGATGCCACATATGCCAATAGGCTGGCAAACAGTATTATAATATATACAGGTCTTTTTTCCTTTGCAAAGAAATAAATAGAAGATATTAATATCGGTGTAAGTATAATTAGTTTTATTATATCGTCACTGAAACAGGCCAACGTTAACGATAAGGTATAAATAATTATCGACAATAATGAATCTGTTTTAGTGTAACGTTCAATCATTATGAAGCATACAAGCATGCAGACATAGGTACCGACGTGTATTACCGCTATTAAGGTGTTGAATGCAGCGAATCCAGATGGAATAGCCACGCAAAACGCAATGGCCCATAGCGAGCCAGCGTTTTCCCTGGACAGATAAAATGTCATCAACGTCACCATTGTATACATTATCGCTGGTATTAAATATGCTTGATATGCTCCGTAGCCGAAACTTTTTGATGCAAGACCGTACCAGATTATATCGGTAAAATAAAATGACACGGTAGAAAGATGCCAGCCGCCAAGCGTCCAGTTTCCGTTAGCCATATCCTTGCCGGCTAACAATCCTGAAACGGCATCTGAATTTGGTCGTATCTGGCTGGAAATGTGTGCATAGAACAATGTTAAAATTACAAAAGCAATGGCGTAAAAAACTATTTTCTTTATAGATGATGGCATTTTATCGTTCCTTTAAAATTTATCTATTATTATTTGAAATAGTTGACAGTATTTATATGGGCCTTGCCTATAGTTTTAGATTGCAATCTCCAAACATGTTTTTGTTATATGGTTTTTGAGCGACATTATAGGAAAGCCATTCGTCTGCGTGCATCCTACGTTCAGTGCTTTCTTTCTTTAATGTAAAACAGCCAGCCGGGAAGTGCATCGCGGATATTCAGCCGGTGACGGAGCAAGCAAAGCTATTATTGTGATTAGCCAATGGCCACAGAGCCAACGTTAATTCAAACCTTGACGATGTGATATACACCAGTTAAATACTTAAGTGCTATGTAATATCCCCCCGTTATACGGGGGGATCTGTCATCGGCTTGTTACCCGTGGGATCTCCGGATCTGGTTCGTGAGTTATTCGGTTACGCAGATCTCTGCGGATAATTTCAATCGACCAGAACCAGACTAAATGCCCAAAAATTTCAGACACATTTTCATACCATGGTAGGTCTAACAGAGCAGGAGTCAACCCCATGAGAGGGAAGGAAATCATATGTACAAATAGCTGTGCTAATGCACCCGCCAATAACCCTTGCCAGAGTTTGATTTTCGGGAAAACCTCGGCTACAACGCAGTAACCCAGCGCGAAAACTATTGAAAAGATGATGTGTGTGACACCGACCCAGTTAAACACATGTCCGGCAAAGGTATAGACTGCCGAGTTAGGATCGGTAAAACCCAACCAGTCACGCAGAAAAATATAGGGTGGGTTGAGGAAGTTGCGGGAGCAATCGATTTGTTCCGCCGCTCTGATTAATGATTCAGGGCCACAGGCAGCAGTAAAAATATCCGTTGGGCTGCGAGGGGGGAAAGGTACTTCGGCCCCCCATTTGACGAATGCTGACACGATGCCGGCAATCAGGCCGATAAAAACAGCCAAACCATAACGTCTACGCTTTGCTGGAGTCTGTTCAAATATATTCATATTCCATCCATTGAATTTACTTATGTTAATGTAATCATTTATTAGTACTCCAAAAGGTTAGGAATATAAATAAATGCCTTGATGGGGAGACCAATTTTACTATTGCAATATAAAGCATTCACCCGGACCAGCCAAGCCAGCGGTCGGGTTCCAATTCGCCAGTTCACTACCTTGCTAGCGCCGCAGCCCACCACCGGCGACGGTAATCCTTCCCTTTACTCCTTTTGTCGTGGATATATTGCAAGCCTTTGTAGGCTAACAGAGGGGGCGTCGCTGGCAATGAGAAGTCTTTTTTAGTGGTTAAAACGAGGACGTTTGATTGAATTTATATGCGGGGCGTAACAATATGAGGGTAATCCGGCAATGCTTAAAGTGACCATCAGCAAGACAACGTTATACTAATTTTTAGTAACATAACTCTTGTGCTTGTTTTCAACCCGACTTGATGGTCGGTTATTATTGAAAAACTCTGAGTGGAAGCAAAAAGCCAGCTGTCGGGTGGGTTGTTGAGCATCCCCTCAGCAACCATGCAGCTTTTGGCGGCGTGGCTGCATTGCTGTGCCTATCAGCATTGTTGAGATGGTTTTTGCCGGCTTCTCATGCTGACGGGAACACTAACGTCGGCGATTGATCCCCTGGTAGAGGGAGCGCCAGGGGAGCCTAACCGTAGTAAGGAGATCATGGCCGTCAGCGCGGCCATGGCCATCAGGCAATTTTCTTGGACAGGAAAATTGAGGGTTTTTCTACCGTATAATGCAGCAGCGTTGATAATAATAGGATAAAGGCAAAGGTAATAAAAAATGCGGCTGCAACACCCACGTTATGATCAACCAGGATGCGTAAGGTGGCATAGCCAATAACGGAATGTAACGCGTAATAGGGATAGCTGATACTAGACAGGAATGAGAGTACCCGGAATTCCCTGAATTTATCTCTCAATGCATAGCATGTGCTAAATAGCAGCAATGCATAAGCGTAGCTCATGGGGGAGTTGGGAAATTGATCGGCGATCGGCCCTATGTACCAGGTAACCAGTACAATGGCAAACAACGCTATAGAGTAGATAATTAACTGTCTGCTATTTATCCTCTGCTCTAAATGATAGTGGAATAAAATACCTATCGACATAAACAGCATAAAAAGTAGACACATTTTTATACCGTACGGGGAGAGTTTAAATTCGCCGATAGAATAGGTATTCGGCATTCCTTTTGATAAATAGGTCAATAAACAAACGGTGAGAGAGGTGATGAAAATCAATGAGACGCTGCCGCTCAATATCTTGCCCCTGAAAACGGCGCAAAACAGGTAAAATACGATCTCTATCGATAGCGTCCAGTTGACCGCATCCATTGAGCGCTGATCAAAGATCAGCTGTGTTAGCGTCAGATTTGCCAGCACGTTCCAGAAGGAAAACTCAGGCGCGGCTCCCCAGTAAAAGCGTGAGGTCATAAATATAAATAACATCATAGTCAATGACGCAAATATATAGGTTGGGTATATTCTTACTGCCCGTGCCATTATAAATCGGGCTGGCTTTTTGTTTTTTAACGAAAATGGGATGACAAATCCGCTGATCAGAAAAAACACTGCAACGCCAAAGCTCCCATAGTCAAACCATGGCACCGGCGGCATCAGCCGGTCGATGTAGTGTGGGGTTATGCCAATAATTTCTGGTGATTTTGTCAGATATGCCACCACGGGTTGCGCCTCCCAAAATCTGCCAACCCAATGCGTTATCACCACAGAAATAAATGCCAAAACGCGAAGTTTGATCGGCAAATACGACTTTCCCGGCCTTATTGTTCACTTTAGTTCCCTGTTTTTCAATAGCACAGCTTGCCGGCAAAGCTTGAGTCATACATGACGCAAGCTTAAATTATGCAAACGCCACAATGCCGACATCAGCGTTAAGCAGCAGATCCTGACGGCGCTGAGAGTGTTGGTTAGGCCTGGCAAAAAGCAAGGCTACTCAGCATTTTACCTGGTGATAAGCGATAGGTCACGGGGATGCTGGTGGAACGTTAATGATGTTAGCGTTGATGAACGGAAAAATGGCTTGGTGAACGAGGATTACGCTTTATTCCTTTACAACGCATTACGATAACTGACAGTTTAATAACATTTTGATTTACAAAATAACCTTATCAGCGGGATTTAAACGTCGATGGGGCACCAGGTGATTTTTTATGTGTATCACTAGCGCGAGTCATCTTTTTGCAAACTCTTTATGCTGATAAAAAAACTGCGCATCTTTATTTTGTGGGCGAATAGTGAATGAAAGATTATCTGAAGCTTGCATTACACTTCAATTTCCTGCACTGAAAAGATCGGCGATGAGTTAGGATGATCGACCTTACAGATTGAAATCCATGAGTTTTTATCAGAAGATAATGAACAGAAAGTGTTGTGATGAGTGATTGCGCTGATTCTCTTTCGATAAGCTTGTTGGCATTAACCGCAAAGGAAGGAGGGATTGATCACAGCCGACAATTATTAATGCAACAACAAAAATAGACAATTTCTTACACAAGCCATCCATATATTTACCTATTAATTATATATTAATTTACGGGTGATTGAGCTGTGGTGATTATACCAGATGCAGTATGTGTGACAATATTTCGCCGCTAATCATTCACAGAATAAATAATAAATGCGCACTTTAGGTAAATACATTCGACATAATAAGCCATGCGTGCCGTTTGTCGTGTCGAGGCGTTATCCCTGATAACTGGGTAAGGAAAACCTGATAGCAAGCCAATCATGGGCCACTCCGGGCAGTGCGTCAGCCACCCTGGGCTCGAACCTGTGACCTGCGGCTTAGAAGTGCGAAGGTAATACACTTCCAAGCCTCTAAATAATCGCATAATATTTATTATTATCCAATTAAAACAATATGATAAATAAAAAATCTCATTGACGAAAATTGATGAGTGTTGATCTTTATAGCCTCAATTTACTTACACCAGCCGTACATTAGCATCTGGTGTAAGTATTCAATAAGGAGCTACAAATGGCGTCTTCGAGACAAAAATTTACCTTCGAACGATTGCGTAGATTTGAACTAACTGAAGGAAAATCGCAAGAGTTTCTTTGGGATTCAGACGTAACAATGCTGGCCTGCCGTGCAACTAAAGGGACAAAAGCATTTATCTTCCAGAGTGTGTTTCTGGGGAAAACTCTGCGCATGACGATTGGCAAGATTAGCGACTGGAAAATCGATGATGCACGTACTGAAGCACGAAGACTTCAGATGCTTATTGATACAGGAATCGATCCCCGCGTTGCTAAGGCAGAGAAAATTGCTGCCGTAGAATCACAACAGGCTGAATCACGCAGAGGGAAAGTTATGTTCTCTACTGCCTGGAAGAATATCTCAAAGAACTGAAAACGGGCATCAGCGCCAAAACTAAACGCCCTTACTCACCACGCTACCTTGCGGACCATATCAGGCTTTCTGATCGTGGGGGAAAGGCTAGAAAAGTCGGTGATGGTTTAACTATCGCCGCACCATTAGCATGTTTCCTTGATTTACCTTTATCAGAAATCACCCCAGTGCTCATTACTGAGTGGCTGACAAAGGAGAGACAAACCCGCCCGACGGTCACAGCCAACTCATACCGCATCCTTCGAACATTTTTGAAGTGGGTCGAGGACCACAAGCAGTTTCAGAGGATTATTCCTGTTGATCTCACCCAAGACCGTAATGTCAGAAAAATGGTACCAGTATCTGCCAGTAAAGCAGATGACTGCCTTCAGAAAGAGCAGTTGAAGAGCTGGTTCACTGAAGTAATACGGTTAAGCAATCCTGTGATTTCAACCTATCTCCAGGTTCTTTTGCTCACGGGGGCACGGCGAGAGGAAATAGCATCTCTACGTTGGACCGATATTGATTTCAAATGGTCCAGCATGCGGATCAAGGATAAGGTTGAGGGCGAACGTATTATTCCATTGACACCTTATGTCTCAACTATTCTGGCTGAACTGGCTAGAACATCAAAAAGTGATGTTAGTGAAGATCGCTGGGTCTTCACCAGTAATAGTAAGAGTGGGAAAATTGTCGAGCCTCGAAAGGCACATAACCAGGCATTAGAGCAGGCAAACTTACCCCATATCAGTTTGCACGGCTTACGTCGGAGCTTTGGAACACTGTCAGAATGGGTGGAAGTACCAACAGGTGTTGTAGCTCAAATCATGGGGCACAAACCGAGCGCACTTGCGGAAAAGCATTACCGTCGACGCCCTTTGGATCTTTTGCGAAAATGGCATGAAAAGATTGAGACATGGATCTTAAAACAGGCTGAAATTAACAAAAAAACCAATGTTGACTTGCGTTGATTCCTGTAAAAATCAATTAAAATCAATGGCTTGTATTCTTTTAAATCTATTGACAGGAATGGATTTTCAGGTAAGAATTCTAACCGCATCCTTCATAACCACTTTTTAAACAGGAGATAAACATGATGATAGATTCAAGTATTGATTCAACAGCACTAAGCCAGGAGGCGATCAGAACTCGATGGGGTTTGTATCCAACAGAACCGCATCAGGCTGCCAACATATCAGAATCTTGGGAACAGGTTATCCAGCATTTGAAAGACGTGAAGTCTGGTTTTCATAAATCTGTTGCACGTGCCAAAGCAAAATGTTCATTGCTCAGGAAAAATATGCGCAACATTACGCTGCATAATGTTGTTGCACGTCTTATGCCTTGCAAAACCCAGGCATCAAGAGCTCATCGATGTGCGACAAAACCAGCAAAAAACTCTTCATCGTCAGATTCAAGTGATGGTAGTGACCCCGATCCTGAAACTGTTTCCTCCTCGCTCAAAGTAGCTTCGTTCAAAAAACTCCTCCAAAAATTAATACAACCCAATGCTTTCTTTGCCCACATCTTAAACAATGAGGTGGCAAAATGAACGCATTCGAACTCTCAGATACCACCCAGCCACAACTCATTTCAACAACTGAGTTAGCTAAAATCATTAGCTATAAATCCCAAACCATTCGCAAATGGCTTTGCCAAGATAGATTACCTGAAGGGTTGCCTCGGCCAAAACAAATCAATGGTCGCCATTATTGGCTACGTAATGAAGTCGCAGAATTTATTGCTACATTTTCTGTGCGAGGAAATCTGTAAGCACATAAATCAGGCGGCTACTCTGCATCAACAGATGCAGAGTAGCTCTCCCTTTATCGAACCCTGACAACTCTGGAGTTCACATGGCAAAGAAAATAACATCCCTGAATATCAGCAATATATCAATAGAAACGGCTGACACGATTGGAGCCGCTTTAAATATATCACGCTCCGCTGTTTTTGATTACGTAATGATTGCGTATCGCCCCTTTGCTAGTCGAGTTAGCCATCACCATAATGAAGTAAAAAAACTCGGAGAGTTTTTATTAAATCAATCGGTGGATGCGCATTTATCATCCATACGAGGCATACCAGAAATCACTCGTGAGGAATTTTTTTTGGCGGGCTGGAAGAGCCATATCAAAAGCCAACTTAACATACCCAGCTTTGAACATTATCGGCATAACACCAGTGATGGGACAATGAGCAAAGGCGAGAAAAAAATTATAGAGGAACAGCTTGAAGGCTTTGTTGATACTTACCGAATGAGAGGAGCTATTCACATTAAAACCGATCGTATCGTTGATAAAAACAGTCCTAACGTCAAAGGGTACTCCAACACAATACTCATTAAAGATACTTCGTGGAATGGTTATTTTTTTGACTTTAACAATATAGTACTCCTACCTATTTCCGACCTTATCACTCATGGTGTCAAAGAGGTTTTAAAACGAAAAAAAATTTATTCAAATGCTCCTTACATTTGCTGGATAAACATTTACCACACCAATGAACTGGCAGTCATGGTTCCAATCATTCAAGAAGATGAGGTATCAGATCACCGTAAAAATGAAAAAGTGATTATTGTCATCAATCCTTTTACAGGAGTGTAAAAAAATAATTAATGACACCCAACTTATTAAAAATCGGCATTACTATTAGTGAGTTTAGACTAGCCACCAAGACAAATGATAATTATTTGCAACAACAAAAGTGAGGATCGTATGCTCTGCATGCAATCACCTTTGTCACGGAGATCATAGATGTGATTTTTTTCCACTATCAGTTATGCAAAAACTCACAAGAAGCAAGAGAAATAAAGAAACATCCTAGCTACCTAGAGATCAATAAGGAGTTTGCAATTCCAGAGGGAAATGTGGCAATTGAGATTGCTGGGTATGGGCGGCGAATATTAAAAGAACTCATAAACAAAATAGGCAAAGGAGACACACTCGTTCTGACAGATTTAAACAGTCTGGGAGATACTATTGATGATGTGTTGGGCACGCTGTTTTCTTGCTTCAAGAAAGATATCAACGTCTACTGTTATCATCCCTATAGCAGAATTGAACCATCTGCTGAAAGCTGTATGTCTTTTCTGATATCGGTACAAACAGGGATAGATATTCAGAATCTTAAATCAAGCAGAAGTAAGCATAGAAGAATCAAGAAACCGCTTGGACGAAAAGAAGGCAGTCAGCATAAACTCAGTATCTACACACTCAAGTTGAAAGGGTATAAACAATCAGAGGTAGCAAGAGAATTAGGAGTCAGCTTATCCACAGTTAAACGAAATTGGAGAAACGGAATTATCGGTTAATTCAGCAAGCTAATTGCAGAGTAACTTTTAAACAGTCATCGCAGGCTGGGGCTGCCCTCATCTCAATTTTAGATGTTGGATAGGTATTATAATGGCTATCTACTCTTAGTTCTAACTAATAACCATCTAAGGGTAGAATTACTTAACAAGTAATTATCAGATCACAACAGCATGGGGATACTAAGATCTGACGCCAGTATATACCTTAATCATCGGTAAGGTACAACCCTGCCTGCGTGGCAATAACTAATACGGTTTCTGACAGACTGTAGGCCCAACCACATAGGTATATTGATATGAAATATGTACAACTTTATCGGACGAAAATTAATGTATTATTGAATGCCCTGACGAATAAATATCCAAGGATCACGGCGGTAAGGGTGGATATCCATTTCCCTGGTATCGTCGATAACGGTGATAATATTTGCTGCTTCCCTGATCTGGAACCAGGGGTGATGTCCCGGATGCGTGGATCCCTAAAGGCTAAGCTGGAAGCGGACAAGGTTCGTAAGCAACGAGAGGGTAAACGTATTTATCGCTGCCCTATGTTTATTATATGGGCGAGAGAGTTTTCTGAATCAGGTAAATGCCATTACCACATCTGCCTGTTATTCAACAAGGACGCCTACTACCACCTCGGTGATTACAATCAGGAAGACAATCTGAGAGGAATGATTACAGCGGCATGGTACAGCGCTTTAGGGCTGGAACTGGACGACCACCAAGGTCTGGTGCATTTTCCAGATAACTGCCGCTACGTGCTGGACACTAACAGCCCTGACTTCAACGAACATTACCAAGACCTGCTTGAGCGTCTGGATTACCTGAGCAAAGTCGAAACCAAAGTTTTTGGGGAAGGGGATCGTAACTTCGGTTGTAGTCAAATAGATCTATAATTCTCCTATGGCCTTCTCTAAGGTGGGAAGGCCCATTTTAAGTCTGCGAATAGTTGATATAGAGTTATTTCATAACTGCCTGCAGGTAGGTTTAACCAATCATCTGGACGTAAAGTAAGTTCGCGAAAATGGCAAAATGATTTTGCCTCCAAGAATTACTAAACTATTTTTAACAGGTACCGGGCAGAATGTTAACGATCCAACGAGGCTCATCAATCATAAGGGACTTATCGATCTCAATTGCATCGATACGCTCGTTATATGTCCGAATCAGTCTTGCTAGGCCTTCTCGAATCTTATCACCGTCATAAATAGCGATTTCCTCGATATTGTTACCAATGAAAGTTTCTGCAGCCTGAACAGATATCTGCTCAGACATGCCCACGTTATCGGCCATTTGACGTGCGGCAATGACTTTGCTCTCGAGTGTGAGAATTACCGGTCTGTATCCTGCTCGCTTGTTTTCTACGCAGCGGGAAATCAGTTTTTCCATAGGAGCCGTGGTTACGTGGAATGCTGTTGTACCTACCTGAAAATCACCTTCGCGGTCTGTGTGCAAGTCAGCTGCATTTGCCCTGTCAGTACCAATTTCCACATCAGGAAAACGCAACTGTAATTTGGCACCGATAAGATGCTGAAGAACAGCTCCCGTGGGTTTGTCAGAACGTTCTGCCGCTGCTTTCAGAATGTCGCTGACCACAGCTGAAACCGGCTTAGTGTGGTCTAAATCGACGGTTATCCTCTGTTTATCAAAATAATCAAGACGCACGCATTGCGTGAAAAATGCTTCAAGCTGAGTTGACACAGAAGCAGCATCGATATGATCGCTTCCAGAAACCTGAGTATTATTCAATACATCCCGGAAAGCTGATGCAAGGAAGATGGTACCTCGGGAGGTACGACCACCTTCTCGGGTAAATATACGGGTTTCGCCATGCTGCTCCAGAATCTTCGATATGGTAGACCCGCTGAGGCCCCTCACTTGGCTTTTTCCATTACTGTATAGTCGTGCGTCAGTGATCGGTATACCATCGGCCATCATACGGGAGACAATTAATCCTGCATTCATGACGTTTGTATTCATTGAACCATTTTTTGCTCGCTCACTCTCATACCAAGATTTTGCCGCTTCAAGGTATGCTTCGCTTTGACTAAGCTTATTCATTCACTTTTATTCCATGTGATTTTCTTGATGCCATTAGGTGTGGAAGGATCATGTGCTTGGCGACCCACCCAACGACAGGTACAGCAACTGCGTCCCCAAAACCATACTGAATTTGCGAATCACGTAAATTTTCTAGTGTGTACCAGCCAGCACCCATCAGGCGAGCGTATTCCAGCCCTGTCATCCACCTGACTCTGAGTTCGCCTTGACCCATTATTACTACGGCCTGTTTAGAAGAACCACCACGTGCAGTACGAAGGCAACCGGAAATGTCCTCAGCTCTCATTTCCCATACAGGTACACCATTGCGCGTACGCCGATAGGCTGTGCGGGCTGTTAAACCGGGGAGGGAGATAAATTGCTCTAACCTTTCACGCTGGACAGGTGCCATAGAACCTTTAAATTGGGCGACTTTTTCAGCGTTCCACCACCGTGGATCATTATCAGGCATGGACTCAATTTCAAGTGTCAGCCCTTGACTCAGCAAGCCCGGCGCTTTAGGTAAAGGCATCATGAAAGTACGAACTTCCGGATCTTTATGCAGCCAAGAAAGCCAATCAGGTCTCAGGCATGTGTCCTGCTCACCACCATCGATAGGTGATTTTGCCCCAATAAGAAAAAGCCGAGGTCGAGACTGAGGGACAAAACGGCGTGCGTCTAGGGTAATTGCATCGACTGCATAACCTAATGCGTTAAACTCTTTAACTGCAGCCCTCAAATCTTCTCTGCTATGGGAGGAGGCAAGGCCAGTGACATTTTCGAGTACGATCACTTCAGGCTTACGCTCATTCATGCCCGCAATTAAGTCCGTAAAACCAAAAAAGGCGGATGACTCACGTCCTCCCCGGAGGCCGACTCGCTTACCAGCCAGACTAAGATCAGTACAGGGTGAGGACGCCCATGCTACATCTGCGGCAGGTAAATCTTCACTTTTCAAAGCATGGATATCTGCAAGCAATAGTTCATGAGATTTCCAATGACCTTCATACATCGATTTTTTATTCTGGTCATAGTCATTCGCCCAAATCGTTTTGATCCCTGCCTGCTCCATTCCAGCTCTGGACAGACCGATACCAGCAAAGAACTCCAGAGCGGTCCATTCAGACTCGCCTCGGATCGGTATTATGTTCAACTCAATATCCCCCCGTATTCATTTGCGTATCTTCTCATAAAGATCTAAGTAAGGCACTGTATCACGGTAGTTCATCACTTTTTTTATTACTTCACTGTTCTGTGAATCGCAGTGATAGTAAAAAAAATCATGTAATAAATTGATTTGTATTGTTATTTTGTGAATTCGACGTCCACTGGATCCATAGGTAAGTCGAGTAGACAGTGCCACCGGCCTAAAAGGCCAGCCAATCAGCTCCCCCGCCCCATGAGGAGGATGTGCTTCGATCCTTTCGGCTGGTTTTGATTGTGAATCATCACTCATCAGAACTTCGACACCAGTATCATTTAACGATTTTGCAGGACATCCAAGGCTGAGTCCAATGCGACAACTGATTCGACAACCGTTCTTACCGTCGCGCGATCGAACTCATGATCTCGCTGAGCATCGTGCACACCGCTATTCAGATAACCCCATTCGATGCTTGTACCGCTGACATTGAGCAACCTAGCTAAAGCAGCAGCAGCCTCCGGAGCACCAGCGTGTTGCGCCGCAATGCGATCTACAGCAGAGCGCAGCTTAGTACATTTGTTGTTCAACTCCCAAGGCGAGCGTGGACCACCGAGCTTGATGTCTATACGCCCATCACCGCGGCGGCCCATCCACGTCCAGAGGCGGTCGGTCAGGCTCTCAAGTGCAGGACGTGCCTGGCGAAGTGCATCACGTTTTTCATCGGCGGCTAGGGCCTGCTGCGCAAGCAAGACGTAATTCTTGGTCGGTGGGTGACTGTCAACCCGAAGTTCATGTTCACCATCGTGTGGCATGAACCTGTAGCGCTTAATGGCACCGGCACGTCTTGCCCCAAGTTCCTGCTGAATGCGATGCAAGAACTCTTCGGCATGGGATGTTAGTATGATCTGTTTGCCATCCAGCAGCCCATCTTCGAAGAATGTACGCCATATACCATCTCGATGCTCATCATCAATGGCGTTAACTACATCATCAAAAATCACTACGGGACACCTTTGGGAAATATTCTTGGCAAGCAAAATTGCTAGGCCGAGGCATTTGATATGTCCTTCGCTGAAGACGACCAGTGCGTCGTAGCGCACGCCAGGCTCACCGACAAACTCCACTTCGATCTTGCCATTTTCGGCGACGGGCAGCCATAGGGCATGCAGCATGTCGCAGGGAGCATCGCCGCGATTGAATGCGTTGTACAAAGATCGTGCTTGTTCTCCCAGACCCTGAAGTAGCATGCCCGGTAACGCGGCCAGATAGTTCTGTATTTCGGGCAAAAAGCCATCGTAGGCGGCCTTGATTCGTTGATGGTAGGCCACTACCGGTATTTCCGTCGCTACCGCTAGGATAAGCTCTCGGTTGCTTTCATCGAACTGAGCCACGGTCAGTCGAGCTGCTGCCAGCTCTTGGTCTGCCGCTGCGCGTTTCGTCCGCAACTGTTCGACCTCCAGTTGATGTTGATTTAGTCTATCTCGCTCTTGTGCTAGGGTACCGCGCTGAGAATGTATGTCGCGAGCGTGCGCATCTAGGCGCTCAATAGTTGCAGCAATCCTCAGTAGAGCGATCCAGGCAATCCGTTCATCATCAACCCAGGCGGCAAGCCACGCCTCTGTAGAAGTGGGAGGTAGTACAGGCAGCGCCGCAGCCTCTAGCTCGGCAGGACATGCTGTTGTCGCTACAGTCACGACCCGACGCATCTCCTCCCACAGGATACGGATGGAATCGCCCAATTCTGTCCGCAGGGTACCTTCACTTTGTTGGAGCACAGCCAATTGGGCAAGCGCCTCTAGACCTGCACGCGCTTTAGCGAATGGATCCTGTGTCACCGCATCCAGTGCAGTACCACAAGCAGGACAGGCTGTTGCCCCATTGGCCAAAGCCTGAAGTGCTTCGTAGAGCTTCGCGTAAGACACCTCGTTTGCCCGGGCAGCGAGCTGTCCTGAAGCCTCTTGCCAGAGCCCCTGCCGTCGATACGCATCCGCCAGCAGTTCCTCTAGGCGAGTCTGTGTCACACCGTGAATGGCAGGAGGAACTGCATCGAGCTGAGTTTGAACGAATTGAAAGCGCCCTTGTTGCTCAGGGGTTCCCAAAAGCCATTCAATGCAGGCCTGATAGGTTGCTCCGGGAGATATATGCTGTGCCAATGCATGCTCTAACGCCTCAATCTCAGCAATCTTTTGTGGATATACAGCGATCACTTGCTCGGAATTGGTCAACTGAAGTCGACGTTCAGCCAGTTGCGTCGCTTGGACACCGACGAGCATCAGATCCTGATCTAGCGAGGGGTTGAAGCCTCGGACGAATTCACTGAACTGATCCACACCAAACAGGGTTGCAATGAGCTGACGCTGATCGCCAGGAGTCCTCGCCGCAATGCGAGCGAAGTCATCTAAACGGTTCTTCTCAATGAAGCAAAAGCGATATTCGTTTTCGTCTGGTTGTACGGCTCCTCCTCCAGTAACCGAGAGCACAGGGGGAACATAGCGGCGCAGGCGTGCGTTATTGCAGTATGTCCGTTGGTCTACCCGCTTGACCTGTGCTTCACTGATGGAACCGAGCATTGCCACTTCAAGTGCCTCACAGAAGCTGCTCTTACCTGTACCATTGGCACCATAGATTAGAGTTATGTCATAGCTGAGGTCGAAAATCTCTTGCTGCATGAATCCGCGGAATGGGCCGACCTCAAGCTGATGCAAACGTCCGAGTGCAATACCGGCCTCTGGCCCGTTGGCGTCTCCTTCATAGGCAATTGGCATCTGCACCAAATGCGCAACTGCCAGTGGAGCTAGGCGCGTAGAACGGCCTCGACGAGCGGCTCCCACTTCAGCGAGAGGTTGAAGATGTCTAAGCACCAAGTACGCAAGCCGTCGTACGTCCTCGTGCACGTCCCGTTGCGCCAAATGCGTGAGAAATCGGTGGTATTCCGAATGAATGCTTGCCATGTAGTCTCCTGTACGCAGTGAGACGCTTCGACCACGTCCTTGCGGTGTTAATTGTTGATAACGCGAGCAGGTGATGCAGGTATTTCTTTATTCCGCGACCGCTATAATTTAAAAGCTATACTAAATAATTAGCTACGCCATCAGAGCTTGCAGCAACGTGGCGCAACCGCGAATTTGGAAGTAAACAAAACGATATTACTAACTCAGTATTGTATCAAAGCTTGGAGGCAGCTCAGTCGTCAACACATCGCTGTACATCATGTGATATGACTACTTATCAACACTTTCTTTATCATCTTGTTTTTACTCATTGTTTTGTTGCCAATCATTCGCAATTTTATTCCAATCTACGTCCCGCTCTTGCAAACCTCCATCTGGATTAGGTCGCAGGCCTTCTCCTGACCATACAGCCCAAAAATCTGGGTCATCTGACTTTGGACGATGGTGCTCAGGTAGTGCATTCATTTGAACCAGTACAGGCAATTCTGAAGCCCAACCGAGTAAAATGGCATTTCGGGAAGGTAGCGAGGGCAGATCGCGTAGCAGTCCACGTAGGTTGTCAGGCACTAACTTTTGCACCAGTTCCTGATCTCTATCATTGCTAATACGATGTAACAGGTAGCTGTTGCATTGAGAAAGCACAGTTGGTGATAGCTCGCTAGGACGCTGCGAAGAGAGTACTAACCCTAAACTGTCGCTACCGATGTAAAACTGGCCCACCTGCCGATGTAAATCTGACCCACCTAGGGTAAAAATGGCAGTTTTAAGGCACTGCCAATGATGACATTGGAGACCAGAGTGGAGATTAGTGTTTTACACCGTCAGGGCATGTCGATACGCGCCATCGCGCGCCAGCTTTCATGCTCTCGTGAGACCGTTCGCAGATATATCCGTAGCCCGCTGCCCGTAGCGGATATGCGCTACAAGCCTCGCGCACCCAGACCCTGCAAGCTTGACCCGTTCAAGACCTATATCCTTGAGCGCGTGGCCGCTGCCAGGCCCCAGTGGATACCCGCCAGTGTGCTGCTGCGTGAGATCCGTCAGCGTGGTTACGAGGGCGGTTACAGCATGCTGACCGCTTTCCTGCACCCCATGAAGCAGCCCGTTACTGAAGAGGTCACGCGCTTCGAGACCGAGCCTGGCTTTCAGATGCAGGTTGATTTCACCATCATCAGGCTCGGTCATAACCCACTGCTGGCCTTCGTCGCCACGCTGGGCTGGAGCCGCGCAACTTTCGTCAAGTTCTACAGCAACCAGGACTCCGCTGCCTGGTGTGACGGCATTGAGTCTGCACTCAGGTTCTTCGGCGGGACGCCGCATCAGCTGCTGTTCGACAACGCCAAGGCCATCATCATTGAGCGCGATGTCTACGGCCCCGGCAAGCATCGCTGGAACCCACAGTTGATGCACGTTGCCGAGAAGTATGCCTTTACCCCCAAGGTCTGCCGCCCCTATCGCGCCAAGACCAAGGGCAAGGTTGAGCGGTTTAACCATTACCTCAAGAACAGCTTTATCGTGCCCCTTACCGTGACCTTCCGGCAAGCCGGGCTGGTACTGGATGTTCCCGCTGCCAACGCTCGCATTGGCGAGTGGCTGGTCACCGTTGCGAACACGCGAGTTCATGGCACCACAGGCGTACCGCCTGAGCAGCGCATGCCGCGCGAACGCGCAGCATTATTGCCGTTACCGAAGGTGACGTTGGCATTGCCTGCCCCCGTCCCAACACTCAAGCAGCGTCCGCTGCCGACCGAGAGCCTGCAACATCCTCTTGCAACGTATCAGGCCTTGCTGGAGGTGCCAGCATGAACCTTCAGCATGATCGTATTACAGCGCTTTGCGAACAACTCAAGCTCGACCGCCTGCCGGCAGAGTGGCCCGGTGTGGCACAGGCGACCATCGACAACAGCGGCACACATGCCGACTTCCTGGAAGCCGTTTTGCAGCTCCAGCATGATGGCCTGAACGAACGGCGTCGGCAGACCATTTTGCGGTTATCAGGCCTGCCGGTGATAAAAACACTGGAGCAGTTCGATTACGCCTATGCCAGCGGCGTTCCACGAAGCCAGATCCAGGAGTTAGCGGGTCTTGCATTTATAGAGCGTCAGGAGAACGTTGTCCTGCTCGGGCCTTCTGGCGTCGGCAAGACGCACCTGGCGACCGCGATTGGCTATAAAGCCGCGATGGCGGGTTTAAGCATTCGGTTCATCACCGCCGCCGATATGATGCTGCAACTGATGGCGTCACACCGTCAGGGTGATCTGAAGGGCTACCTGAACCGCGTCGTAGGTAAGCCTAAGTTGTTGATCATCGACGAAGTGGGCTATCTGCCGTTCGGCAAAATGGAGGCGAACCTGTTCTTCCAGGTTGTCGCTAAACGGTATGAGTCAGGCAGCGTGATCCTGACCAGCAACCTGCCGTTTACGCAGTGGTCAGGAACGTTTGGTGATGACGAGACGCTGACGGCGGCAATGCTGGATCGGCTGCTTCACCATGCGCATATCGCGCAAATCAGCGGTCAAAGCTATCGACTGAAAGATAAGCTGAAAAGCGGCCAACTCCAGAAGAAAACGAAAGCAACAGCGCTCGAGTAATTCAAAGGGGGTGGGTCAGTTTTACTTTGGCAGGGGGGGGTCAGAATTCGATCGGTATTGACACTAAACCGAATTTGCGCCCTTCACGTGCAATTTTCTCAAATACCTGACAGCAGATTGCAGCGGAGTTTTGATTCTCAGAGTCATCTTTATAGCGCTTGATAAAAGTATGTGCTTCTTCCATGACAAGTACGGTGGGTAAGGTCTTACCATGGTTTAACTTACGGTAACGCTGCAAGGATTCTAGAGTCATTCGGGCAATTACAGCTGTGATGATGTGCACTACTTCGGCGGGAACCAAGGATAGATCGATAACGGTAACAGAACCGTTAGAAGCTTGATTATCACCAATGTAACTCCTTAACCAATCATCTAGTGACAGCGCCGTTGCATCGCCAGAGACTATCTTCATTCTGGAGTCTGAGAGAATTGTGCGGATACGCATTAACATGGTTTCGACATACTCGGAAACCCCGAGTAACTCTGCTGTAGCTTCTACGCTTCTAAGCAGTTGGTCGCCAGTGAAAGGACGTGGCACATCAGCATCAATGGGTAGGGTATCGCTATCACCTCCACCAAATGATGAATGAGCCAAGCACATCTTTCTAAGCAATGTTTCAATCTCTTCTCTACTGAAGATTGGAGGCCAATCTCCTGAATGGGCCGACAGGATCTGCGTAAAGCATTGTGTTAGTTCACCAAGCACTTCGCTTTCAGCAGGATTGAATCCCACGTCATTACTTAACCCAGTTTTCCAGGTAATCAACCGATCTCGAAAGCCCTTTGCTTGCCCAGGCCCTTTCCAAGGGTTTCCTGCATTTTTTTCAATTTGAATAGCTGTCACAAGTGTTCGTAAATAACGGCGCATCTCATGACTGGGGGTAACAACACCAGTTAATCCCCCATCACGAACCGAACGTAACGCTTGGATCAAAGTTGGTCGTTGCGCTTTAGCGCTAGCTTGAGTAAATGAACCCCATTCGACAGTATTCCAGAACCATATTGGTATTTGCAGTTGTTCAATGGCATCGCTTGGTTCGACCGCAAAAACACGAACCTTACTCATATCGCGGAAGGTGTTAGCATATTCCCCATTAGGGTCAAGCACGATAAAGCGGGCATTCGGGTCTGCTCCAGCCCGTGCTTTACGAGCCTCATCCATGGACCAACGGATTAATCCCGCAACTGAGCAGGATTTTCCACTACCTGTATTTCCCAGTACGGCTAAATGACGGCCAAACAGGCGATCTGGGTCAATTTTAACCTCAGCATTGGCAGCTAATGGGCTAGTACCAATTTTAATTCTACGGTTGTCACCTGATTCGACAATTGCTCTCAATTGACTGGGTGTAGGCAATATAACGACATCACCCACGGTGGGGTAACTTTCTACACCTCGACGAAAGCGGAAAGTTTCTTTACCTTGATCATCCCTGCTTTCATAAGCCAACACACCGAGCGGGTTCAAACTCATTTTGCGTAAGGGATAAGGTAAGTCCACCAACCCAAGGTCTTGCATTCCCTTACGTTGAGGATATTGAGAACGTTCTATCGTAATCCATTCGATCTGGGCAACCATATGCCCCTCATCGCTGGGTATCAGTACATAACCGTTAATACGAGGAAATGGACGTGGCGTACCGGTATTAAGCGCTACTCCATCCGGAGCCTCTATGTCTATTAGCACTTTAATTTCATCGGGAGAGACGAAATCTATTGAGCCAATACGCAGCGAGTCAGCATAAGCTAATGGAGATAAACTCATTCCTGTACCCCTCCTGTTGTTCCATGCTCAGGCGGCTTCTTATCCTCTAAATTTGACGTTCCCCAGCGTTGTTTGAGCAACTCGCTCATGCGGAAGGTTGTCTTGTCAATAGCTGCTTTGGGGAGGTAGTTTTCAGTCAAGGTAGCTATGTCAGCTAATGCTGGTCCGATCAATAAGCTGATCTGAGATGGTCTTCCCATCTCTTGGTATGTCTGCATAATACGGTCAAGGGGATCGTCGAACGATATGATCACTAAGTGCGTGGAAGGAATAGTCAGCATATCGCGGATTACTCTGTTGATATGCTCATCGCCAAAACTGTAGCCGTAGGTTACTAATGTGCTGTTCGGACGGCATACTGCAGCAGCAAGATCCCGGAATAATTCAACATAAGGGTAATCGGCAGTTTCTCTGTCTTTTGCAGCATTAGGATAAATCATCAATTGATGAGCGGTGGCACCGGCAAGACCTGGTGCTTTTAAATATGGTTCTGTACTTTCCGCACCGAAGGGTAAGCCAATACGGTGGATATCCTTCTTCGTTTGTACCCAGTCAACCGAACCGTGCAGCTTGGTATAGCGTGCCACACCCTCCAGGTAACGGGGTTCTCCACGAATGCCTGGAGGATTGTAGTGCATATCTAAATCTAAACGTGAGGAACGGAAAATAGGCATCAAGTTGCCTAAAAAACGATCTAATAAATGCAGTCCAGCCAATTCAGCGCCAGCTTCAATGAGCCGATCATAGTTTGTTGTGAAAATATTTAGGCGATCCCGTACCCCGGTACGGCTGGCAAAACTCATCAGAAAAGTAATGAGAGTATTGAATGCTTGCTCTCGTTTATGTTCTGCAGCAATCGCGATACCTTCTTCACTCTTCAGAATTGAATGTGCGAAATCTTGCATACCGCTTTTTAGTTCTGCACGAAGAGCTTCAGCCTCAGGTTTTTTTTGCAAAATCTCAAAGCCACGAAGTAACTCATTAGCAACTCGCAATTGATCTTCGAGATTGCCTTCTTTGCGTCCAGCTGCGATGGCTGCGTTTTTTGCCGCTTGATTAATTTCGGTGAGGTGGTCGCTAAGCGGCAGAGTGTTCATACCTGCAGCTCCTTTCCCGGCAGCCAGGTAGTGAATCGCGTGCGTTAAGCCGGAGCCAGCCAAAAGAGAAAGATGCTCTGACTGAAAAAGCGATGTTAGCCAAGGTTCAATACGGTTGCGCAACTCCTTAATTCCAAATGAATCAGAGCTTAACCAAGATGCTTCTATACCTTCAGCAAATTTATATTTGGCCGTATCATTTTCATCAATAATGAACTGTAACGGGAGGTGATCATCGCGCACTTTGATTATGTTGATGCTTGGCGCTTTCTTCTTATCTTGGGAAGATGGAAGGGGGTCTGTTTCATCGTTGTTAGTTGAGGCTGAAGGTTCATTAGCATTCACGATTACTGCTCCTTAGATGTGCAAGTTTGAGCTCAGTGCTTCACGTTGGGGAGCGGTATTTTCTGACGAAAACTTTTAGAGTGATGTGTTCAATTTTTCATCACTTGAAGTTGCAACAATCCTGCAATGGTTGGGTTTTATCGCTCCGCTCCCAGTTTACTACCCATTTCGACTAAAGACTGAAATATAAACAAGATTTGCTTATGAAGATCTACTTTCCTGACAAAAAACTGCGCTTCTTATAGATGGTTTATCGGGCCACTAAAATTCACACTCGAAATAATTTCAGATAGATATTATCTCTGAGAATCCCCCTGAAGCCTTCTTGCTTCCGGGGTTTTGTTTTTCTGTCTGAGGTCGTTTCATGAAAAAATTAGAAGGTCTGCAGGCCATCGAAAAGCCGCTGGCGTCACTCCCCCACGCTATCGGCAAACATATTCTTGACCATATTCAAAAGCTCACTCACTACGAACCGGTTATCGGCATTATGGGTAAAACAGGCGTGGGAAAATCGTCGCTCTGCAATGCGCTTTTCCAGGGTGAGGTCACGCCCGTCAGTGATGTCCAAGCTTGCACCCGTGACGTACTGCGATTGCGGCTGAGCAGTGGTGAGCATAGCCTGATATTGGTTGACCTACCCGGTGTAGGCGAGAGTGAGCAACGGGATAAAGAGTATGAATCTTTGTATCGCCATATTCTCCCTGAGCTGGATCTCATCCTGTGGGTTATCAAAGCCGATGATCGTGCTTTCTCCATCGATGAACGTTTCTACCGACGAGTGATGACGGGCTACCAACAGCGAATACTGTTTGTCATTAACCAGGTCGACAAAATCGAACCTTGCCATGAATGGAACGCCACCAGCAATACGCCATCACCGCACCAGTTGGCTAATATCGAGTCCAAACTGGACTCCATTCGCCAGCTGTTTTCACCGAGCCATCCAGTGTGCGCCGTTTCAGTAAGGACAGAATGGAATCTACCGTCAATGGTCGAAACCATGATGTGCTGCCTGCCTGATCGTGCCACCAGCCCTCTGGCGACGCAACTGCACGGGAGGTTATGCAGTGAGCCGGTAAAAAAGCAGGCCCGTGAGAGCTTCGGTGGGGCAGTGGGAGAAGTGTTTGATTCTGCGGAAGTGGCATCATTTGTTCCCGCACCACTAAAAGCGGTTATTCGTACTATCCGTGAGGCGGTGGTATCCGTTGCCCGTGCCGTGTGGGACTGGATTTTCTTCTAACTCTGGCTCACCTGCGGTTATAGCCGGGACATACCCTGTCCGTTCTGATGCTTTATAAGCCATCGAATTTGGTCTGTTTTCTCTCTAAGCCCCGTCACGGTTGACTTCGGCAACAGTAAAAAATACGTCTTCTCGTGTCCATTCCCTGTCCCACTCCCTCGTTAAAATAACTGTTTTATTTTCAGCCAATTATCTCACTGGAGAACCTGCCTCATGGCTCAGGTTGAACGTCGTCATGATCGGCTTGCCGTCCGACTGTCGTTAATAATCAGCCGCCTGGTGGCTGGCGAAACACTGGATTTACGAGCGCTGGCAACTGAATTTGGTGTGTCGGTTCGAACTCTACGCCGGGACTTTCGGGAACGCCTGATGTATCTGGATCTGGAGTATTGCAAAGGCCGATGCCGTTTGTTATCCGGTAGCCGCCAGAGAGAGCTTGCGGTAATGACATTTGCCCGCCAGTCAGGCGTTGAAGCACTGTTTCCTGATATGGATAACCATCTGGTCAGTTCACTGTTGAGCGGACCAGGGGAGTCTCCTTGCCTTATCTGGCAGGGAACAGCCCAGTTTTCATCCCCAGACTCAGGCGTATTCACTCGGTTAGTAAGCGCAATATCGGAACACCGGAAGGTGACGCTACTGGGAAGCGGTTGTCGGTGCACAGACCTTGCTCCCTATCGCTTGGTTCTGCGTGAGGGAGAATGGTATCTAACGGGTGAGCATCAGGCCCGGATTGCCGTTTTTCCCCTGACCGATATTCGGGCGGTCACGCTCCATAACGGCAGCTTCGCTCCAGATATAGCGATGCGCGACATCCTCTCTCACCCGGATTTTCTTCAGGCTTTACCCCACTTTCGCTTTTTCCATTCATTGCTTGTCGCAACTGACGGCGGGCTTATACCTCAGAAGGAATAATCACAATGAAATTGCTTACCACTACAGTGCTGGCCGCCAGTTTTTGCCTGGGTGTTGTGTTTCCGGCTGACGCTGGAAACACTGTCGGCACAGTCAAAGCCTGGCAATACATGCAGGCTGACGGCTGGAAATCCGCCGATGGCATGGATGACAATAAGCTGCACAACATGCTCTATCAAGCCAGCGTGATTGATAACTACCCGTGGACGAAACAGTTTCTACTACGTGTCCGTGGCGGCGGCGCGATTTTCCTGGCCGACAAGAAAACCCACACCATTCGCCAACTAAAACTGAATCCACTTAGCGGTAATTACAACGATATTGAAACGGTCTACCAGGGAGAGAATAACGGAAATGGATGTTATTTCGCCATTATTGATAACAAATTCTGGGCAAGAGATGAGGCCGAGCAGAATGTTCTCTATGGCTATCCTCGGGTAGAGTCCAGGGACGTGGTGTAAATTCGGAAGGATGGTGAGAGCCATCGGCTTATCCGGTAAGGTAATAGTTTGCAAAGACAATTATCTTAAAAGGAGTCAACCGATGGCTGACCACAGCATGACATTCAGCAACACCCTGGCGCAACTTGGCGGCGAGGATTTTTTACGTGAGCTCACCGAGTTTATGCTCAACCGCATCATGGAAGCTGACGTCACTGCGCGCATCAACGCAGAGCCCCATGAGCGCAGTGATGAGCGCGAGACCTACCGCAACGGCTACCGTGACCGTCAGTACAACACCCGCCTCGGCACGCTGGACCTGCGTATCCCGAAGCTGCGGGAAGGCACCTACTTCCCGCCCTTCCTCGAGGCCCGCAGGCTCTCGGAGAAGGCGCTTAACGCGGTTATCCAGGAAGCATGGATAAACGGCGTCTCGACCCGCAAGGTTGACGCCCTGGTCCAGTCGATGGGGATGACCGGTATCTCCCGCAGCCAGGTGTCATCCATCTGCCGCGGCATCGATGAGCGCGTACAGGCGTTCCTGCAGCGGCCGCTGGAAGGGGAATGGCCCTACTTGTGGCTGGATGCGACCTACGTGAAGGTGCGCAAGAACGGCCGGGTGGTCAACGTGGCGGTAATAATCGCCTGCGCGGTCAGCTCGGACGGTCGCCGGGAGATTATCGGGATGGGCATCGGTGAATCAGAAGCCAAGGCGTTCTGGCTGGCCTTCCTGCTGAGCCTGAAGGAGCGCGGTCTGGAAGGTGTGAAGCTGGTTATCTCCGACTCGCACAGCGGCCTTAAGGCGGCGATACGACAGGTGTTCTGTGCAAGCTGGCAGCGCTGTCGGGTCCACTTCATGCGCAACGTGCTGGGGCGCGTCAGCAGGGCCAGCCAGTCGGTGGTCCGCGCCGCTCTGCAGCAGGTATTCGTACAGACCGAGGAGAAAAGCGCCCACGCCACCTGGCGCGAGGTTGCGGCCCAGCTGGAAAAGAGCTTCCCGGCGGTCACGGAGATGATGGACGAAGCGGAAGCGGACGTGCTGGCGTACTTCGGCTTCCCGAAGGCGCACCGTGTGAAAATCCACTCGACCAACACGCTGGAGCGCCTGAACAAAGAGGTGAAGCGGCGTGCCGACGTGGTGGGCATCTTCCCCAACGAAGAGAGCATCATGCGGCTGCTGGGAGCGGTCCTGACGGAGCAGAACGAAGAATGGCTGCTGCAGAACCGCTACCTGCCGCAACACAGTATGGCGGAGATAGAGTCGGCCGCTGAAGACGACGTTATCGAGGCGCTGCCAATCAGCGCATAACAGGCCCATTACCGGACCGGAAGGCTGTAACTGAATTTACACCACCTTGACGGACTCGACCTATCCTCGCGTCGAAAATGTGGAAAACGAGCTGGATAAAATCAGGCAGCAATTCAGCCCACAGGTAGTTATGGTCATGCCGGATAACTGTGTGAATAAACAGCAACAAGCGGCGCTGGCGGCTAAACGCTCGAAAGAGGATCGGAAACTGCAGCAATGGGTAGCGCAGCAAAGCCTCGCTGAATTGTGTCGTCGCACCGGTAATTGTTGAACCACTTCCCGAAAGAAGAGTGAATATACCCGTCGTCAATGAAACTGCAGCGGTGTTGGCTACGCTCGTTCGCCCTAGTCACATAGCTGTCTATGCTCCTAGGGACTCACTCCCTTGCCGCCTAGCTGCAACTTCATTGAACTTGGGTATATACCAGTAACGTCTTCGGGCCGGGCTTCAGATAGCTATCCCACTGAGTAATTTCTCCGGGCGACACCGGGGTTTCACAGATAAGGAAATCATGTTTTCGCAAAATCGGGGTAGATACTGCGGCTTTTGGCAAGCTGGCCTGGCTGGTCCCATTTTATCTGTGGTGGCGGGCTAAAACGCTTGGGCAGAAACCCACGTATTTCTGGGTCTGGTTGGTGATGTTGGTACTGATCATTCTGACCTGATGTTAATTAACATCTGACAAGAATATATCAAGAGATACATAGGCTTATTACAAATAATGCAGATTGCAAAAAATTCAATTTACTGATTTAAGGACAGAATTATGCGTCTACCTCCCGCAGTGCTGATGGTGTCAAGTCTGGTGTCAGCAACAACCGCTCAGGCTATACCGAATATGTGGACCAGTGGTTTTGGTCAGGGTGTAACAGAATACCTGATCACCAATTCGGAAAATGTCGTTTTTAATCTTAACTGCACTATGAACCCGGATGAGCAGAATACCTTACAGCATAATGTACTCATCGACTTGTCTGACGGTACTCGCGTGGATTCACGCGATGATAAAGCTGCAATAACGGTTGTGACCGATGACCAACAGTTTCCGTTACCCTCTTCGCTGGGTTGGCGAAATGGGGATAACGCCTGGATCCAGTTTATTGATGCCCTTGGTCACGCCGCAACGTTCGATGTTTATGTAAATGATAAAAAAGTAGGGAGCTTTACTCCCGGTATTAAGAATACGAAAAAAGAGCTGGATGACCTTAGCGAGTGCAGGAATACCGCTGGTTAACTTTCTTTATCAGCAACCAATCGATCATCTTACGGGCCATGCCTCCTTCGGGAAGCATGGCCTTTCGTTTTTAATCTCCGAATAAGGACTTTGTAGTGTTACGCCAGCCAGACCTCGCGTGAGCCGTCATCATAAGTACTCACTGACTTTTCTGACCCTTCTCCAACGTACAGGCCCCTCGGTTTTTCCGGTGGGGGCTGTTTTGTTATTTATTTCATTCAGATGGATATTTTTCATGAATACACATTCTACCCCGCCTACGGCCTCCTCTCAGACAAACACACTGACCGCCACTGCTGTGCCAAACCGCCAGCGCCTCCGTTTCTGGCCACAGCACTTTGGCAACATACCGCAATGGCTCATTCTGGAGCCGCACGTCTTTGGCTGGATGGATCGCCTGTGTACTGATTACAACGGGGGCTCCTGGCACTTTTATACGCTGAGCAACGGCGGCGCCTTTATGGCACCAGAAAGCGATGAGCGGTGGTCACTGTTTAACGGTATGAATGGTAACGGCGCCGAGATGAGTGCTGAGGCCGCAGGGATCACCGCCTGCCTGATGGCCTTCAGCCACCACGCTTGCCGCACTGAGAGCGAAGCGATGAGCGACCATTTCTATCGCCTGCGGGAATACGCGTTGCACCATCCCGACAGCCGCGCCATTTTCTCCCTGATTGACTGAGCAACAAGGTACTCTCAACATGAAGATAACGTTATCCCCAACTGCGGCTGAAATGTCACCTGGCGAACAACGTACCATCCGACGCGCCCTGAACCTGCTGGCAAAACAGTTGCGGGAGCCCGGAGTGGCGTTCACCTCCACCAGCGTGACCCGCGACTGGTTGCGCCTGCATCTGACCGGGCTGGAACGTGAAATATTCGTCGTGCTGTGGCTCGACAATCAAAACCGTCTGCTAGCTCAGGAGACGCTGTTTACCGGCACCATCAACAGTACCACCGTTCACCCCCGTGAGTTGGTGAAGTCTGCCATGAAGCACAATGCGGCGAGTGCCGTACTGGCGCACAATCATCCGTCCCAGTTGGCCGAGCCCAGTCAGGCTGATCGACAAATCACCGACAGGATAAAGACGGCCCTGCAATTGGTTGATGTGAGAGTGGTGGATCACCTGGTTGTGGGTGGGCTCGATATCGTGTCATTTGCCGAACGTGGCTGGCTGTGATGAGGACAAAATGATCACCACTACACCGCTTTTACGTTTTGGTCTGCAATGCAGTTCGGCCCATATCAGCGAGGACGACAATACGGTGCTGTACCGGATCTCCCACTGTCAGGATGAATTCAGCGACGGTGAATGGATCTCGTTTTCGGGCACCGGCTATCTGCTGAGATTGGATGCGTGGACCCACCCGGTATTGCAACTCAAACGGCTGGGACTTTCCAAAACCTGTCGCCGGTTGGTCACCACGCTGATGAAACGCCATCAACTGAGTTACCTGCATATTGATGCCCTGGGTGAGGTGTTGCCCGGCTTTACCACCTTCGACTGGTAATACCCTCCAAGTTTCGCCTTCGCATTATCTCTTTCATTTCAAAGGACACTTTCTCATGAACACGAGCCTATCGCCCGTGCCTGGCGTATTCCATTTTCTCCAGCACAACAACGTGACATCGCAAGACTGGCAAGCCTTATGCCAGGCGATTACCGCCGCTTACCAGCAACTGTGTCAACACCCCGACACGCTGGGTTTAACCACCACGCCGGTTATCTGTGAATACACTGGCAACCGCCTGTATAGATTCGACGACAGCCTGATGGGATTGGGCATGATCGACTTTAACGGTGAGCGGGCTACCCATCAGGCAGGCGATCCGTTCATTCTCTACCAGCGCCAGACACCCTATACCCTGATCCGCTGCGATACGCGAGGCTATCCCTACCAGTGGCTGGTCATGGCTGCACTGTTGTTGGCCAATACGCAGTGCCCCACTACCTGGACGATTGAATCTGATGTCCCCGTGAAGCAGTGGCGGAAAGTCGCTCATTGGCTGACCCACTACTGCCAGCTACCGGTTTCCCCACTTTCTTAAGGAGTTGCTCGTATGAAAACCCTCGACAAAATACCCCGCATCACGCCCAGCGCCAACCAAGCACGAACTGAATACCAGCAACTACTCGCCTGGTTGCTAGCTCACTGTTACGGTCTGGAACTCAACGATACGCCGTATCACGACGAACAGGCTATTGCCAAACAGATTGAGCATGGCATCACGGTAAGGGAAACCGTCAACGAACTGGTGGAGAAATTTGACTTGGTACGCATTGATCGCCCCGGTTTCAGCCTGATGGCACAAGACCCGCTGTTGAACGGTGGGGATATGTTACGCGCCCGCAGTGCGCTGGGTTTGCGAAGCCCGGTCAATCGTCGCCTCACCTGATACAACGACAATCCATCACCTCTGCCTACACGCCAGCCTTGCCGCTGGCGTTGTGCTTTCTAAGGATAATTAACGATGAAAGACACCGATAACCAGACAAACCTGAATACCCACAACGACATCACCCCGATCTGGGGCCTGCAATCCGCTATCACGCCACGCCTGGGAGCCAGGTTGGTCCAGCAGGGTAATCACCTGCATTTTCTAGCTGACCGAGCTGGTTTGGTTGGCACATTCGATTCTGATGCTCTCCAAATGCTTGATACCGCTTTTCCTGTGTTGATTGAGCAGTTGGAGGTCCGGTTGCGCTCCGGTGAGCTAGATCAGCGTCGTCAGCATTGCGTCACTGTCCAGCATGCTGGCTTTACCTGTGAAGCGGATACGTTGGGCAGTTTTGGCCATGTCTATATTGCGGTCTATCAAACGACACCGTCCAACACGGTATAAGCAGTAATCACTCACACTCCCTCAACCTTTTAGTCCTGCCTGCGATGATGCAGGCATTTTGTTTTTAAGGAACTCAGCGATGCCAACCACATTGAATGCAATCATTGAACCCGAAATTCTTACCGGCCATACTGAAGTGATTTGCTCCACCAGCATTGAACGTATCGTTACTGGTCGTAATGCCGCACTGGAACAGATCAAAGCCCTTATTCACCAGCTTGAGAATATCTCGGCCATCACCAGCAGTATTGGCGGTGGAGTGGCAAGAGATTGGGCCATGCGACAAGATTTCCGCTGCGGTTGCTGGCTGATGGAAAAAGCAGAAACGGCCATGCCAGTTATCACCCGCAATTTTGATCGCGATATATGGCGGGATCTGATGAAGCGCTCCGGCATGCTGAGTTTGATGGACGCCCAAGCCCGTGACCAGTGGTACAAAAACCTGGAAGGGGATACTATTCCTACCATTAGCGAAGCCAACATACTCAGTACCTTTGAGCACCTGCATCAGAGCAAAGATGAAGTATTTGAGCGAGGGGTGATCAACGTCTTCAAGTCGCTATCTTGGGATTACAAAAGCAACCATCCCTGCAAATTTGGCAAGAAGGTGATCGTCAACAGTTTGGTGAGTTACAACCAATGGGGATTTACGCTAAATCACAGTTACCGGCGGGATCAATTGGCCGATCTTGAACGGATGTTGTTCCTGTTGGAGGGCAAAGCGATACCGGATAATCGGAGGGATGTCACCGCTCGGCTGTATGATCATATCAGTGCCCACCGACTGAGGGCGGAGATTTATGAAGATGAGTATTTTTCGATAAAATACTTTATGAAGGGGTCAGCGCACCTGACATTTAAGAAACCGGCGTTGATTGATAAGATGAACGATATCGTCGCAAAACACTATCCAAGGATGCTAGCCACTTCACGATAATGTTGATTTGCGTCGATAAAATTTACTTACACCAGCCGTTACATAAATTTTATCACTTGTAACTGCCGTTGACGAGTTTATCGTAAGTTATTGATTTTTATGGTACGCCCTACAGGGCTCGAACCTGTGACCTACGGCTTAGAAGGCCGTTGCTCTATCCAACTGAGCTAAGGGCGCATGTGGGATGCGGCAACCGAAGTTGCGGGTTGGATTATACGGTCAGAGGTTGTTGAGTCAATGCCTTTTCATAACCTCGCCGCGCCAAGCGCGCCTTATGCTGATTTTTCATCCAGCGCAATGGCTTACCAGCCGCTATCTGGCCGTGCGCCGTGATATTTTGCCGCCGGCAACCCACACAAGCCGGCAAAAAATGCCCGGGATGGGAGCGTTTCATCCGCAGTAAACGATGCATATCCTGATTCAGCGCCTGACAGCGCGCTCAGCTTCTGACAAAATAGCCGCATCCCCGCTTTTCTTATTTGATGGATTTCCACACCGATGGCAGCAAAGATTATTGATGGTAAAACGATTGCGCAGCAGGTTAGAAACGAAGTGGCTGAGCAAGTTAAACAACGTCTGGACGCGGGTAAACGCGCGCCTGGCCTGGCAGTAGTGCTGGTTGGCGAGAACCCGGCCTCGCAAATTTACGTTGCCAGCAAGCGACGTGCCTGTGAAGAAGTGGGTTTTGTTTCCCGCTCTTACGATCTGCCGGCTTCCACCAGCGAAGCCGAACTGCTGAAGTTGATCGACCAACTGAATGTCGACGGCGACATCGACGGTATTCTGGTACAGCTGCCGCTGCCGGCCGGTATTGATAATGTCAAAGTGCTGGAACGCATCAATCCGGACAAAGACGTCGACGGCTTCCATCCCTACAACGTCGGCCGCCTGTGTCAGCGTGCCCCCAAGCTGCGCCCCTGCACCCCACGTGGCATCGTTACGCTGCTGGAACGCTACAATATCGATACCTACGGCCTGAATGCCGTGGTGGTCGGCGCATCCAACATCGTCGGTCGACCGATGAGCATGGAATTGCTGCTGGCCGGTTGCACCACCACCGTTACCCACCGCTTCACCAAGAACCTGCGTCACCACGTCGAGAACGCCAATCTGCTGGTGGTGGCGGTGGGCAAACCGGGCTTTATTCCCGGCGACTGGATCAAGCCGGGCGCGATCGTCATTGATGTCGGCATCAACCGCCTGGAAAGCGGCAAAGTGGTCGGCGACGTAGAATTTGACGTTGCCAGCCAGCGTGCGGCCTACATCACGCCAGTGCCGGGTGGCGTCGGCCCGATGACCGTTGCTACACTGATCCAGAATACCTTGCAGGCCTGCGAGGAATACCATGACGTTCAACCTAAATAAGTAAGGCAGTATGGAAATTTTTAATCTGGAAAGTCACCCTCACGTCGAACTGTGCGATCTGCTGAAGTTTCAGGGCTGGTGCGAAAGCGGCGGTGCCGCCAAAGAAGTCATCGCCGAAGGGTTGGTGAAGGTTGATGGCAAGGTGGAAACGCGTAAACGCTGCAAGATCGTTGCCGACCAGGTGGTCGAATTCGCCGGCAGTAAAGTGACGGTAAAACCCTGAACACGGTCAAGTAAAAAAGGCGCCTGAGGCGCCTTTTTTATTACCGAGACAAACTTACTTACGCCGCCAGGTGGTGCCCTGCGGGCCATCTTCCAGCACGATACCCATTTCGTTCAGGCGATCGCGCGCGGCATCCGCCAGCGCCCAGTCTTTGGATTTGCGCGCATCGTTACGCTGTTTGATCAACGCCTCGATTTCCGCCACTTCTCCGTCGTCGGCCTGTGCACCGCTTTGCAGAAACGCTTCCGGTTCTTGTTGCAGCAGGCCGAGCACCTTGGCCAGTTTACGCAATTCCGCCGCCATTGCGTTAGCGGCCGCCATGTCTTCGTTCTTCAAACGGTTCACTTCACGCGCCAGATCAAACAGGGCGGAATAGGCTTCCGGCGTGTTGAAGTCATCATCCATCGCTTCACGAAAACGGGCCTCGAACTCGGCGCCACCGTCAGGAGTCGCCAACGGATCGGTACCGCGCAGCGCGGTGTACAAGCGCTCCAGCGATGCACGCGCCTGCTTGAGGTTCTCTTCGCTGTAGTTCAGTTGGCTGCGATAGTGGCCGGACATCAGGAAGTAACGCACGGTTTCTGCGTCGTAATAGCCCAATACGTCGCGAATGGTGAAGAAGTTGTTCAACGACTTGGACATCTTCTCTTTGTCGATCATCACCATGCCGGAGTGCATCCAGTAATTGACGTATGGACCGTCATGGGCGCAGCTGGACTGGGCGATTTCGTTTTCGTGGTGCGGGAACATCAGATCCGAACCACCACCATGGATATCGAAATGGGTACCGAGCTGCTTGCAGTTCATCGCCGAACATTCGATGTGCCAGCCAGGACGGCCAGCGCCCCACGGCGACTGCCAGCTCGGCTCGCCCGGCTTGGACATTTTCCACAACACGAAATCCATCGGGTTACGCTTGACGTCGTCAACCTCAACGCGCGCACCGGCCTGCAACTGGTCCAAATCCTGGCGCGACAACAGGCCGTAATCCGCATCGCTGTCGATGGCGAACATCACGTCACCGTTGCTGGCGACATAGGCGTGACCGCGAGCGATCAAACGCTCGGTGAGCTCGATGATCTCGGCGATATGCTGTGTGGCTCGCGGTTCCAGATCCGGACGTTCGATCAGCAGCGCATCAAAATCGGCGTGCATTTCTGCCAGCATGCGACCGGTCAGTTGATCGCAGGTTTCACCGTTTTCCGCCGCACGGCGGATGATTTTGTCGTCAACGTCGGTCACGTTGCGCACGTAATTCAGATCGTAACCGAGGTAACGCAGATAACGCGCTACTACGTCGAAAGCAACAAAGGTACGCCCGTGGCCAATGTGGCACAGGTCATAAATGGTTACCCCGCACACATACATACCGACTTTTCCGGCATGAATAGGTTTGAATTCCTCTTTTTGACGACTCAGGGTATTAAAAATCTTTAGCATCGGGACATTCCGTGGTGTGCGTAGTAACAGTATTAATAACAGGGATCAGCGTATTGAACCGCGAAGGCCGATCTAATGCAAGGTCAAGGCCAAGGTTTGCGCTGGCGGGCGACAGAAACCTGCGATCTGGTTGATGAGTTATAACATAACATCCCCGTTTGTGGCGACGGCGTGTCCGGTTGCCGCTACTGACTCGCCAAAGGAGATATGTTATAAGGTCGTTCTGATTGTTCACACCTGTTTTGTGGCATCTCACTTCATCTTGTTAGGATTAAAACTATGGTTACTTTCCACACCAATCACGGCGACATCGTCATCAACACCTTCGCTGACAAAGCACCGGTCACCGTTGAAAACTTCCTGAACTACTGCCGCGCTGGTTTCTACGACAACACCATTTTCCACCGTGTTATCAATGGCTTTATGATTCAAGGCGGTGGTTTTGAACCTGGCATGAACCAGAAAAGCACCCAGTCGCCAATCAACAACGAAGCCAACAACGGCCTGAAAAATACCGTTGGCACCCTGGCGATGGCGCGCACCAACGATCCGCACTCCGCTACCGCGCAGTTCTTCATCAACGTGGCAGACAATGATTTCCTGAACTTCCGCGGCGAGAACGCACAGGGTTGGGGTTACTGCGTATTTGCCGAAGTGGTTGAAGGCATGGACGTGGTCAATAAAATCAAAGGTGTGAAAACCGGCCGCAGCGGCATGCACCAGGACGTGCCGGTAGAAGACGTGGTGATCACCAGCGTTACCGTCAGCGAGTAATCGCGGCGGCATGAGCACGCTGTTTATCGCAGACTTGCATCTATGCGCACAGGAACCGGCAATTACTGCCGGTTTTCTGCGTTTTTTACAGCGAGAAGCCATTCAGGCAGAAGCGCTCTACATTCTTGGCGATCTGTTTGAAGCCTGGATTGGCGACGACGATCCCGAACCACTGCACGCTGAAATCGCCGCCGCCTTGAAAGCGCTGCAACAGGCTGGCGTCCCGTGCTATTTCATCCACGGCAACCGTGATTTTCTGCTCGGCAAACGCTTTGCCAACGCCAGCGGCATGACGCTACTGCCGGAACAGCAGGTGGTGGAGCTGTACGGTCGACGGATACTGATCCTGCACGGCGATACCCTGTGCACCGACGATCTGCCCTATCAAAAGTTTCGCCGTCGGGTACATAACCCGCTGATCCAGAAACTGTTCCTGGCGATGCCTTTACGCTGGCGCCTGAAGATCGCCGCCAATATGCGTGCGCGCAGCCAGCAAAGCAATCAGCATAAATCGCTGGACATCATGGACGTCAATCCACAGGCGGTTGAGCAGGCGATGGTGCAACATCAGGTACACTGGATGATCCATGGCCATACCCACCGCCCTGCGGTGCATTCGTTGCAACTCGCCAACGGCAAAGCGCAGCGAGTGGTGCTTGGCGCCTGGCATCATCAAGGTTCGATGGTCAAGGTCACCGCCGACGCCGTTGAGCTGATCCCATTCCCGTTCTGATTGCCACGCTGACGCTGTGCTAAAAATTTTAGCGCTTTTGACGGCGAAAAGCGGCCACGCAACCGTTTTCCTCGCCGTGTACCCATGATATGCTCTACGCCCTCAAACGGCCTGCCTCCGCTGGCAACCGGCCGATGCGTGAACAATCTACAGGAGCCTTACATCCATGGGAGCCAACGCTGCTTCAGCCGCCAATACCAAGGCTAAAATCGCAATTGTAATGGGATCAAAAAGTGACTGGGCCACCATGCAATTCGCGGCCGAGGTTCTGACTTCACTTGATGTCCCGTTCCATGTCGAGGTCGTCTCCGCTCACCGCACGCCGGATAAACTGTTCAGCTTTGCCGAACAGGCAAGCGCCAACGGCTTTGAGGTGATTATCGCCGGTGCCGGCGGCGCAGCGCATCTGCCAGGCATGCTGGCGGCGAAAACGCTGGTACCTGTGCTGGGTGTGCCGGTGCAGAGCGCGGCTTTGAGCGGCGTTGACAGCCTGTATTCCATCGTCCAGATGCCACGCGGCATTCCAGTCGGCACGCTGGCGATCGGCAAGGCCGGCGCAGCGAACGCCGCGCTACTGGCGGCACAGATTGTGGCACTGCACGATGCCGCACTGGCACAGCGTCTGGCCGACTGGCGCCAGGCGCAAACCGATGAGGTGCTGAACCATCCGGACCCGCGGGAGGATGCATGAAACCGGTTTGCGTACTCGGCAACGGACAGCTCGGGCGCATGCTGCGCCAGGCCGGCGAACCGCTGGGCATCGCCGTTTACCCTGTCGGGCTGGATGCCGAACCCGAAGCGGTGCCGTACCAAAACAGCGTGATCACCGCCGAAATCGAGCGCTGGCCAGAAACGGCGCTGACGCGCGAACTGGCGACGCATAACAGCTTCGTCAACCGCGATATCTTCCCGCGTCTGGCCGATCGCCTGACGCAAAAACAGCTGCTCGATCGGCTCAATCTGGCTACCGCGCCGTGGCAACTGCTGGCGGATGCCGCCGAATGGCCGCAGGTGTTCGCCTCGTTGGGTGAGCTGGCAATTGTCAAACGCCGCGTCGGCGGCTATGACGGTCGCGGCCAATGGCGTTTGCGCGATGGTCAGCAGCACGAATTGCCGGCCGATGCATACGGCGAATGCATCGTCGAGCAGGGCATCAACTTTTCGGGTGAAGTGTCGCTGGTCGGTGCACGCGGTCATGATGGTCAATGCGTATTCTATCCGCTGACCCACAACCTGCATGAAGACGGCATTCTGCGCACCAGCGTGGCGCTGCCTACGCCAAACCCGGCGTTACAGCAGCAGGCGGAACAGATGCTGTCGGCCATCCTTGATGCGCTCGACTACGTCGGCGTAATGGCGATGGAGTGCTTTATCGTCGGCGACAAACTGCTGATTAACGAACTGGCGCCGCGGGTACACAACAGCGGGCACTGGACGCAGAACGGCGCGTCAATCAGCCAGTTCGAGCTGCATCTGCGGGCTATTCTCGGCCTGCCGCTGCCCAAACCGGTGGTCAATACGCCGTCGGTGATGGTCAATCTGATTGGCACCGCAGTGAATACCGCCTGGCTCGGCCTGCCGCTGGTGCATTTGCACTGGTATGACAAAGAGGTGCGCGAAGGTCGCAAAGTGGGTCACCTCAATCTCAACGATCCCGACGCCGACGCACTGGCGCAGGCACTTGAAGATCTGACTCCCCTGCTGCCGGCGGAATACTGCAGCGGCCTCGACTGGGCGCGGCAAAGGCTGGCCTAATTCCTGGTCTTCGCTGACCGGCAGCAAAAAGGGCGTGGTTCCAATGAATCGCGCCCTTTTTTATTGCCGTACCGCCAAAAACGGTGACTATGACGGTAATTCGCTGTCTTTGATATCGGCTATCGGCCCAAGGATGCGACGATCAAATTCGCGCAACGGCTCACCACCTTCAACGCGTTTTGGCCAGTCATGGTTTGCCAGCGCACCGCGTCCCAGGGCGATCAGATCGGCGCCCTGTTGCAGCAACGCTTCTGCTTTGGCAACCTCATGCAGACCGCCGTTGGCAATAATCGTTACCTCAGGCGCATATTTTCGCGCCAGCGCAACCAGCGACAGCCCGCCGTCGGCAAACGCCGGCTGCCAGGCCTGATGCTCGGTGAGATGGATATAATCTACCCCCGACTCAGCCAACAGGGTAAATACCGTGCGCGCATCCTGCTCGGCGTTTTCCCACTTGTGCTGAAAGTCATTCACCTTGCCCTGTGAGATACGGATGCCAACCAGCGCATCATTGCCGAGCCGGCTGCGGACGGCGTCGATCACCGCCAGGTTCAGCGACATGCGTTGCGCGGTATCCCCACCCCATTTATCGCTGCGCAGATTGGTGTGTTTGGTCAGGAACTGATCCAGCAGATAACCGTTCGCAGCGTGGATCTCTACGCCATCAAAGCCCGCCTGACTGACCGCGCGTTCGGCGGCCCCGGCAAAGCTGTCGATAATAGCGCGGATTTCTGCATCGCTCAGTTGGCGCGGCAACGGGTACTGCCCCTCACCGCGATAGAACGTCAACTGCTCTCCCTGCGGCTGAACGGCGGAGGGTGCCACCGTACCCTGGCGGTAACGATCGCTCTGAGACAGCGCCCCCGCATGCTGCAACTGGGCAATCATCTTGCCGCCATGCGCATGCAGCGCGTCGGTGATGCTCAACCAGGCGTTGGCCTGCGCGTCATTTATCAGTCCCGCCTGGAAATCATAGGTCTGCGACCATTGGTCATCAATATAGATACCTTCAGTAATCGTCAACCCAAAGCCACCGCGGGCAAAATCCTGGTAGTAACGTTGCATTCGTTCACTGGCGATGCCGTCTTGCGACGCGGTTACGCGGGTCATTGGCGCCACCACCAGACGATTGCGCAAGCGTAGGCGATTAACGGCGTTGGGACTGAACAGCGGGGAAAGGGACATAACGACTCCTGATGACTATTTATCTCTGCAAAAAATATAATCCTTGTGAGACAAAGCGGAAATCGCCCATTCTGATACGGCAGAATAACGAAAATCGTTATAATCAGGGTAACTCCGTTCAGCGAACCGGCGTTGCCGGTCATCCGGGCAATTGCAGCGGCGCGACAGACATAGGCAATGAATAATGAATATCAGCGATGTTCAGCTTTTTCTTACCGTTACCGAAAGCGGCAGTCTGGCGCAGGCAGCGCGGCGGCTCGGCATCACGCCGATGTCAGCCTCGCGACGACTGGCGGCACTGGAGCAGGAAATGGGCAAGCGCCTGATACAACGCACCACGCGCGCCATTTCGCTCACCCAGGAAGGCGCCGAATTTATTCCCTATGCCAGAGCGATCGCCGAGGCTGAAGAGAGCGCGAAAGCGCTGTTTCTCCCCAACAGCAAAGGCGCCAGCGGATTATTGCGCATCACCGCGCCATCAGGACTGGGAAACAGGACGTTGCTGCCGCTGCTACCCACGCTGTTGGCCAACAATCCCGAGATGCGTATCGATCTGCAGCTCAGCGATGAAGTGGTGGACATCGTCGGCCGTGGTATCGATGTGGCAGTGCGGGTGGCGCCGCTGCGTGACTCCAGCCTTATCGCGCGCAAAATCGCCGATAACCCACGCATACTCTGCGCATCGCCGGATTATCTGGCGCTGCACGGCTCGCCACGCTCGATAAATCAGCTCGGGCAACACCACTGTCTGCGACTCTCCAACGTGCCGCAGTGGTCGTTTGATATTGATGGGCAGATAACCGGCTGCAGCGTTGACGGGCGCTTCAGCTGCAGCAATGTGGAAGGGATCAGGGCGTTATGCCTGCAGGGAGTAGGATTGGCGCAATTATCCCGCTGGGATGTCAAACAGGAGCTTGCCCTGGGTCTGTTGCAAGAAGTCAGCTTGCAGGACGCGAACCCGCAGCAGCTCTCAATTTGGGCGGTCGTGCCCACCGTTCGCTATCTGCCGCACAGGGTGACGGTTTTTATCGACGCCTTGAAAGCCGCGCTCACGCAGCCAGACGGCGGCCACAGCCGGCAGGGCCATTGATCACCAGCCCTGTAGCAGGCGGAACGCCGCCACAGGGCTGGGCTGGTCATAACGGCGTTAACCCTCGTAGCTGCGGAACAGCGCCTGGCCACGCAGCAGGCGCACTCCCAGCCAGCCGCCGCACAGTGACAGCAGCAACGCGCTGAGCAACGGCAATGACCACCACAACAGCGGCGTTGGCTGCCACGGGAAGTCAAACACCCGGCTTTGCAGCAACCATAGCGCCGCCTCTGCGCCGACCGCAGCGGCGATCCCCGCCACCAGACCGAGCAGTGCAAACTCGCACCACAGCGTGCCACGCAGCAAACGCTTGCTGGCGCCCAGCGTGCGGTACACCACCAGTTCCTGTCGCCGTTGGCGCATGCCGACCTGCACCTGCGCCAGCAACAGCAGACCGCCGCACACCACCACCAGTACCACCATCACCTCCAGCGCCCGACTCACCTGCTGCAACACGCCGCCGACCTGTTGCAGGATGGAACCGATATCCATCAGGCTTAGGGTCGGGAATTGCCGATTCAATTGCGTCAGCATGCTGCCGTCACCGTCGTAACGGAAGCTGGTCAGCCAGGTTTGCGGCTGACCGTCGAGCGCACCCGGCGGGAAGATAAAGTAGAAGTTGGGTTTCAGGCTTTCCCAATCCACCTGGCGCAGGCTGGTTACTTTGGCATTGAACGACTGCGTATCGCCGCTGAAGGTCAGCGTATCGCCCAACGTCACCTTAAGTCGCTCAGCGATGCCGGCATCCATTGACACTTCACCGGCCTTCGGTGGCCAGTATCCGGCGGTTAGCGGATTGTGATCCGGCCGTGCCGCCAGCCAGGTGAGGTTCAGCTCGCGGTTGACCGCTTCGCCGCCCGGGTCGTCCTCATGCACCCGTTCGGTCGCCACCTGTTGGTTAATTTCCGTCAGACGGACGCGCACAATCGGATAATAGGTTTCCTCCGGCAGCTGATGCTGTTGCAGGAACGCCTTGACCTGCGGTACCTGCTCGCCGGTCATGTTCAGCAGGAAGTAGTTCGGCGTATCCGGCGGCAGTTGCTGCTGCCAACGATCCAGCAGATCGCCGCGCAACACCAACAGCAACGCCAGCAGCATGAACGACAGCGAAAAGGCCGCCAATTGGCTGACCGTCACCCACGGCTGGTGCAACAGCCGGTTGACCGCCAGACGTAGCGCCAGATTGCGTAGCGTGATACGACGCAGCAACAGCAGACTGCCCCAGCCAATGCCGCCCAACAGCAGCGCCAGCACCAGCATACCGGCCAGAATCGACCACAGCAGCGTGCTGGCTCCCATCAGCACCGTCAGCACCGCCACCACCACGATGGCGGTCGCCGGCAGGAAATAGCGCAGCGGCCAGACATTGGCCACCACATCGCGCCGCAACACGCGCAGCGGCTGGGTGGCCAACAGCTGGCGATACGGCCGTATACCGACCAATAGGGAGATCAGCACCAGCGCACCCATCGACCACAACCACGGCCAGCCGCCGGCTGCCGGCAGCTCGCCCGGTAACACCGGCGCCAGCAATCTGATCAGCAACGCCTCAAACGCCAGCCCGATGACGCTGCCGCACAGCGCTGCCAGCGCCAGCACCGCCAGCCACTGGCCGATAATCAGCCGACGTAGTGCCCGGCGGCCGGCGCCCAGGGTTTTCAATACCGCGATCAGATCGTAACGGCTGCGGCAATAATGACTCATCGCCACCGCCACCGCGGCGATTGACAGCAGCAACGTCAATAACGCAGACAGCAGCAGGAACTGTTGCGAACGTTGCAGCGACTTACCCAGCGCCCCGCCGGAATTTTCCAGTCCAAACCAACGTTGGTCGGCTTTCAGCTGCGGGGTCAGACGCGTTTCATAACGCGCCAGATCCTCCGCCGTACCGGCAAACATATAGCGATAGGTCAAGCGACTGCCGGGCTGCACCGCACCGGTTTTGTCGACATCCGCCATGTTGATCAGAATACGCGGCGCGGTCTGGAAAGGGTTAAAGCCAGAATCCGGCTCCTGGACGATCTCCCCGGCGATACGCAGCCGGGTATCACCCACCTCCAGGTTATCGCCGACCTTCACCCCCAGCAACGCCAGCAGGCGCGGCGCCACCAGCACCGTGCCTGGTTGCGGCTTGACGTTGGCCGGGCGTGTCTCAAGCCGGCCATACAGCGGATAGGCCAGATCGGTCGCCTTGACGTTCGCCAGTTGCGGTCTGTCGCCGGCATAGGTCATGGTGGTAAATGACAGTTGGCGACTGACCTGCAAGCCCTGCTGTTGCGCATCAAGCAGCCAGCCCTCCGGCACTGGCCGCGCGCTGCGCAACACCCGATCGCCGGCAATGAAATCCCGGCTCTGCTGGCTTAGCCCCTTGTCCATGCGATCGCTGATGCTGCCAAGCGCCAGCACGCAGGCCACCGACAATGTCAATGCCAACCAGACAATCAGCAGCGAGGGCGAGCGCCATTCACGCCAGAACCAGCGCCAGATCATGCTTCCTCCCACAGCTTGCCTTCACGCAAGCGCAGCCGACGCTGGCAGCGCGCCGCCAACGTTTCATCGTGAGTCACCAGGATCAGCGTGGTGTCAAAATCGCGGTTCAAGGTAAACAGCAGATCGACGATGCGCTCGCCGGTCTGGCGGTCCAGGTTGCCGGTCGGCTCGTCGGCAAACAGCACCCGCGGCCGACCGCTAAAGGCACGCGCCAGCGCCACCCGCTGCTGCTCACCGCCGGACAGCTGTGCCGGCAGATGACTCAGACGCTGCCCCAGACCAAGCTGCTCCAGCAGTTGCACCGCCTGTTCGCGGCTCTGGCGATCGCTTTCGCCGCGCAGCAACGCCGGCAATTGTACGTTTTCCAACGCGTTGAGCGTCGGCACCAGCATGAACGACTGAAACACAAAGCCGACGTTGTTGGCGCGCAACGCGGCGCGCCCCTCTTCGTCCAACGCGGTCAATGATTCGCCCAGTAAATGAACATCGCCTGCGCTGCCGTCATCCAACCCGGCCAGGATCCCCAACAGCGTCGACTTGCCCGAACCGGACTCGCCTATCAGGGCAATTGTCTGCGCGGGTTTGACAACCAGCTCGACTCCGGTAAGGATGGTGAGCTGATGCTCACCCTGACCAACGTGTTTACTAAGATGATGAACTTCAAGAACGTTTTCCGCTGGCATTTTCCCTTCCTTTTGCTGTTGGGCTTATTCGGTTTACGTGCGGCGGCTGCCGATACGTTATTGATTCTTGGCGACAGTTTAAGCGCCGGCTATCGGCTGCCGGTCGCACAGGCCTGGCCGACGCTGCTGGCCAACCAATGGCAGCAGCAGCCCGGTGAGCCGACGGTAATCAATGCCAGTATCAGCGGCGACACCGCCGCTCAAGGCCTGGCACGCTTGCCGACGCTGTTGACGCAGCATAAACCGCGTTGGGTGCTGATTGAGCTGGGGGCCAACGACGGCCTGCGCGGCTTCCCGGCGCAGGATGTGCAGCGCGATCTCGGCCAGATCATTACCCTGGTGCAACAGGCTGGCGCCCAGCCTCTGCTGATGCAAATCCGCATACCGCCGAACTACGGACGCCGCTATACTGAGGCCTTCAGCGCGATTTACCCGCAGTTGGCCAAACAGTTCAACATTCCGCTGGTGCCGTTTTATATGGAACAGGTGGCGATCAAAGCGGAATGGATGCAGGATGACGGTTTGCACCCCAACCGCGACGCGCAGCCGTTTATCGCCACCTGGATGGCGGAGCGCCTGAAACCATTAGTAAAACATGAGTCTAATTAAATAGGGTTGTACACTAGGTAAAGTTATGCAAAAAGCGGTATTGATAACCGGTTGTTCCAGCGGCATTGGCCTGATCGCAGCTCAGGACTTGCGTAACCGCGGCTACCGCGTGCTGGCGGCCTGTCGTAAGGCGCAGGACGTCGACAACATGCAGCAGCTCGGGCTGGAAGGCATCGAGCTTGATCTGGACGACAGCGCCAGCGTTGAGCGGGCGGCGGCGCAGGTGATCGACATGACCGGCGGTCGGCTGTACGGCCTGTTCAACAATGGTGGGTTCGGGGTATACGGCCCGCTCAGCGGCATTTCCCGCCAACAGTTGGAACAGCAGTTTTCCACCAACCTGTTCGGCACCCACCAGTTGACGCAACTGCTGTTGCCGGCCATGCTGCCGCACGGCGAAGGGCGCATTATTCAGACCAGTTCGGTGATGGGGCTGGTGTCCAGTGCCGGGCGCGGCGCCTATGCCGCCAGCAAGTTCGCGCTGGAAGCGTGGTCAGATGCCCTGCGTATGGAACTGCACGGTACCGGTATTCAGGTCAGTCTGATCGAACCCGGCCCGCTGACTACCCATTTCAGCCAAAACGTCAACCAAACGCGTAGCGATCGGCCGGTACACAATCCGGGGATTGCCAAGCGCCTGACGCTGCCGCCAGAGGCGGTGTTGCCCAAATTGCGCCATGCGCTGGAAAGCCCGAAAGCGCGGCTGCGCTATCCGGTGACCCTGTTGGCCCATGCCTTGAGCGTACTGCGCCGTATTTTGCCCGGTCGCGCGCTGGACTGGCTGTTGCGCAGCAACGGTTAATTTCATTGCGGGGTTGAACGATGTCCCCCCTGCCCCCACCTAGTGTTAATCAGACTTGCACGATCAGAGAGAAACCCATGCTAGCTCCGACTGTTATTGATATTAACGAAATGAATCTGCAGCAAACGCTGGAACAATCGATGTCCGTTCCGGTGCTGTTCTACTTCTGGTCCGATCGCAGCCAGCACTGCCAGCAACTGACGCCGTTGCTGGACAAGTTGGCGACGGAATACGCCGGCCAGTTCGTGCTGGCAAAAGTGGACTGCGATGCCGAACAGATGATTGCCTCGCAGTTCGGGTTACGTTCGATTCCTACCGTTTATCTGTTTAAAGACGGCCAGCCGGTAGACGGATTCCAGGGCCCGCAGCCGGAAGAGGTTATCCGCGAATTCCTGCAGCGTTTTCTGCCGAAGGCGGAAGATCTGAAGCTGGCACAGGCCAATGAACTGTTGCAGGCAGGCAACGCCATCGAGGCGCTGCCGCTGTTGAAGGACGCCTGGCAGAGCAGCAATCAGCGCGGTGATATCGGACTGACACTGGCGGAAACCCAGTTGACGCTCAACCGCATTGAAGACGCCGAAGCGGTGCTGGCCACCATCCCGCTGCAAGATCGCGACACGCGTTATCAAGGGTTGGTAGCACAGATCGAACTGATGAAACAGGCTGCCGATACGCCGGAAATCCAGCTTTTGCAGCAGCAGGTTGACGCCGACCCAACCAACGCCGAACTGGCGGTACAGCTGGCGCTGCAATTGCACCAGGTTGGTCGCAACGAAGAAGCACTGGAACAGCTGATGGGTCACCTGAAGAAAGATCTGACCGCCGCCAACGGCAGCGCCCGCAAGACGCTGATGGATATCCTCGCCGCGCTCGGTACCGGCGATGCGCTGGCAGCCAAGTACCGCCGCCAGCTGTATTCATTGCTCTACTGATCGCCGAGTGGGCGGGCTCCACCGCCCTTTTCGACGCGATCCCAGACGCGAACGTTATCCCTTGGATAGTTCGCGTTGCATCAAGGCGGCAACGCCAGGAATCCCCGGTAGCATAGGTCACTGTGTGACCGGGGTGACTGAAGGCAGCCAACGCCGAGGCAGCGTGAAATATAACGGGGATATCAACGGTAAACCCGCACCCCGCCCTCAACCCCTTGCGGACTGAACAACACCTGCCATAGCTGAATATTGCGCGAACGAAATGCGCCGGCGCAGGCATTCAGGTAGTAGGTAAACATGCGTTCGAAGCGCTCGGAGTAATTGTCCGCCAGCGACGGCCATGCCCGGGTGAAGTTATCAAGCCAGGCCATCAGGGTGCGGTCGTAATCCGCGCCGATATTGTGCCAGTCTTCCATCACAAAACGCCCTTCACTGGCCTCGGCGATGTGTTTTACCGATGGCAGACAGCCGTTCGGGAAGATGTATTTATCGATCCAGGCGTCTACGTTGAGATCGGTTTGATTGGAACCGATGGTGTGCAGCAAAAACAGTCCGTTAGGCTTCAGGTTGCGTGCCGCTACGTTAAAATAAGTGTCGTAGTTTTTCGGCCCGACATGCTCGAACATCCCCACCGAGACGATGCGGTCAAACTGCCGATGCAGATCGCGGTAATCTTGCAATAAAATCTCGACCTCCAGGCCGGCACAACGTTGCTGCGCCATTTTTTGCTGTTCGGCAGAAATGGTCACGCCATGCACTTTTACTCCGTACTGTTCCGCCGCATACTGCGCCAGCCCACCCCAGCCGCAGCCGATATCCAGCAAGCTCATTCCCGGTTGCAAGCGCAGCTTTTCGCAGATCATCTTCAGCTTGTTTTGCTGTGCCTGCTGCAGCGTGTCCGCGTCTTTCCAATAGCCGCAGGAATACTGCATGTAGGGATCCAGCATTTGGCTGAACAGGTCGTTGCCAATGTCGTAATGTTCCTTGCCAACCTGCCAGGCGCGTTTGCGCGATTGGCGGTTGACCAGTCGTGCATAGGCGATACGCGCAATATCCGTCAGGCTGCTCGGTAGGCGTTCATCAATGCCCGCCCGTAAAATACGGGTGAACAAGATATCCAGCCGTTCGCAATCCCACCAGCCATCCATATAACTTTCACCGAAACCCAGCGAGCCTTCCTGCAATATACGTTTGAACAACGCCGGGTTTTTTACCTGAATATCAAACGTCTGGCTGCCATTAATTGTTATGCCAGCCTCACCAAGCATCTGTTCAATAATGACATGCCAGCGATCTTTTTTCTGCGACAGTTCATTAATACCGATCGAATCCATAAGAATCCTTGCCGTAAAAGACGTTTCAAAAAGCATAGTCGCAAATTGAAATGACAAATTTTTGAAATGGGAGGTTGTCCTCTCTATTACTGTAACCAAGCGGTTAAATGGCATGAAATGAATTAAAATTATTGGCAACATGCCAAATTGGCATAGTTGAAGATGACATCTTGTGGATTGATTAGGCTTTACCCACCGGGTGGCGTAATATCTATTTACATATGTCTGACAGGAGGTTATGCCATGTTTACCCTTATTCCCATCATCATCGTCGTGGCGTTGATCGTGGTGTTCGCCGGCGTCAAAATTGTGCCGCAAGGTTACCAATGGACGGTTGAACGCTTTGGCCGCTACACCAAGACGCTGATGCCCGGCCTGAACCTGGTAGTGCCATTCATGGACCGTATTGGTCGCAAAATCAACATGATGGAACAGGTGCTCGACATCCCGTCGCAGGAAATCATTTCACGTGACAACGCCAACGTCGCCATCGACGCCGTGTGCTTTATTCAGGTGGTCGATCCGGCACGTGCCGCCTATGAGGTCAGCAACCTTGAGCTGGCGATTGTCAATCTGACCATGACCAACTTCCGTACCGTTCTCGGCTCGATGGAACTGGATGAAATGCTGTCGCAGCGCGACAGTATCAACAGCAGACTGCTGCATATCGTCGACGAGGCCACCAATCCGTGGGGCGTCAAAATCACCCGTATCGAAATCCGCGACGTGCGCCCACCGGCCGAGCTGGTCGCCTCGATGAACGCGCAAATGAAGGCGGAACGTACCAAACGTGCGGACATTCTGGAAGCCGAAGGAGTACGGCAGGCCGCGATACTGCGCGCCGAGGGGGATAAACAGTCACAAATCCTCAAGGCGGAAGGCGAACGTCAGTCTGCCTTCCTGCAGGCAGAAGCGCGGGAACGTGCAGCCGAAGCCGAAGCCCGCGCCACCCAACTGGTGTCCGACGCGATAGCAAACGGAAACATTCAGGCAGTTAATTACTTCGTCGCGCAGAAATACACCGACGCGCTGCAAAAAATCGGCTCCGCCAACAACAGTAAAGTAATCATGATGCCGCTGGATGCCAGCAGCCTGCTCGGCTCGATTGGTGGTATCAGCGAATTATTGAAAGACAGCAAAGGCCAATAATGATGCTGGAACAGATTGCGGCACATCCACACTGGTTCTGGCTTTCACTCGGCGGTCTGCTGCTGGCGGCGGAAATGCTTGGCGCCAGCGGCTACCTGTTGTGGAGCGGCGTGGCTGCGGTAGTGGTCGGCGCCATCGCCTGGCTGCTACCGGCCATCAGTTGGGAATGGCAAGGCGTACTGTTTGCCATTCTGGTGATATTGATAGCCTATCTATGGTGGTACTGGCTACGACAGCGACCGCAGGAAACCGGCGGTAGCGCAGTGCTGAACCAACGCAACCGCCAGTTGATCGGCACCCGCGCCACGCTGAGCGAACCGATACGCAACGGCATGGGGCGGGTAAACATCGGTGACAGCAGCTGGCGTGCGCAGGCAGCACAGGATTTACCGGCCGGTACCGAAGTAGAAGTGATTGCGGTTGACGGCGCTACGCTGGTGATCCGCGCGCTTAATCGCTAATGTTTGTGGCAGCAGCCTGCCAGATTGTTAATGATCGGGCAGTCTGCACCATCATCCCCCGGGCACTGCTCCGCCAGCAGCAACAGGCGCTGACGCATTTCACCCAGTTCCTGAATGTGTTTTTCAATATCGGTCACTTTTTGCAGCGTGCGGGCTTTAACATCGGCACTGTGCCGGGCGGGATCGTTAAACAGCGCGACCAGCTCACGGCATTCGTCCAGATTAAAGCCAACCTGACGCGCCTGGCGCAATAATGTCAGTTCTTCTATATGCTTCGCGCTGTAGCTGCGGTAGCCGTTCTCGCTGCGCATCGGCGCGGTGACCAAGCCTTTTTCCTCGTAAAAACGAATGGTTTTACTGGTTAAACCGGTTTTTTTGGCAACATCGCTAATATTCATTCCCCCCCCTTGACCTTACCCTTGCTGGAAGGTTTAAGCTCATTCTCAATGAAAAGAGTTAAGGCGGTCAAGTCTTAATCAACTCCCTAACGCGAGGAACCACTCTATGTCACAAACTACCGTGTTGGCATTGCAGGGACTGTCCTGCATGCACTGTGTTGGCAGTACACGTAAAGCCCTGGAAGCTGTGCCGGGTGTCACGACTGCGGACGTCACCATCGACAGCGCCAAAGTCACCGGCGACGCCGATCCGCAGACCTTGATCGAGGCAGTCGAACAGGCCGGGTATCATGCCAGCCTGGCGGGAGCCGATAGCCACCCAAAAACTGAGCCGTTGGTTGATGCAACTCCTTCGTTGCCGGAAACGCAGTCAGCGGCACAGGTTTTAACTCCGGCAACATCCGAGCAGGACGACGACAGCGTGCAACTGTTGCTGAGCGGCATGAGCTGTGCCAGCTGCGTCAGCAAAGTGCAAAATGCGCTGCAGAGCGTGCCAGGCGTCGAACAGGCGCGGGTCAATCTGGCGGAGCGCAGCGCATTGATCACCGGCGCGGCCAATCCGCAGCAGCTGATAGCCGCAGTGGAAAAAGCCGGTTACGGCGCGGAAATGATTCAGGATGAAACCGAACGTCGCGAACGCCAGCAACAAACCGCACAGGACAATATGAAGCGGTTCCGCTGGCAGGCGGCGCTCGGCCTGGCTCTGGGTATCCCGCTGATGGCCTGGGGTCTGTTTGGCGGCAGCATGACGCTGACGGCGCAGACCCAACGGCCGTGGTTGATCGTCGGTCTGATAACCCTGGCGGTCATGGTGTTTGCCGGCGGTCACTTTTACCGTAACGCCTGGCGTGCGCTGAAAAAACGGCAGCGCCACCATGGATACGCTGGTGGCGCTCGGTACCGGCGCTGCATGGCTGTATTCGATCAGCGTTAACCTGTGGCCGGAATTCTTCCCGATGGCGGCGCGACATCTGTATTACGAGGCCAGCGCCATGATCATCGGCTTGATTAACCTCGGCCATGCAATGGAGCAGCGGGCACGTCAACGCTCCTCGCAGGCGCTGGAAAGACTGCTGGATCTGACACCGCCCACTGCGCGTCTGGTTACCGATAACGGTGAGCAGAGTATCCCGCTGGCAGAAGTGCAACTGGGCATGACGCTGCGCCTGACTACCGGCGACCGTATTCCGGTGGACGGAGAAATCATTCAGGGTGAAGTGTGGATCGACGAAGCAATGCTGACCGGTGAAGCAGTACCGCAGCAAAAAGGCGTTGGCGATACCGTACATGCCGGCACGGTGGTAGAAGACGGCAGCGTGCTGTTCCGCGCCGCCGCCATCGGCAGCAAAACCACGCTGGCGCGCATCATCAAGCTGGTACGCCAGGCGCAAAGCAGTAAACCGGAAATAGGCCAGTTGGCCGACCGGATATCTGCGGTGTTCGTGCCGACGGTGGTCGCCATCGCGCTGTTTAGCGCGGCAATCTGGTATTTCTTCGGCCCGCAGCCGCAGCTGGTTTATACCCTGGTGATCGCCACCACGGTGCTGATCATCGCCTGTCCGTGTGCGCTCGGCCTGGCAACGCCGATGTCGATTATTTCCGGCGTCGGCCGTGCGGCAGAGTTTGGCGTTCTGGTACGTGATGCCGATGCGCTGCAACAGGCCAGTAATCTCGATACGCTGGTGTTTGATAAAACCGGCACCCTAACCGAAGGCCAACCACGCGTGGTGGAGATCGTCACCTTTAATCAGGTGAGCGAACAGCAGGCGCTACGTTGGGCAGCAGCGCTCGAGCAGGGCGCCAGCCACCCGCTGGCACGCGCCATTATCGACCACGCCGAGGGCCAGAACCTGCCGCAGATTAGTCAGTTCCGTACCCTGCGCGGTGCCGGTGTCAGTGGTGAGGCCGACGGGGTAAAACTGCTGCTGGGCAACGCCAGGTTGTTGCAGGACCATCAGATTGCCATCACCGCCTTGGAAAGCCAGATGCAACAACAGGCCGAGCGCGGCATCACGCCGGTGCTGTTGGCCGCCGACGGCAAACCGGCTGCGTTGATCGCCATTCGCGATCCGCTGCGCAGCGACAGCGTCGCCGCATTGCAGCGCTTGCATCAACAGGGGTATCAGTTGGTGATGCTGACCGGCGATAACCCGGTGACGGCAAACGCCATCGCCAAGGAGGCCGGAATTGACCGAGTGATTGCCGGCGTTCTGCCAGACGGCAAGGCAGACGCCATCAAGCAATTGCAGGCACAGGGCCATCGTGTCGCAATGGTGGGCGACGGCATCAACGACGCCCCGGCATTGGCGCAGGCCGACGTCGGTATTGCCATGGGCAGCGGCAGCGATATTGCCATCGAAACCGCCGCGATTACGCTGATGCGCCACAGCCTGAACGGCGTTGCCGATGCGCTTGAACTGTCCAAGGCTACGCTGCGCAACATGAAGCAAAACCTGCTCGGAGCGTTTATTTACAACACCTTGGGCATCCCGATCGCCGCCGGCGTGCTGTACCCGCTCACCGGGACGCTGCTCAGTCCGGTGGTGGCCGGCGCGGCAATGGCGCTCTCATCGATTACCGTGGTCAGCAACGCCAACCGCTTATTGCGCTTTAAACCTAAACAGTAATGCTCGGGGGCTGCCATTGGCGGCCCCTTTCTTTGTGCCCCTTCTTTGCCACTTTCTGTCTTTCCTGCGCGGCGCAGAGCGTTTAGCATGGGGTAAACGCTTTACCCGATGAACGACAGCATATCGCCTGCGTCCTCGGAGCCATCAGGAGCCACGTTGTATGGGTCAACTGCTACGCCGCATTGCCGCTTTTTTCGGCCTTATCTCTCCCATCGCCTACGCCTATCCAGCTCTGGACGTGACGCTGCCGGGCGATCGCCAACTGCATCTGGTTGGCAGCATTCACATGGGCACCGTCGACATGGAACCACTGCCTGCCCGGTTGGTCAGCCGGCTTAAGCAGGCCGACGCGCTGATCGTTGAAGCGGACATTACCGGTAGCGCATCGCCGTTCGCAGATGCCGATCCGCAGCCCCTGATGACGGAAAGGCTCAACGCAGAAGAGCTGGCGCAGTTGCAACTCCTGTGTCAGGAGCTGGGAACGGATATTGAGGCTTTCAACGCCCTGCCCGGTTGGCAAGTGGCGCTGATGATGCAGGCACGTCAAGCGCAACGGCTTGGACTACGGGCGGAGTACGGCATTGACTATCAGCTGTTGCAGGCCGCCAGAGATCAGCAAAAAAAGGTCATTGAGCTGGAAGGTGCACAACAGCAATTGAACATGCTGCAGGCGCTGCCCGAAGGCGGTATGGCGTTGCTGCGCGATACGCTGGAGCATTGGCATACCAATGCACGCCTGCTGCAAACCATGGTCAGTTGGTGGCTGGACGCCAAACCCAACACGGCGCTGGAAACGCTGCCGGCCACCTTTAGCGCTGCGCTATACGATGTGCTGATGCAGCAGCGCAACCGCAACTGGCAGCAACAACTGCGGGCGTTGCCGCCGGGTAAATATGTGGTGGCGGTCGGCGCCCTGCATTTGTACGGCGAGGACAACCTGCCGGCGATGCTGCTGGCAGAGTAAAAAAATGGCCAATATCGCTATTGGCCAGTCAAAGAGGAATTTCTCATATTCTAGTTATACGCATTGCAACCGTGTTAACGGTTACAGCTGACAGGGTAGCAATCTGGTGAACATATTGGCAACCTGCTTTATTGATTGGCGGCACGGCTTGCTGTATTTGCGCTATTTTTGTAATTTTGTTGCCGTACGTTGCAACGCTTTCCCGCTCGGGATCATCCTAGGACAAACATTATGACACCCGCCGTTGTGCTGCTTGAAAAACAAAAGGTCGCCTTCACCCTGCATCCTTATCACCACGACAGTGACGAAACCAACTTTGGTGATGAGGCGGTCAAAAAGCTCGGGCTCAATGCCGATCGAGTCTATAAAACGCTGTTGGTGGCGTTAAACGGCGATGCCAAACACCTGGCGGTGGCGGTCACGCCGGTAGCCAGTCAGTTGGATCTGAAGAAGGTGGCCAAGGCGCTGGGAGCCAAAAAGGCGGAAATGGCCGATCCGCAGCTGGCGCAACGCGTGACCGGCTATCTGGTCGGTGGCATCAGCCCGCTTGGGCAAAAAAAGCGCCTGCCAACGGTGATCGACAGCCCGGCACAGCAGTTTGCCACCATCTTTGTCTCCGGCGGCAAACGCGGGCTGGATATTGAACTGGCAGCAGCGGACCTGTGTCGTTTGCTGTCAGGCAGCTTTGCCGATATCGCCAAGCGGGAGTGAGCATGGCGCACGGCAGTGCCTTGTCGTCGACAAAACACCGCCGCCAGGTTTACCGATAAACGATTTCACCTTTTGGCTCATACGCCGCAGCCTTCAGCGGCGAATGTTGCTCGATATACTGCTTGAGCACTTCGGCATCAATAAAACCGGTGTTGACATAGCTTGGCAAGCCGTCGATCTTCGGATAGCCGTCACCGCCCAGGGCATTGAAATTGAGCGTCGCCATACGGTAGGTTTTATCCGCCTGCAGCGGTTGTCCGTTGATCTTCACCTGGCTGACGCCGGTGCCATCGGCCAGCAGACTGACGTTGGCGAACTGGGCATAGGCACCGGAATCCGGTTTCATATTGGCCACCACCGCCAGGTATTTTTCCACTTCGCGACCGGTCATATCCGCATACACCAAGGTGTTGCCAAACGGCTGTACCTTGAGCACGTTTTTATAGGTGATGTCGCCAGGTTCGATCGAATCCCGCACCCCGCCGCCGCTCATCACGGCGAAATCGGCGTTGGCACGTTCCATTTGTGCTGCCAGCAGCACCCGCGCCAGATTGGTCTGCACAAAACGCACTTTGCTGCGATCGCCTTCCAGTTTGCGGTCAACGCTGCCGATCTTGACCTCCAGCTGCGCCTTGCCCTTGTCCTGGAACGGCGTCAGCAATTTCATCATGCCGGGGTCTTGCGCAATCTCCTGGGTGTAATACACCCGTTCGCTGCTGCCGTCGGCCTTGTCCACTTTCTTTTTCAGGTTCACCGGAATCAGTTGATAATGCACCAGCTTCAGCTCGCCGTTGCGGAACTGGAAGTCGGCGCGGCCAACGTATTTGCCCCACTCATGAGCCTGAACGATCCAGGTGCCATTCTGCCGGTCTGGCGCACAGGGCGTACCCGGTACGTAATCGACCTGTTTATGGTTTTTGTCAGCCATGCATACCGGATCCTGCGAGTGGCCACCGACGATCATGTCGAGATAGCCTGCCGGCAGGCTACGGGCCATTTCGACGTCACCGGGTGCGTTGGAGCCGTGCTTTCCGTCGTCATAATGGCCCATATGGGTCGCCGCGATGATCACGTCCGGTTTTTCGCTGTTACGCAGTTGCTCCACCACCTGCCTGGCTTCCTGTGCCGGCGCGTGGAACTCGATATCGGTGAAATATTCCGGGTTGCCGATTTTGGCGGTATCGTCGGTTGTCAGGCCGATAACGGCAATTTTGATACCTTGCCGGTCAAACAGCGCATACGGTTTGAACAATCGCTGCTGAGTGCTTTTTTGGTAAATATTGGCGGAAAGCAGTGGGAATGCGGCCCACTTTTCCTGCTGGCGCAACACGCTCAGCGGGTTATCAAATTCATGGTTGCCAATGGCCATTGCATCGTAACCAATCAGATTCATGCCGCGGAAATCAGGCTCGGCGTCCTGCAAGTCTGACTCCGGCACGCCGGTATTGATGTCGCCACCCGACAGCAGCAGCACACTGCCACCCTGTGCAGCCACCTGTTGACGAATGCTGTCCACCAGCGTTTTTTGCGCGCCAAGGCCATATTCGCCGTGATCGTTACGCCAGAAATGGCCGTGATGATCGTTGGTATGCAAAATGGTGATGTCGTAGGTTTTATCCTTTTCCCAGGCGCTGGCCAATCCTGGCAGCACGCTGAGGGACGCCGCCAACGCACAGACGCTGGCTTTTAACGCAAAACGCATGACGAATCTCCATGTTATAAGCAGTTCAAAGTGACGAGTGCAGAATTGTAACGCAGATAAACCACCGCTGATTTCAATTTTTTGCGATATGCGTCAGATTATGTCGCATCTGGCAAAAAACCAGCAACCTGCTTAAGATGTGAGCCTGTCTACTAAACCTTACCAGGCTAACAATAATATGACTGACCGTAGCGACATCGCCACGCCTCCGGCCAAAGGCAGCGCGGTTAAGGGCACCGCGTTTTCCATACTGGGCGCCATCAGCGTTTCACACCTGCTTAACGATATGATCCAATCGCTGATCCTGGCGATTTACCCTATTTTGCAAGCCGACTTTAACCTTAGCTTCGTGCAGATCGGCATGATTACCCTGACTTATCAGCTCACTGCCTCGCTGCTGCAACCGCTGATCGGCTATTACACCGACAAGCACCCGCAGCCCTATTCGCTGCCGATAGGTATGGGCTTTACCCTGTGCGGCCTGCTGCTGCTGTCGATGGCCAACACCTTCCCGCTGGTGCTACTGGCGGCGGCGCTGGTCGGTACCGGCTCGTCGGTGTTCCATCCGGAATCGTCGCGGGTAGCGCGCATGGCGTCCGGTGGGCGCCATGGACTGGCACAATCGCTGTTCCAGGTAGGCGGCAATTTTGGCAGTTCGCTTGGCCCGCTACTGGCTGCGCTGATTATTGCTCCTTACGGCAAAGGCAACGTCGCCTGGTTTACCCTGGCGGCGCTATTGGCGATCGTGGTGTTATTGCAGGTCAGCAAATGGTATCAACAACAGCATCGTGCGGCACAGGGCAAAGCCAAACCGGCAGCGCTGCTGCAACCGCTGCCCAAGCGTACCGTCGCCTTTTCGCTGACCATTTTGCTGGTGCTGATTTTTTCCAAGTATTTTTATCTCACCAGCATCAGTAGCTATTACACTTTTTATCTGATCCACAAGTTCGGCGTGTCGGTGCAAAGTGCGCAAATCCATCTGTTCGCCTTTCTGTTCGCGGTGGCAGCCGGCACCATTATCGGTGGGCCGATTGGCGACCGCTTCGGGCGCAAATACGTGATTTGGGCCTCCATTCTGGGTGCGGCGCCGTTTACCCTGGCCCTGCCCTATGTTTCGCTGGAATGGACCGGCATTTTAACGGTGATCATCGGCCTGATTCTGGCTTCCGCCTTCTCGGCCATTCTGGTATATGCGCAGGAGCTGATCCCCGGCAAAGTGGGGATGGTGTCCGGTCTGTTCTTCGGTTTTGCCTTTGGCATGGGCGGGTTGGGCGCGGCGGTACTCGGCTACGTCGCGGATGCCACCAGCATCGAGCTGGTTTATAAAATCTGTGCTTTCCTGCCTCTTATTGGCATTATCACCGCACTATTGCCAAATATGGATCATAAACCGCAGTAACAGCCGTTTTATCCCGGTTGAAAATCAGCTTTCAACCGGGTCACTTCCTTGTCTCCACTAGTGATTTGTCGCCATCCATCATAAAACTGCCATTTGGCATGATTATCATAACAATCAGCGTTTTTTCCGCAAAATAGCAACATTTAATCAAACGGCGTGCCGACAAATGTCATAAACTAAATGTATCAATACGTAACAGCCCGCCCGCCGCAAGCAAGAAGGAGACTGGATGCATCATTCAACACCGCTGATTACCACCATCGTCGGAGGGTTAGTACTCGCCTTCCTCCTCGGCATGCTGGCGAACCGTCTGCGCATTTCCCCGTTGGTGGGATACCTTGCCGCAGGCGTGCTCGCCGGCCCGTTCACGCCGGGCTTTGTCGCCGACACCTCACTGGCGCCGGAACTGGCGGAAATCGGCGTGATCCTGTTGATGTTCGGCGTCGGTCTCCATTTCTCGCTTAAAGATCTGCTGGCAGTAAAATCCATCGCCATCCCCGGCGCCGTTGCGCAGATCGCCGTCGCCACCCTGTTGGGTATCGGCCTGTCGCATCTGCTAGGCTGGGATCTGATTTCCGGGCTGGTATTTGGCCTCTGCCTGTCGACCGCCAGTACCGTGGTGTTACTGCGGGCGCTGGAAGAACGGCAGCTTATCGACAGCCAGCGCGGGCAAATCGCCATCGGCTGGCTGATCGTCGAAGATCTGGCGATGGTGCTGACGCTGGTGCTGTTGCCGGCCTTCGGCAATCTGTTGGGCGGCGGCAATCACGCCAGCACTCTGCAACTGCTGAGCGAGCTGGCAATCACCATCGGCAAGGTGGTGGCCTTTATGGCGCTGATGATCGTCGTCGGCCGCCGTGCCGTGCCGTGGATCCTGGCCAAGACCGCCAGCACGGGCTCACGCGAACTGTTTACCCTGGCGGTGCTGGCGCTGGCGCTCGGTATCGCCTACGGTGCCGTCGGCCTGTTTGACGTGTCGTTTGCGCTCGGCGCCTTCTTTGCCGGCATGGTGCTGAACGAATCGGAACTGAGCCAGCGTGCGGCGCATGATACCCTGCCGCTGCGCGATGCCTTTGCGGTGCTGTTCTTTGTTTCGGTCGGCATGCTGTTCGACCCAATGATTTTAATCAACGAACCGCTGGCGGTGCTGGCGACGCTGGCGATCATCGTGTTCGGCAAATCCGCCGCCGCCTTCCTGTTGGTGAGAATGTTTGGACACTCCAAGCGTACCGCGCTGACCATTTCCGCCAGCCTGGCGCAAATCGGTGAATTCGCCTTTATTCTGGCCGGCCTGGGGATTTCGCTTGGCATGATGTCGGAACACGGGCGCAATCTGGTGCTGGCCGGCGCCATCTTGTCCATTATGCTCAACCCGCTGCTGTTTACCCTGCTCGAACGTTATCTGGCAAAAACCGAAACCCTGGAAGAGCAGAGTCTGGAAGAAGCGGTGGAAGAAGAAAAACAGATCCCGGTAGATATGTGCAACCACGCGCTGGTGGTCGGCTACGGTCGCGTTGGCAGCCTGTTGGGCGAAAAGCTGCGCGAAGCCGGCATTCCGATGGTGGTGATTGAAACCTCGCGCCCGCGGGTGGAAGCGCTACGCGAACAGGGCATCAAAGCGGTATTGGGCAACGCCGCCAACGTAGAGGTGATGGAGCTGGCGCGGCTCGACTGCGCGCGATGGCTGCTGCTAACCATTCCGAACGGCTACGAGGCGGGGGAAATCGTCGCCTCGGCGCGCAGCAAGCGGCCAAACATCGACATTATCGCCCGTGCCCATTACGACGATGAAGTGACCTACATTAGCGAACGCGGCGCCGACCAGGTGGTGATGGGCGAACGCGAAATCGCCAACAGCATGCTGAATATTCTGCAACTCGACGAGATCAGCGAAGAAGAAAAAGCCGGAGCCTGCCCAATCTGATTGGCCTGCCTGGCGGATCGCCATGCCGGACAGCTCAACCTGAGCGGCATGGCAGCAAACCCTGGTTACCGTTCCCAGTAAGACTCTTCCAGGCTGTCTTCCCGTTCCGGCAGGCCGCGCGTCAGACGCGGTGAATGCTGATTCAACACCTGATAGCTGACGCGGTTGGCATATTTGCACACCTGTGCCAGCGAGGAGTAGGTCAGGTAGCTGCGCGCATGCTTGCTGGAGTTCGGCACGTTGTTACGGTGATAACCGTTGGCGGCAATATCATGCAGCAGCGCCGACAGCGCCCCATCACCGGCCCCGTTGGTATTCATGATTTTTTCCGGCCCGCCCATATACGGCGCAATATGCGAATAGACGCGGAACGGACTTGCGCAATGCTCACGACGCATCGCACGGCTGAACTCGTAAAGGTTGAATTCGGCAATGTGGCCCGGCAGCAACGGGTGCTGCGTCTGGCGCTTGGTCGCCTCTTCGGTATAGCCGGCCATGTACAGTCCGTTCGGCCCGGCGGTGCACAGCACCAGATCGACCCAGTCCAGCGCCATATCCGACGCGGTCAGCGGATCGCTTAGACCGGTCAGTTCCAGCGCCTCGTCTTCGTTCATCGCCAGGATCGAGACGTTGTCGCGCAAGAAGTCGCGCCACCACTGCGGGTTGTCGGCGATCACATATTTGGTGCCCAGCGTCAGCACTACTGGCACATCATGCTTTTTGGCAAAGGCAATCGCCTGCATGGTTGCCGCCGGCATCGGTTCGCCGGGCTTGCAACGCACCAGATACGACGTCAGCACCAGCGCCGACGCGCCGGCGATCACCTCTTCCGGAATGCTTTCCGGGCGCAGTTGGTTCATCTGGCCGGGACTGATGGCAAAGGTGCGTTCGCCGCTTTCGCTAATCAGCGTGAAACAACGGCCAATCGCGCCGTCTACCGCCTGCAAATAGTTGAGATCGGTGCGGCTGGAGGTATTGCACAGGTAACGATAGGCGTAACTGCCGATTTTGATATTGCTGCACATGACGCCCAGCAAGATCGAGCGATCGTCCGCCAGCACCGAATAGTTATGTAGCGTATTGCCGATGGTGCCACCGGCAAACTGATGGGTTATCAGGTTTTTTTCGCTCAATTCCTGATACAGCGCTTCGGCGACCTGGTCTTCAATCACCAACGAGTGGCCCAGGCTCAGGCCATAGCGCTCAACAAACGCGTCATCCACTTTGGCTTCAATATCAACCAGCGTTTGATCGATGCCGACGATATAAGAGGTGCTGATTTCGTTTTCGGGCTGAACCTGTTGCAATAACGGATCGCGGGCGTTCACCGGAAAATAGTGTTTGGACTTACGTTTACCAGGAAATTTCATGTAATTTGGCGGTAGTAGCAGTTAACAGGCGGGGAATGTTAACACATTCCCGCCGGATAAATGATACGCCGTTGGCAATCAGAAACGCTGCGCCACCAGCTCCTGCATCATGTCGATATGCGCCGAATCGTCATTGAGCGCTGAAATATATTCAAATTTTTCACCACCGGCATGCAGAAAGATTTCGCGGTTCTGCTCTTTGATTTCCTCCAGCGTTTCCAGACAGTCGGCCGAGAAGCCCGGGCAAATAACCTGAATATGCTTGACGCCTTGCGCCGGTAACGCCTTCAGCGTTTCGTCGGTATACGGCGTCAGCCATGGCTCACGGCCAAAGCGTGACTGATAGGTCAGCATGATGCGATCCGGCGCCAGCGGCAGCGATGCCGACAGCGCGCGCAGGGTATCTTCGCAGCGTTGCGGGTAGTCATCCCCCAGCCGCGCATAGCGTTTCGGAATGCCGTGGAACGACAGCAACAGCCGATCGGGCTGGCCATGCTGATCGAATGCCCGTTCGACGCTGTGACGCAATGCGGCGATATACGCCGGGTGCTCAGCGTAATCGCGAATAAAGCTGACCGATGGCAGGCGACGATAGCCTTTGAGCACGCGCGCCACGCCGTCCCACACCGCAGCGCTGGTCGAACATGAATACTGTGGGTACAGCGGTAGCACCACCAGATGGGTTACGCCCTGCGACAGCAGTTTGTCGATGGCCTGTGCCAGACTCGGCGACCCATAGCTCATGCCCAACTCCACCGGCGTGTTCGGCATTCTTTCCGCCAGCGCCTGTTGCTGCCGGCGACTGAACACCAGCAGCGGTGAACCTTCGTCCATCCACACCGACTGATACAGCTTGGCAACGCGCGGCGAGCGGATCGGCAAAATGACGCCATTGAGAATCGGCCACCAGATCAGCGGCGCGGTGTCTACCACGCGATCGTCACTGAGGAATTCCTTCAGGTAGCGTTTTACCGCAGGCGAAGTCGGGGCATCCGGCGTACCCAAGTTCACCAGCAGCACCCCGTGTTTCTCTTGCTTCATCTTTGTTCCCCTCGTTTCCCTTACGCCCAGCGCATCCTGGTTATAACCATTGACTGAGGCTATTGTAACGGAAATGAGGTTTATCGGAACCGATAACAGCGACAGGCTTTACCGTTGTGCCAGTTGCCACACCGCCGCCACGTTGCGCGCGGTGACTTCCAGGTTATGCGCCGCGCTGCCCAGCGCCTCCTCCAGCGTCACGATGCGATCGATCACCGAAAACGCCGCGTCGATGCCGTGCTGGTGCACCACCTGATAATCCGCCGCCAGGCTACCGGCAATGCCAATCACCGGCAGCCGATGCCGCTTGGCGACGCGCGCCACGCCAATCGGCGTCTTGCCATGGACAGACTGACTGTCGAGTCGCCCTTCGCCGGTGATCACCAGATCGGCTCCCAGGATCGCCTCTTCCAGCCGCAGGGTTTCGATCACGATTTCGATGCCTGGCCGCAGCTGCGCATCGAGCATGCCGAGCAATGCCGCGCCCATACCGCCAGCCGCCCCGGCACCCGGTGCATTGAGCACTTTGCGCCCAGTGGTCTGTTCCAACAGGGTGCCGTAATGACGCAACGCGTTATCCAACTGCTCAACCATCGCCGGCGTCGCACCTTTTTGCGGGCCAAAAATGGCCGAAGCGCCGTTTTTGCCGCACAGCGGATTATCCACGTCGCAGGCCACGGTAACCTTCACCTGTTGCAAACGCGCATCCACGCCGGAAAGGTCAAGCTCGGCCAGGCTGGCCAGCGCCGCGCCGCCCGGCGGCAAGGGACGTTGTTGCCCATCCAGCAGCCTGGCGCCCAGCGCCTGCATCATGCCGGCACCGCCGTCGTTGGTTGCGCTGCCGCCGATGCCGAGGATAATCGCGCTAACGCCGCGATCGAGCGCCGCCAGTATCAGTTCGCCAGTACCATAGCTGGTGGCGATCAACGGATCGCGCTGATCGCTCGGTGCCAGGTGCAAGCCGGAGGCCGCCGCCATTTCAATCACCGCCGTTTCGCCGTCGCCCAGCAGGCCATAAAATGCCTCAACCGGCATGCCTAGCGGCCCACGTACCGACAACTGAACGATTTCGCCCTCGGTCGCTGCCACCATCGAATCCACCGTGCCTTCACCGCCGTCGGCCATCGGCAACTTGACGTATTCAACGTCGGGATAAATCTGGCGAAACCCGCGTTCAATCGCCGCTGCAACGTCCAGCGCACTCAGGCTTTCCTTAAAGGAGTCCGGAGCGATTACCACTTTCCTCAGCGCTTTCATCATAGTTTCCTTAGCCTGCCAGATTGAATACGCCAAACATCAGCGCAGAGACTGCCGCAATGGTAAAGCCCACCAGCGTTTCGTACGGCAACAGTTTTAACCGCTCGTGCACCGCCATATTGACGCTGCCGCCAGTGGCGTGGAAGAAACTGCCGTGTGGCAAATGGTCAAGCACCGTAGCGCCGGCGTGGATCATCGCTGCACCCGCCAGGCCGCTGACGCCCAGTTCCAGCAGCGTGCTGCTAAACACCCCTGATGCCACGGCGGTGCCGGCGGTGGTCGACGCGGTCGCCATGGACATCAGCGCGCCGGACAGTGGTGCCAGCAGCCAGGCCGGCAGGCCGGTATGCGTCAGGCCGTTAATCAACACGTCCTTTAACTGTGAATTGGCGATGATGCCCGCCAGCGTGCCAGTGCCAAGCAACATGATCGCCACCGGCGCCATGCGAGACAGCCCCGACACCATAAACTGATTGCATTGGCGAATTCGCCCCATCAGCAATGCGCCGACCAGGCCGCCAACCGGCAAGGCGATCAAGGGATCGATGGCTATGCCGGCGATCGGCCGTAGCGACAACAGCAGGATGGCCACCAACGGTGCGCTGATCGCCGCCATAAAACCGGGGCGAACGCCCTCGGCCTGCACCGTCAGCTCATCGGCACTGACCATGCTGCCCCGATTGCTGAGCCGCTTGGCCAGCAGGTAGGCCACCACCAGTCCGCACAGGCCGGGCACAATGCCCGCCATCATCACCGAGGTTAGCGGCACGTGGAAATTATCTGCCGCCGCGATGGTGTTGGGGTTAGGCGACATCACGTTGCCCGCCTTACCGCCGCCGATCATCGCCAGCAGGATCGCCACGCGTGAGATCCCCGCCTTCTGCGCGATCGACAGGGCGATCGGTGCAACCGTAATCACCGCCACGTCGATAAATACCCCGACCGCCGTCAGGATCAGTGTAGCCACTGCCAGCGCCAGCAGCGCGCGGGTTTCACCCACTTTGCGCACGATGGTTTCGGCAATGGTATGCGCCGCGCCGGACTCAATCAGCACCCCGGCCAGCACGCCCGCCGCCAGAATGCGCATCACCGCATTGGTAATGCCCTGAGCGCCGGTAATCATCAGCGTAACGGTTTGTATCAGATCGGCACCGCCGACCAATCCTCCCGCCAACGCGCCGGCTATCATGCCGTAAGCGGGCGGAACCTTGCGTAAAATCAGCACGATGGCGACAATCAACGCCACCAGTGCACCCAGTGTGGATACCGTTGTCATTGTTGTTATTCTCTTGTTGTTGGTGTTAGGCCAACATATCCCCGCACAACGGGATTAACTTGAGAGGAAGCAACAAAAAACGCGCCGATGAGTGGCAACAAAGTTGTGGGTTAACACAATTCACTCGTTCATCAGCATGCCGATATACAACTGCAAGGTTCCGGTTAATTCATTGATTTTTAATCCTGTAATCGCCTCGATTCGTTGCAGGCGATAGCGCAGGGTATTGACATGGATATGAAGCTGAACCGCGGTCTGCGTTTGATCACAGTTCCGGTAAAAATATTGCCGCAGGGTTTGGCGCAGTACCCCTTTCTCATCGTGTTCACACAGTTGCTGCCACGGACGGCTCAGCTCCTGGGCTCGCCAATCGTCGCTCATGTCGCACAGCAGAGATGGCAACGGATAGTCCGGGTAAAACAGCGATTTATGCCGTAGCTTGAGCCGCTTTGCCATCGCCTGGGTGGCTCGCGCGGTCAGTCCGGAACGGAAAACGCCGTCGCCGCCGCCAAACAACCCGCCGACGATCAGCCGCAGATTGAAGCGCTGCTGAAACTGCGCCTGCAACTGCTGCGCCTGCTTGCGCTCCTGCTTCAGGTTCCACACTCCCTGCGCCAGGCTGGCAGGCCGCAGCAACACCAGCTCATTGAAGCCGGTCATGGCGATCAGCGCCTCACGCTGGGTGTTTTCCAGTTCGCTCAGCAACTCGCGCAGCAGGTGCGGTTGCCGATCGTGCAACTCGATGATCCACACAATTCGCGGCTGTTGCAGATCCAGCCCCAGATACGCCGCCATGGATTCCAGCGCCGCCGGCTCCCCGGTTCCCTGCAACAGCTGGTTTGCCAGTTCTTCGCGGTAGCGCTTTTCCCACTGATGCTGGCCAAGCAGCGCCGCCTGTTCCACCATCAGTTCGGCCGCCATCTTCACCAGCTCGGCATAGTTGCGCACCTGCGCCGGATCGCCGGAGATACCAATCACCCCCACCCGCTGATTGCGGAAACAGAACGGCAGATTAATGCCCGGCTGTACGCCTTTCAGGTGTGCGGCGGTGGCCATATCGATCTCCACCACGCGGTTTTCGGTCAATGCCAATACCGCGCCTTCATGACGCTGGAACAGCCGCGTCGCATCCCCAGAGGCGATAATGACACCATTGTGATCCATCACGTTTACCGAATGGTTGATGATCCCCATGGCGCGTTGAACGATCTGCCGAGCGGTGGATTCTTCCAGAAAAGTAGTCTGTCTGAGCATGCGCTTCTTCCTGACGGCTGAAATGGAGGCTGTTATACGCCATTCCCGTTAGGGATTTAAACAACGGCGCTGCAACAAGCTAAGGGGATCACATTTCGTGGGAAAAAAGCAAAAAAAAAACGCCGGGCGCATGCCCGACGTTGGCTGACGCTGACCTCTCGACTTAGCCGAGAATAGTGGCCAGTTCGGCGCTCACTTCATCAACTTTGCGGGTGCCGTTGATTTTGTGATATTCGGTGTTGCCGGCGTCGGCTTCCTGGCGATAGTAGGCAACCAATGGCGCCGTCAACTGATGGTATTCCACCAGACGTTTACGCACGGTTTCTTCCTGGTCGTCTTTACGCGTGGTCAGCTCTTCACCGGTCACGTCATCCTTGCCTTCGACCTTAGGCGGATTGAATTTAACGTGATACACGCGGCCCGATGGCGCATGCACACGGCGGCCAACGATACGATCGACGATCAGTTCGTCCGGCACGTCGAATTCCAGCACGTAATCCACCTTGATACCGGCTTCTTTCATTGCATCGGCCTGTGGAATAGTGCGTGGGAAACCGTCCAGCAGGAAACCGTTACGGCAATCTTCCTGGGCGATCCGCTCTTTTACCAGGGCAATCACCAGCTCATCGGTGACCAGCTTGCCGGCATCCATGATTTCTTTCGCCTGCTTGCCCAGTTCAGTGCCGGCCTTCACGGCTGCGCGCAACATATCACCGGTGGAGATTTGCGGAATACCGTATTTCTCCATGATGAATTGAGCCTGAGTACCTTTACCAGCGCCCGGAGCGCCCAGCAGAATGATACGCATTGCGTAAATCCTCTTATATTTTTATAAAATTGCGAAAACGCTCAACCATACCATTTTAGCGGGGGGGTGGCTCAAGGCACGAGAAAGGAAATCGATTGCGTATCGACAGGGAGAAAAGTGGCGAAAAGACACGACTGCACGGGTTATAGCGGGGAAAACGCCCAAAACCAGACGATTTTGGGCGTGGCAAATCGGAATTATGCGGAAAGCAACTTGTTCATGCGGCGGATGAACTGGTTCGGATCTTCCAACGTGCCGCGTTCGGCCAGCAACGCCTGATCCAGCAACAGGTCGATCCATTCGGCAAATTGTTCGTTATCACCCACATCGGATGCGCGTTTGACCAACGCATGTTCCGGATTCAGCTCGAAAATGTACTTCACTTCCGGCGCCTGCTGGCCGGCGGCTGCGAACAGTTTCGCCATCTGGGTGCTCATTTCATCGGCATCGGTGGTCACGATCGCCGGCGTATCGGTCAGACGGTGCGTCAGGCGCACGTCCTTCACCCGCTCGCCCAGCAGGGTTTTAACCCGTTCGATGAATGGCTCCAGCTGTTTTTCAGCGTCTTTCTGTTCTTCGGTTTCTTCCGCCAGTTTTTCCAGCGCTTCATCGGCCTTGCTGACCGACTGGAATGATTTACCGTCGAATTCGGTCAGGTAGCTCATCATCCATTCGTCGATGCGCTCAGACAACAGCAGTACTTCGATGCCCTTCTTGCGGAACAGCTCCAGGTGCGGGCTGCTGTTGGCCGCGGCGTAGCTGTCGGCGGTGATATAGTAGATCTTATCCTGCCCTTCGCTCATGCGGCTGACGTACTCTTCCAGCGACACGGTTTGCGCCGAGCTGTCGCCGTGAGTAGAGGCAAAGCGCAACAGCTTGGCAATTGCGTCCTTGTTTGCCGCATCTTCCGCCGGACCTTCCTTCAGCACCAGGCCGAATTGCTGCCAGAACTTCTGATAGGCTTCAGCGTCGTCCCTGGCCAGTTTTTCCAGCATCTGCAGTACACGTTTGGTCAGCGCGCTGCGCAGGTTCTGGGTCACGCGACTGTCTTGCAGAATTTCACGCGATACGTTGAGCGGCAAATCGTTGGAGTCGATCAGCCCGCGCACAAAGCGCAGGTAGTTCGGCATGAACTGCTCTGCGTCGTCCATGATGAATACGCGCTGTACGTACAGTTTCAGGCCGTGTTTGTGATCGCGATTCCACATGTCCCACGGTGCCTGCGCCGGGATGTACAGCAGGCTGGTGTATTCCTGCTTGCCTTCAACACGGTTGTGGCTCCAGCTCAGCGGGTCGGTGAAGTCGTGGGCAATGTGCTTGTAGAATTCTTTATATTCTTCATCGGTAATATCGGACTTGCTGCGCGTCCACAGTGCCTGGGCCTTGTTGATTTTCTCCCAGTGGGTCGCGCCGTCGGCCTCTTCCGGGTTGTTGCTTTCGATCTCGACCGGCAACGCAATGTGATCGGAATATTTGCCGATCACCGAACGCAGGCGCCAGGCGTCGAGATACTCGTCTTCACCTTCACGCAGGTGCAGCGTAATTTCGGTGCCACGTTCGGCTTTGCTGATGTCGGCGATAGTGTAATCGCCCTCGCCGGCGGATTCCCAGAACACGCCCTCATCGGCAGCGGCGCCTGCGGCTCGGGTGCGTACCGTCACCTTGTCCGCGACGATGAACGCCGAGTAGAAACCGACGCCGAACTGACCGATCAGCTGGCTGTCTTTAGCCTGATCGGAACCGATCGATTCGAGGAAAGCCTTGGTGCCCGATTTGGCGATGGTGCCGAGGTTCTCGATCACTTCATCGCGACGCATGCCGATGCCGTTGTCAGCGATGGTCAGAGTACGTTTTTCTTTGTCAAAGGACAGACGTACGCGCAGCTCGCCGTCCCCTTCGTACAGTTCCGGCGCAGACAGCGCGCGGAAACGAAGTTTGTCCGCCGCATCGGATGCGTTGGAAATCAGTTCGCGCAGGAAAATTTCTTTATTGGAGTACAGCGAATGAATCATCAAATGAAGCAGTTGTTTTACTTCAGACTGAAATCCGCGAGTTTCTTGACCTTTCATACTCATTGCTTACCTCAAAGACAATTGCAACCAAACACAGACAATGAGGATCAGGTGGGGATGAGAGCCTTATTTTTCAAGCGGGTGACGGGGAATTTTTTAACCGAAGCTGACGGGGCGAAGCCGCCCCGTCAGGGAAGTGCGTCAGTATTTGATGGCGTGGCGACCGGCCAATGAGTGCGACAGCGTGGTGCCGTCGACCATTTCCAATTCACCGCCTACCGGCACACCGTGCGCAATGCGGCTGGCCAGTACGCCGTACTGGCCGCACATTTCCGCGATGTAATTGGCGGTTGCTTCGCCTTCCACCGTCGGGTTGGTGGCCAGGATCACTTCGCTGATGCTTTCCTGTTCCAGCCGTTGCTCCAGCCGATCGAGACCGATATCGCCGGGCCCGATGCCGTCAAGCGGCGACAGATGGCCCATCAGCACAAAATAGCGGCCGGCGAACTGGCCGGTCTGCTCGATGGCATGGATATCCGCCGGACTTTCCACCACGCAAATCTGGCCGTTTTGCTGACGACGCGGATTGGCGCATATGGTGCAAATGTCCTGCTCGGTGAAGGTGCGGCAATCGGCGCAATGGCCGATTTCCGACATCGCACGGGTCAGCGCCTGTGCCAGACGCATGCCACCGCTGCGATCGCGCTGCAGCAGTTGAAACGCCATACGCTGCGCCGATTTCGGGCCAACGCCCGGCAGGCAGCGCAGCGCCTCCATCAAGGTTTCAAGCAGCGGACTGGTTTGCATCAGAACGGCATCTTAAAGCCAGGCGGCAACTGCATACCGCTGGAGACCGACGCCATTTTTTTCTTTCTGGGTTTCTTCAACGCGACGTGCTGCATCATTGAACGCAGCCGCGATCAGATCTTCCAGCATGTCTTTATCGTCTTCCATCAGGCTCGGATCGATTTCCACACGGCGGCAGTTATGCGCCCCGTTGATGGTTACTTTCACCAGGCCAGCGCCGGATTCGCCAGTTACTTCCAATTTGGCGACTTCTTCCTGCATCTGCTGCATTTTTTCCTGCATTTGCTGGGCTTGCTTCATCAGGTTGCCCAGACCGCCTTTACCAAACATAGTCGTCTCTCGTAGCAATGGGCCGCGCACGGTGCGCAGCGGTTAAATGGGGCGGATACTGTCTTCATCCAGATCTGCATCAAAGAAGCGACGCAGCGTCTGGATATTGGTATCCGCAACGATGGACTGACGCGCCTGCGCCAGTTTTTCTTCATAAATGGCTTGCCGCCACTCCAGCGGCGTACGCTCCGCCGGGTTTTCGTCTTCCACTACGGTCAGCTCAATCGGGCCGCCGTGCAGCTCGCTGAGCGCGTCGCATAACGCCTTTTGCGCCGAGGGGGTGTTCAGATGGCGCTGCGCAGGCCGCAGATGGAGACAAATCTTGCCGGGTTCCGACTGCTGTTTAAAGGCGTTCAACGCCAGTTGCTGCACCAGTTTCGGGATAGTCAGCCGGTCTATTTCCGCCGCCCACGGGTCGCGCGCGATTGACTCTACCACCAGTTTAGCCGACAGCTCGGGGGTTTTTTCATGTTCCAGCGCGGTACGCAGTGCCTTTGGCGTCGCCAGTGGTTCTGGCGCTGCTTCTGGCGCGGTTTGCGCCCGCCAGCGATACGCCTCCGGCTTGGCCGGTTTTTCCTTGACGATTTTTTCCGCCTGACGCTGCTGGCTGCGCTCAGTCACGGAAGCCAATCGCTCCAGTGCCGAGTTTGCCGGCCGCGCTCTTCCAGGCGCCGCCGGCTCACTCTTTTTTGGTGTAGATGCCCCCTGTTGCCGCTGCAACTGGGTGCGCGCCTTCAATAATTGCGCGGTGGCATCCGGTAAATTTACCGCCGGTGACGAGGGTGCGGCCTGCCCTAACGGCGGCGGCGTCTCTGACGGTGACGGCGCTGCCGACCTCGCCTGCGCTGCCGGGACGGCCGGCGTCACGCCCTGCGTCGAGGACGTTGGGGTAATCGCAACCGGTTCGGGGATCTGCGCCTTGGGGTGAAACGCCAACGCTCGCAACAGGGTCATTTCTACGCCCATACGGCGATCGGGGGCATAGGCCAGTTCTTTACGGCCCACCAGTAACGTCTGGTAATACAGTTGCACGTCGGTGGGCGGCAAGCTGCGCGCCAGCTCGCGCAGTCGCTGTTCGATAGCCGCGTAATGATGGTCCAGCACCGAAGGCAGCAATTGCACCATCGCAATGCGGTGCAACAGCGCCAGGGTTTCCACCAGCAGGTTTTCCCAGTCGACGCCGCGAGCTGCCGCTTGCGCCACCTGGGCCATGACTTTTTCGCCGTCGGCGCTCACCAGCGCTTCAAGGATCGCCAACGGCTGTTCGTCGTCCAGCGTGCCGAGCATATGGCTGACGGTGGCACTGGTGACCTGGCCCTCGCCCATGGCGATCGCCTGATCGGTCAGGCTAAGGGCGTCGCGCATGCTGCCGTCGGCGGCGCGCGCCAACAGTTGCAGTGCACGAGCGTCGCTCGCGATCTGTTCTGCCTGCAGTACCGTTTCCAGCTGATTGCGGATTTGCTCCACGTCCAGCGCCTTCAAATGGAATTGCAGGCAGCGTGACAGAATGGTCACCGGCAGTTTTTGCGGATCGGTGGTCGCCAATAAAAATTTCACATGCGCCGGCGGCTCTTCCAGCGTTTTCAGCAACGCATTGAAGCTATGGCGCGACAGCATGTGCACTTCATCGATCAGATAGACCTTGAAACGGCCGCGTGCTGGCGCGTACTGCACGTTGTCCAGCAGATCGCGGGTATCTTCCACCTTGGTTCTGGAGGCCGCATCGATCTCGATAAGATCGACAAAACGCCCCTGCTCAATCTCGCGGCAGTTGTCGCATTGGCCACATGGGGTAGCGGTAATGCCGGTTTCACAGTTAAGGCCTTTGGCCAACAGGCGGGCGATGGTGGTCTTACCCACGCCGCGCGTGCCCGAGAATAGATAGGCATGATGAATCCGCCCAAGCGTTAGGCCGTTGGCCAGTGCGGTCAGGACGTGTTCTTGCCCAACCACATCTGCAAAGGTTTGCGGGCGCCACTTACGGGCGAGAACCTGATAGCTCATTAATACCGGAGAAGTCGAATAATCTGGAGGGTCATGCTAACACAGCAGTGCGGCGATCCGCGATAGCCCATTCTGTTTCGAGCGACAGCGCCGTTGACCAATGGCCTGTGCCCCAGTCGCTCGATATTCGTCGGGATAGAACGTTAAATCAATGACCCGCGAAGTTGACCAGGCTGTAGCAATCGATGCCAAGCTTGTTCAGACGCGCTTCGCCACCGAGATCCGGCAGGTTGATGATAAAGGCGGCGTCTTTCACCTGGCCACCCAAACGGCGGATCAGTTTGGCGGTGGCTTCGATGGTACCGCCGGTCGCCAACAGATCGTCCACCACCAATACCACGTCGTCAGCGCTGATGGCATCGCTGTGGATTTCAAGCTGGTCGGTGCCGTATTCCAGCTCATAGCTTTCAATCAGCGTGGCACGCGGTAATTTGCCCGGCTTGCGCACCGGCACAAACCCCACGCCCAACGCCAGCGCCACCGGCGCACCAAACAGGAAACCACGCGCTTCGGTACCGACCACTTTGGTGACGCCTGCTTCGCGATAACGCTCAACCAGCAGCTCGATGCTGGCAGCGTAAGCCAGCGGATTCTCCAGCAGGCTGGTGACGTCACGGAACAGGATGCCCGGTTTAGGGTAATCCGGGATGGTTTTGATACTGTCTTTGATAAACTGAAGCTGCTGCGCAGTAGCGGTCATAATTATTGCCTGATAAAACTGCTTGAAACTGGAACGCAGGCCGCCTGACATCCCGCTTCACCCCAAGGGGCGAAACCATTAATCAAGGACGTTCAGGGAGGGTTCCCGCGCACGAAAACGCCCAAATCTATGCAAACTGGCTGACAATTGCAACTCTGCCCTGCATCTTTCCTGCCGCGCAGGGGTAGGCGAACGCCGTCGGGGCCTGCAGATTCATACGCTTGCCGTCAGTTGACGACGTCAGGCTAACAAGAATTTTACCCCGCCATCAGCGCCGTTTGTGCTGCTGCGGATCAACCACCGGCAGACGTAGCATGACGATCAACAGCGTCGCCAGCATCAGCAGCAGCAGACCGCGCACCCACCAGATTTTCACCAGCCATAACGACACGGCGAAAGTCAGCACGATAAACAGCATCGCCTTCCATTTGGCGCCCGGCGGCAATGCGCGGTGCCGTTGCCAATGACGCAGATAACCGCCGAACCATGAACGGTACAGCAGCCATTGATGGAACCGCGGCGACGAGCGGGCGAAACACCAGGCCGCCAGCAGCAGAAAAGGGGTGGTCGGCAACAACGGTAACACTACGCCCAGCGTGGCCAACGCCACCGCTACCCAACCTACAGCGATCAACAGCCAACGCGTCATGCCGATCCTTTTAGCGAGTCATTATGCCAATGACTGTAACACCGGAACTACTGATAATGAATCTCGCCAAAATATTCCGAGAGCACCGCATAACGGCAATATTCAAACGGCTGATCGGCACCGCTGAGAAAAGTTTGCCGAGCGACCGACAGCAATGGCGTATTCGCCGCTATCTGCAGCAGTTCACACAGTTCACGAGATGGCAAGATGGCGTCGATTTTTTCTACCGCCGACCCGATGGCGATCTGATAACGCGCCATCAGCAACTGATAGAGCGATTGATTGGCCAGATCCTGCGGCTGCAGTTGCAACCCGGGGAAAAACGCCAGGTTGATATAGATTTTCTCATGGTTGAACGGCTTGCCCTTGGCGGAACGCACGCGCGAAATAAACAGGTATTTATTGCCGGGTGGCAGGTTCAACCCGTCCAGCAGGGCATCTTTGGCGCTGCGTAGCGCAATGTCGAGGATCTGACTGTCGATGCGGATCTGGGAAAAACTGAGATCGGCGGTGATACCGCGGAAGGTATGACCGTAACTGGCGCCCTCCGGCAACGCATTGACCACCGAGCCGGTACCACGCTGCGACGCAATGATGCCGCTTTCCACCAGCGCGTTCCACGCCTGCTTTACCACAATCAGCGATACATCAAACTGGCGGGCGATGTCTTTTTGCGTCGGCAGGCGATCGCCCAGCCGATAGGTGCCGTCAAGGATCCGATGGCAGATAATGGAATATAACTGCTTGTATAATGGCGTATAGCTCGCCTTATCTACCACCAACGTAAAACCTCGCCTGGTCAGGTTGGAAGGGAAAGTTGCAGCGCTTTCCCTTGGTTATGCATTATTCGGTTATTGAACGCGCCAGCGCCTCCAGCGAGAAATGGTTCATTTTATCCAGCAGAGGCAGGTAATGTTCAGGCCAGGCCGCAGCACCATGGTATGCCCCTGAAATCGCACCGACCATGGTTGCGACGGTATCCGTGTCATT